>NZ_AKZQ01000018.1:0-293899 GCF_000278705.1 Flavobacterium sp. F52 | reverse complement strand
CCAGCATTTTTCTGGTTCCGGAGCATCCAGAAATATAATTGTGCTGGATATCATCGATCCAAACTGTCATGGTGTTTGCCGTATTGCTTTGTTTGATCACAATCGCATCTAAAGTTACAGAAGCGCCATTAACGGTTCCGTTTCCTGTCGTAATTGTTGTTCCTGCCGCAGTTGGCAAAAACCATTCGTAATAATTCCAAGCTCCGTTGTTTATGATCGCCTGCGGAGGCAGTTCTTCCAATCCGTCAGCATCATCAATCCAAGCCGTAACAGTCGCTCCGGCATTTGCAGTGCTGGTTTTCATCCAAAAGCCGAAAGAGCCCTGGTTCCCTACAAAAGCCTGATTGTTTGCAGGAGTTCCTCCCCCTGAAAGCAGTCGCACCAGCCAATCTGTAGCAACTGATGTATTGTCATATAAAACTGCTTTTAGGCTCGCTGTTCCGTTTTTAAAGCTGTCTGTCGCTCTTGCCAAGGTAGAGGCCGCTGCAATACCCACCGTAGAACCTGAAGTGGTTGGAGCTTGTGTGAATCTTCCGGCAGAAGCTTCAAAAGTTTCCAAAGCTGTTGTAGTATTTGACCCCACACAAAATGTCATGGTGTAGGTATTGCTTCCGCAGGCGTTTGAAGCTACTAATGTAACAGTCTTTGAACCTGCAGCTGTAAAGCTTACTGACGGATTTGCAGCTGTACTTGCCGAAGGAGAACCGTTAGGGAAAGTCCAAGCGTAAGCAGTTGCTCCTGTTGAAGTATTTGTCAGCGTTATGCTCTCTCCAATTGCCAATTCTGTCAAAGGGGCTGTGAATCCAGCTACGACAGTTGCTGCAGGATTTACAGTCACCAATCCTGCTGCTGTTTTGGTGTCAGAACCTATTGCATTTGTAGCCGTTAAGCTTGCATCGTAAGTTCCTGCCGTGTTATAAGTAATTACTGGATTTGCTGCAGTGCTTGTGCTTGGCGTTCCTCCCGGAAACGACCAGCTGTATGAAGTTGCATTTGCAGAAGTGCTGGTATAGGCTACCGTTTGCCCTTCACAAACTGCGGCAGCTGTTGGCATAAAACTGGCTGCTGGAGCCGTATTTTCAGGCAGACAGTCAATAAAGGTGAATTTAAAGGCATCTGCAATGACAACTCCTGTCGTGCCTGCTGTGCGGATCACAGCTTTGCCTGCGGAACCGGCGCTGAAATTGTATCGTCCTAGTGAAACCCAAGTTCCATTATTGATCTGCTGGTTTACCGTAACTGTAGCTGTTCCGTTTTCATGAATGATATCAACCGGAACGTTTGCCGGGCGGTTTGTGCCAGCCGTAAAGTTGATAAATACCTCATACTTCCCTCTTTGAGGAATTGAAGGGGTAAAAGTCGCCGATTTTGTCCCTTTTCCAGTATCGCCATCATGAATATAATCCGTACCTATATATCCTGCTGTTGCTGAAGTGGAGGTCCAGGCCCCTACTAAAGTCGCCGCTAGATTGTCAACCGTAATTGAAGTTGAGCCCGGCAATGTGCAGCCGGCGCTTTTTGGAGTAAAACTCACGGGAGCCGAATATTTTGAAGTTCCCGTTGCTGCGCTATAGCTTCTGATTGTGTAATAGTAAACATTTCCTCCAATAGGCGATTCGGCAACTGCTGCGCTTGTCGCATTCCAGGAATACGTTTTTACCGTATTTACCACATCATTCACCACTACTGTGCTGTTTGGCGCTGCTGCAGATGTAAATCCGTCCGTATCGTTCCACCCTGCATTCGATTTGGAAACCTGAATGCGGTAATCGGCATTTGAAACTGTAGAATCCCATGTAAAGTTTACGGGAGTACTAACATATACCTGGCCTGCAGTTGGTGCTGTAGGAACTGGAACATTGGCATTAAAACAATTATTTGTTGCACAATAACTGAGATATTCTTGCTCAACAACATTGTAAACTGCTGTTTTAATATTATCCCATAATGAAGAAGGACTCGCATACGCATTGGTAGTAATTCCGACAGAAACATTTAGTGATGGAATATAATACATAAAAGAATTATATCCTAGGATTGTTCCTGTATGACCATGATATTTTACATTGTTTGAAGAAGTATAAAGCCGCGTTCCTAAACCATATGCAGAATTAAGCGCAGAAGGGGAAATCATTGCATTTATAGAACTTTGTGTCAAATAATTCCCTCCAAATACTGCTTTACAATATTTTGCTAAATCGCCAGGATTTGCTACAATGGCTCCCGCGCCTTTTACCGATGTTGGCGAATAATTGTAAGCTCTTGTTCCTTCTGCTAAATTTGGAATTTTATTGATCGTTGTACTTGTAAAATCCATAAAGGTATTAGTTAATTCAAGTGGTGTAGTAATCCATTCCTGAATTGCTACATCTAATGTTTTTCCTAATTTTTTTTCGATCAACATTCCAAGCAAATAAAAGCCTCCATTAGAATATTCATAAGAACTACCGGGAGTAAATGATGCTCCCATATTATTAATGTAACCCACTATTTCGGCATCTGTAAAAATTTTGTCGGGAACAGCCGCATTTATAAAAGCCGAGCTTCCATTTAAATAATCCCCTACACCAGCAGTATGTTGCAATAATTGTTTAATAGTAATTGTACTTCCATTCGGTAAACCGGGAATTACTAAGTGTTGAGATAATTTATCATTTATGTTAAAATAACCAGCATCTTGCAATCGCATAATTAATGTTGCCGTAAAGTTTTTGGTAGCGCTTGCAATTCTATATTGAGTATTCGATAAAATTGACGATTGCGTGTATACATTTCCGATACCTGCGGAGGCATATACCATTCCTAAATTGGGAGTGGATACCGCCACAGAAACTCCTGGAAGACCGCTGCCCGACCATGAGTTTGTAACAGCAGTTTGCAATTTTTGCTGAAATGTTTGTGCCTTTACAAACATTATGCTACATAACAATAGTAATAAAGTGTATTTTTTTTTCATTGCATAAAATTTTCGATTAATTATTTAAAAATCAAATTATGAAAGCAAACAAATAATAGTATATGGGTTTAAGCACGCATGTAGATCCAATCCTCTTTTTCTGCATTCTGTTATGGCAAAACTTAAAGGATCCCAAATCGGATTTGGCGGCGCACCCTGAGTTCCTGTCAGACAATACGACCAAGGTTCTATTGATGAGTTATAAACAGCATCGCATTCCGGTCTAACCTGAAAATAAACCTTATTGATTCCTGTAAGAACCAATTTATCCAAAATTGTAATTAGCTCGGCTTGCTGAACTGCAGGAGTTGCAGTCCTATTGCTTGGTCAGTCCAAATTATAGACTATATTAAATAAGTCCCCCTTAAATCTGTTTTGGGGCTTGCACTTATTTCTGGTTCGATATTAGAACAGCCTGGAGTTATATTAGTTCCCTGACCTAAAATAAAGCCGTTTATAGCTATTAAAAAGAATAGATTGAGTAGTTTTTGATTCATAAGTTGGGCAGTTTTTTGGTTAATAATCGTAAATATATTACAAATAAAAACGCAAAAACACGCAACTATACTTAAAATTTTAACTTAAAAACGCAAAATAATTCATCATTAATCATAAAATAATGCGTTAACTCCAGCAAACACAAAGCTTTTTCTTTTCAAAAAGACTTTAACAATTGTTAATAAAATATTTACGCAGTAAATTTAAAAGAGAATAATATTAAAGAAAATTACTACTTTATAATCTTAAGCAGACTGTAAAAGGAAAATTGCGATAGAAATTGTGAACATTATTCAAAAATAGAGGCAAAGACAAAATAAAATTTGAACTGAAAATTTTTAATGTCCAAAGAACAAAACATGCAAAATAACGCAAAACAAAATAAACCTAAAATTTCTCTAAATTTAGCCTATAAAAAGCCCGTCCTAATTCTGCCAAAAAAGGCAGTCCGATTTCATCATAATCATAATTATCGTCATTGAAGATCTGATCTTCGTTAACCAGTAAAGTTGCGCTGATGATAAACTCAATTCTATTAATTTCATCTACTATGTAAGCACAATCTATCAGTGTGCCATATGCATCTCCTACTTTATTATATATTTTTATATTGTCGGGAATTGTTTCTTTCGTGTCGCCAAACATAAAAAACTTGCAATATCCGTCATAGTATTCTTTAGGATCATATCCTGCATTTCTAGGCAAATTCTGCATATTATACAAAAGAAGCTCTCTGTTTTCTGCTGACAGATCGAAACGTTTTTTTCTTGGAAAATTATCTGGGAAAACAACTCTTTTCATCGTGCCGTGCAATGTTTCCAAAGACAGATAATTCTTTCTGCTGAAATCCATAGGAGAATTAATCAATTTACCGTTTTCGTAATATCCTTTGCCTTTCAATATTTTATTTAGTTTTAAAGATACGATTGCGCTATCTCTAACGCTAGGAATGAGTACTTCCTCACCATTATTATAGAAAGCTATTTTTTTGGTTTGGGATGCTCCTGAATTTGCGGCCGATAAACGATGGGAAATTCGAACCTGTTTCAGCCCCTTTTCTTTCATTTTTCTGTTAATATAGTCACGCCCCATAAATTCATAAAAGTCATTGCTAGCTTCATTTGAGCTTACGGCAAAAATTTTACGCAAATCATCCGCGAAGGAAAATTTCGTCTCGCCATCACCAACAGCAAAAACTGTATTTGCATCAGCATTTTTCATCCCATTGAGCTTCTCTAAAGCTAAAACTGCAATCGGAAGTTTAACCGTACTTGCCGGATAATAATAATTTGAAGCGTCTACATTATATTTATAATCTGTTAAAATAACTTTTCCGTTGTTTTTTCTTTTTACAGCAGTGTATATAATTTGGAGTTCAAAGTGCTCCGGTTGATCGGCAACCTTTTTTATGGCATCATTATTACTGCTAAGAACCTTTTTTATCGGATCATTTTTTACAGATTTACAGCCTGAAAAAAAACATAGAACGCACGCTAATAAGAAGAATCTTTTCATAAAGGTTTATTTTTAGAAAGAACCACCAAAATCATTTAGATAAAGATGAATCCCGAATAATCAATTCAGTTTTTAATATGGTTTTTTGAAATGATTTAACCTCATTCCTATTCTCTAGAAGAGACAACATTGTTTCCATCAGCTTGGCAGAAATCTCAGAAAGCGGCAGAGAAACACAACTAATAGAAGTTGGGCACAATCTAAACATATCATGATCCTCAAAAGAAATAATGCCGAGTTTTTTCAATAAAACATAATCATTTTCTTTAAAAACTTCCAATCCGCTTTGTGCAAGATAATTAGTTGAAAAAAAAACAGAATCCAAATAAGTGTTTTTAACAAAAAAATCCCGTATATATTCTTTTGCTTCTGCAAGTTCATTTTCTGGAATTTGAAGGATGTTTGGTTTAAGCCCACATTCGAAAATTGCCTTATCATAGCCATTCAGACGATCTCTCATTTGAGACTGGTTTGAAGTTGTTGTAATAAAACCAATATTTTTAAAACTGTTATTAGTTAAATGCAAAACCGCATCATTTGATGCTCTAACATTATCAATACCAACATAATTGCATTGCAAATCTTCAAAAAATCTGTCCATCAAAACAACTGGGATATTATAATTTATAAGATCTTCGACCGTATCTTTTATACCTGGAGAAGGAACAATTATAAATCCATCAACCTGTCGAAAATTAAACAAATCTATAAGTTCTCTCGACTTCTGATCATTATTTTCATTACTGCAAAATATAACCTTATATCCTTTCTTATAAATCATGTCTTCAAAAATCCTAGCAAGCTTTGAAAAAAAACTGCTTGAAATATCTTCAACCATGAAGACTAAAATTTTTGATCTTCCTGTTCTAAGGCTCTGCGCAATTTGATTTGGCTTATAGCCTATCAATTTTGCGTACTCCAATACCTTTTGCGTCAATTTTTTCGAAATATGTTTCTCTTCCGCCTTTCCATTTAGCACGAAAGAAACCGTTGATATTGAAATATTCAATTGATCAGCAATGTCTTTTATAGAAACTGGTTTACTTTTCATTTAAAATCAGTTAAATCTTTTAGTATAAGCAATATTAAAAAGGAAGGCATTCCTACCTTCCTTTTTCATTAAATTATCACAAAAACAATCTTCATCAATAATCTACAAGCAAACTGAATTTACTAAAAAACGCTTTATCGAATCCAACTAGTGCATTGGTAACCAAACCCTTAAATCACTCAAATTGGTTAATGAAATAATTTAACATCAAATTTTTATTATGCTTTTTCAGAATAATCTAAGTCTACATAAAAAGTTTCTTTCAACTGCGATAATGCCAATAATGAAATCAATGACAACAAAGTGCCCACTACCATTCCAGCACAAATAATATCGCCGTCAAAGATGTAATCTCTAAAGTATGAGTAAACCAATATGATTAAAGGCAATGAACCACGGACAAAATTTGGTGCAGTAGTTGTAACCGTTGCACGAATATTGGTGCCAAATTGTTCTGCCGCAATTGTAACAAACAAAACCCAATAGCCTACAGATGCCCCCATTACTAAACAAAGTGAATAAAATACTGTTGTTGAAATCCCGTCAGCGAGGAGATATACAAAAATCATTGCAAGATTAAATATAAGAAACCAGTACATTACTTTTTTTCTGCTTTTTAGCCATTGGCTTAAAAGTCCGCTGGCAATGTCTCCAAAAACCAAACCAGCATAACAGAAAGCAATCGCTTTTCCAGCTTCAATAGTCTCGGCTTGCGGTATATTTAATGCTTTCGCAAATTCAGGAGAAAACGTTATTAATACACCAACTAAAAACCACAAAGGCATCCCGATAAGAATACAATTGATATATTTAAAAAACCTTTTCTTATTGGTAAAAAGCGACAAGAAATCGCCTTTTGCTTCCTTTTTTTCTTGAACTCTTTTAAAAATTCCAGATTCAGTAATACTGATTCTTAAAAACAATAGCAAAATTCCTAAAATTCCTCCTGCATAATAACATAAACGCCAGTCCTGAAAAATTTCATAAATAAGATAAGCGGCAACAGCGCCAGAAACTCCTACAGAAGCTACAATCATAGTTCCGTAACCACGTTTTTCTTTCGGAAGAGATTCAGCTACAAGTGTAATCCCTGCTCCAAGTTCTCCTGCAAGACCAATTCCTGCAATGAGTCTCCAAAAAGCATACGCCCCAATTGTGTCGACCATTCCGTTTGCAATATTGGCAACTGAATAAATCAAAATAGAACCGAATAAAACCGAGATTCTTCCTTTTTTATCTCCTAAAATTCCCCATAAAATACCGCCAAAGAGCATTCCGAACATCTGCATGCTAATTAAATATTCTCCTTGATCTCTAATGGCATCACCCGTTAATCCTAAATCTTTTAAACTATCTGTTCGGACAATTCCGAATAGCAAAAGATCATATATATCAACAAAATAACCTAAAGCAGCCACAATAACGGCAGCATTTAAAATTGACTTTGGTTCTTTTGTCTGAAGCTTTGAAAAGAGTTTCATATAGTTATGGGTTTGATAGTTTTATAGTAAGTGTGTACAGATTTTAATGTGCAATCCAGATATCTTCAATTTCTTCTAAGGATTTTCCTGTCGTTTCAGGAACATAGAAACGAGTTATTAATAAATACGGAATACACATTACGGCAAAAATCCAAAACGAAATTGCAGGACTTAACGATTCTAATAATACCGGCGTTAATTGTCCGATAAGATAAGATCCTATCCAAAGAGAGAAACCTGCCATTGACATTGCCAATCCACGCACTTTCACCGGATACATTTCTGATATTAATACCCAAATTACCACACAGATTGAAATCGCGCAGAAGAAAATATAACCAATAATTAAATAAAGCAGAATATTTGGATTATTGAATCCTAAATAGAAATAAGCTCCAATGGCAATAAGCATGGCAAACATTCCCGTTACACCTACATATACCAATTGTTTTCTTCCGATTTTATCTACCAAATACATTCCTAAAACGGTAGATAAAACGTTTACAACACCTATTACAATCTGGAAATCTAAAGATCCCTGAGATGCCATTCCTGCTTCTTTAAAGATAATTGGTCCATAATAGAAAATCACATTCACTCCCATGAATTGTCCTAAAATGGCAAGACTCATCCCGATAAACAAAGCGGTTCTGTAACCCGGTTGGAACAGAATTCTCCAGTCTGATTTTTCTTTATTTGAAATGCTTTTTTGAGTATTCTCTATCTGCTCTTTCGCTTCTTGAGAACCAAATAATTGCGTTAATGTTTTTTCGGCTGCCACCAGATTATTTTTAGAAATCTGCCATCTCGGACTTTCTGGAATAAAAAATATAATCAGGAAAAACAGGAAAGAAGGTACGCCACACAATCCCAACATCCCTCTCCAATATTCTGTCTGAAAAATAACCTTTGCCCATTGTGCATCAAACTGCCCCGAGGTAGACCAGCTTAAAACTTTTGCATTGGCAAAATAAGAGGCAACGATACCAATTGTAATAGCCAATTGATAAAGTGTTACCAATGTTCCTCTGAAACGCGCCGGAGAAACCTCAGAAATATATAACGGAGATACAACAGAAGCTACCCCAATTCCCATTCCGCCAAGTATTCTAGCCCAGATAAGAGCTTCAAAACTATTTACAAACATACAGCCTGCTGCCGAAATTGTGAATAAAGTTGCTGCCAGAAGCATCGTCCATTTACGACCTAAAACGTCTGATATTTTTCCTGCAAAAGCAACCCCTATAATAGATCCTATTAATGCACAGCCCACATACCAGCCAGTTGAAACATTATCTAACGCAAATTGTTTGGACACCTGCTCAATAGTTCCGGATATAACTGCGACATCATAACCGAAAAGAAATCCGCCAATGGCACCTATTATGGAAAGGAAGATTATATATTTAAAATTTTCTTTTTGATTCATTTTTTTGTGGTTGCTTTGGTTAATTAAAACTATAATCTTTATTTAATTCCGAAATATTCTTTATAACGATCGTACAAATGTCCCGCTTGCAAATAAGCTGATTGCGGACTCATAAAGTGCGAAAACTCAAAAGTAATTCCTTTTTGATATCCTGCTCTCTGTGCTGCTTCAAGCTTTAATCTTAGTTTTTCAAATTTAATTGGGAAGAATTTAATTGGCATATCTCTATCAAAAGTTTCTGCATTGGTCCAGCATTCTAAGCCATATTTATCTCCCAGCTTCTTATTGACCGAGAAAAAAGCATCTAATTCATCATAATCAATATGGCCATCTTGAAATGCACAAGCATCAACCGCACCTTTTATTCCGTCAAAAATTTCACCCCATTCTTTTTCGTGTTCTTGAACCGAAACTGCATCTTCTTTTGATAATTTACCTGATGCTGCCATTACGGCTTTTTTACCATCAATCCAAGGTGACATAAATGTTGGCAATCCTCCAGAAACATCTTTACATAATTGACCTAAAGTTCTGAATGACTCTATTGCTCCTTTGGTCTTACGACTGATTTCTCCGCTTAAATACCAGCCAGCAAAACTTTTGTAATGACCATATTTTTTCCATACCTCTTCAATAACAAATTTATTGGCTTCGATTTCAGTCGTCATGTCGCCTGTATCCCAATAAACTCCAGAATCGTATAATCCGAAATAAAATTTCATTTTATGTTTGTCAGCCAAACGCAAATACATATCTAAAAGATCGACGCCTGGTTTGTAGCAACCTCTTTTATTGATTAAATAATCTGAATTATAGGTAATGAATTTTCTGTAGCCTGAACGAATCATGATAACGGTATCGATGCCAATAGCTTTCATGTGGGCGAAATCTCTATCCCACTCTTTTTCTCCCCAGTTTTGATGCGGGATATCATGTGAAATTTCATCTAAAAAAGTCCCTGTAATACGCAATGCATTTCCCTGCGTAACTAATAATTCCGGGCGCTCTTCTGTAATTATTTCTGGTTTTTCAACGTCTTTTATAGACGAATCACTCTCAAAAGAACTCAATAATGGAATACTCACTGCAGATGCTGCTCCTAATCCCAATTGACTCAAAAAATCTCTTCTGGTTTTCATTTTTTTATGTTTTTTTTATAGCTTAGTAGTTATTTTTTTTATTTAGAACCAAAAATATCAATTGATTCTCCGCTTTCACCAAAAGTTTTCAAATTAAAGTAACTTTTTGCCGGACATTGCATATCTGTAAAGCGTTTCGTATGCATTGGTGCTTTTACAACATTTCCATTTACAGAACGATACAAAAAGGTTTCAGTCCACTTTGCTCCTGTCACTTTTGCTGTAGTCCGCTGGGCTGGTTTTCCTTCATTTGCTACCTGATCGATTGCATTTACACGTTTATATTGTGCCATAAATGTTGGTTCGTAACCATCTACATCAAAGATTTGCTCGTATTTTTTGCCAGCGCCTTCAACAATAAATTTTAGTTTTTTAGATTCTATCAATTGAATGCTAATGGTAACCGTTTCTCCAGGATACCAATAATAAGCAGGTTCTGCAGGTGCATTCATGTATAATGCTGTTTGACCAGATTTATAACCTGTACGGCGCAAAAATGGACGAAAGGCTTTATGCTCTTTACTAACAGAACCATCGGCTTCGCGGATTACTTCCCAAGTCAATCCGATATCTGTTTCCTGATCATCTGAGTTTCCTCCTAGATATACTGATGCATTGTCTAAATATGCTCCCGGCTTATTAGGATTTATTCTTGAGAGATCGTATGTCAAAACTGGAAGCGTGACTGTCCCTCCAATTCCTAGCCAAAAATCTTTGCTCGAATATGCTTTTCTATAATAAGCTCCTGCAAAACAAGGACTTGAAGGGGCAGGCAAAATTTCTTTTTCAAATTTGGTTTTTACTTGCTCTTCTATGCTCGCTTTTACAGCCGGTTTTGACTGCGAATTGCTTTCTGTACAGCTAGCCAGAAAAATCATGGACGAAAGTGCATATATTTGAATTAAATGGCTCTTTTTCATGCTTTTTTATGGTGTTAGTTTATTGTAATTTCATCTGCAAATAGAAATGTCGGCTGTCCTGCTGAATAATGCCATTCTGGAATTTTTTCAAAAATTGGAGCTTTAATTTTTACATATTTTGCTTCCTGCTCAGTAAAAACAGCTTTTAAGTTTGTAATCTTTGGACCATCGCCTTTCTCTGCAATTTTTAAATCTTGGCTATGAACAGGAGTAAAATTTATTCCATCTTTTGAAATTAAAACCTGAAACTGTTTAGGTCCAAAAATCCAGTCATTTGGAGAGGTAAACGTGTTCATGCTGACTTCTTTTATCTGCTGTAAAGATTTCAAATCTATAGTGGCTTCAAAATCGTCTTTGTACAGCGCAATCCAGTCTCCTGTACTAAAAGCCGTTGTTCCTGTTCTTCCGTCAACCAATGTTTTTCCGCCATTAAAGCGATAACGATCAACAGGCTCATTTTTTAAAACAATAGGCTTTGCCGTAGCTTTGTTGAATTCGAACTTTTTGGTAAAAATTTTACTCTTGTAATTTTCAGAAATAACTGCTGCTTTTACAGTTACAGCGCTATTAATAATTATGCTTTCACTGTACTTTTTGCTTTGCAAAGTTGGTTCTGAGCCATCTAAAGTATAATAAATAGGAGATTTACTTGAAGTTTTTAAGCTCAGAATCAATTGACCATTTTCTGTATCTACCTTGTATTCTGGGGAAACTTCTAAAATATGTTTCGCATAATTGTACTTCAGCTTATCATAGATTTTCAAAAAATCTGATAACCTATTTAAAAAACTCCCATAATTCTTTTTATCTGCATTTGTCCAAACTACTTCACTTAAAGCAGCAAGTCTTGGCAAAACCATATATTCTGTTTGTGCATCGCTCTTAATATATTCCCTCC
The DNA here is from genome assembly GCF_000278705.1 of Flavobacterium sp. F52. Lineage (NCBI taxonomy): Bacteria > Pseudomonadati > Bacteroidota > Flavobacteriia > Flavobacteriales > Flavobacteriaceae > Flavobacterium > Flavobacterium sp. F52. Next base: position 282,012 of record NZ_AKZQ01000018.1, on the reverse strand, counting down.
AAACATTTGCCTGTGCTCCAATAACCAATTTTCTTTCATCTTCAGTCAATCCGTTTGGAATTGGTTCGAAAGAATAAACTCGTTCAAGATTTGTGAAACCTCCAATTGCTAAAGGTTCAGAAGCTGCATCTGTACTTTGGTAATAATCAAAATAAACATGGGAACTTGGGGTCATAATCGCTTTATGACCTTGTTTAACTGCTTCTATACCTGCCTGAGTACTTCTCCAAGACATTATCGTAGCGTTGGGAGCAATACCGCCTTCCAATATTTCGTCCCAACCTATTACTTGTTTTCCTTTTGCATTTAAGAATTTTTCAATTCTAGACATGCAATAACTCTGTAATTTTTCTTCAGCCGAATGTTTGCTGTCTTTTTTTAATCCCAATTCAGTAATTTTTGTTTGACATTTAGGACATTTTTCCCATCTCTTTTTCGGGCATTCATCGCCTCCGATATGAAAAAATTTTGCAGGAAAAATCGGAATAAGTTCGGTAAAAACGTCTTCTAAAAAAGTAAAAGTCTTTTCATTTCCCAAACAAAGAACATCATCTGAAACTCCCCATTTTTTATACACTTCATAACCTTCTCCAGCACAGCCCAATTCTGGATAAGATGCTAATGCCGCAACCATATGACCCGGCAAATCAATTTCGGGAATAGTCGTTATAAAACGTTTCTGCGCATAAGCTACAACTTCTTTTATCTGTTCTTGCGTATAAAATCCTCCGTGTGGCTTCCCGTCATAAACGCCTACTTGTTTTCCTACTTGAGTTTCGTTCCTAAATGCCCCAATCTGAGTTAATTTTGGATATTTTTTAATTTCTACTCGCCATCCCTGATCGTCAGTTAAATGCCAATGAAATGTATTGATATTGTGCAAAGCCAATAAATCAATATACTTTTTCACAAATTCTGCTGATGCAAAATGACGCGCAACATCTAAATGCATGCCACGGTAAGCAAATCTTGGATAATCTGTAATTTCAACAGCCGGAAGTTCAATCTGTGATTTAGTTTCATTCTCCAGCAATACTTTGCGCAAAAGCTGAATTCCATAAAAAGTTCCTGAACCTGAAGCTCCGTTTATTAGAATCTGATTTTGATTTACTATAAGGGTGTAAGCCTCCTTATTATCATTTTTGAAATTATCCAGCAAAACAATACCATTTTTTTTTGGACTTTCAGTTGAAATTTCAATTTGCAATCCATTTGCAATCCCAATGTATTCTGATAAAAAAAGAGCAATCTGCTTTAAATTGTCATTCTTTTTTGGATAATATATTTTTGAATCCGAATTGAGAATGAAGGGCACTGCCTCTATTTCATTTATTTGCTGTGCCAATGGAATTGTACGATAAACATCCCATTTATTCCCTTGTGCAGAAAGCATCAAAGTATTTAAGAAAAGAACAAAACAAATTATATTTTTTTTCATAATACTATCCTTTCGTACAATTTATTTGTTAGAAATTTTATTAGTCATTTTAAAAACTAATTCTCCACCAGAAGCAATTTGATCGTGTTTGAAAAACAATGAGTCCAAAGTTTTCCCGTTCAAACTCACAGATTCTACATACTTATTATCTGGAGCATTATTTATAGTCTTCACAGTCAATTTTTTTCCATTTTCTAAATCAATAGTTACTTTATCAAACAATGGTCTAGAAATAGTATAAGTAGGATCTCCTGGCGCAACTTGATAAAAACCAATTGCATTCAAAATATACCAAGAAGACATTTGTCCGCAGTCTTCATTGCCACTTAAACCATCTGGGGCATTTCTGTATTGCTCTTTCATGATTTTATCTGCCAATTCTTGTGTTTTAGAAGGCTTATTGATATAATTATAAAAATAAATAATGTGGTGGCTTGGCTCATTTCCATGTGCATATTGCCCAATTAATCCCGAAATATCTGCAGAGGCTTCTGAACCTTCCACTTTTGCAGTGGTATTAAAAAGAGCATCGAGATTTTTCTCAAAAGTTTGTTTACCGCCCATTAAATCTATTAATCCTGGAACATCCTGAGGTGCAAACCACGTCCATTGCCAAGCATTTCCTTCGCAGTAGGGACTGTTCATATGGTCTGAAAATGAAGGATTAAATGGCCCTATAAATTTTCCATTGCTGTCTAAAGCTCGCATGAAACCAGTTTCTTTGTCGAAATACTTTTTGTATCGCATTCCACGCTCTGAAAGCCACTTATAATCTTCCGTTTTTCCCATGTCTTTGGCAACCTGTGCCAATGCCCAGTCATTATAAGCATATTCTAAACCTCTTGATGTAGCAAAAATCACATCTTTATCTGCCGGAATAAAGCCCATTTCCTGATTGTATAATTTTCCTTTTGTCATCAGCCATTCCCAAATCGCAGGATGATTTACTTTAACTCCCGTTGTATCATAAGGTATCGAACGCATCATGGCTTTATAGGCTAATTCTGTATCATAACCGCGTATATTTTTGGTATATGCATCTGCAATTACAGATGTAGCGTGCGCGCCAATCATTGTTCCTGTATAATTGGCCGCTAAATCCCACATGGGCAGTAAACCTCCCTGTTGGTATTTTAGCAGAAGCGAATTGATAAATTCGTTCGTTTTTGATGGACTGACTAAATCAATCAAAGGCATTTGTGCCCTATAGGTATCCCAAAGTGAAAATACTGTATAATAAGTTCCAGATTCTAATTTGTAAATTTTAAGATCCTGCCCACGATATCTTTTGTCTACATCTGAATACGTTGACGGATGGATAAAAGCGTGATACAAACCAGTGTAAAAAATGGTTTTCTGCTCTTCGCTTCCGCCTTCGATTTTAATTTTCTCTAGCTGTTTTTTCCATAATTCCTCTGCTTGCTGTTTCGTTTTATTAAAATCCCAGTCCTTAATTTCGGCATTAAGATTCTGGAATGCTCCTTTTTCATCTACTGATGAGATTCCGACTTTTACTCTTACTTCGTCAGGATTTTCAAAATAAAGAACCACTTTAATATGATTAGCCTTTAATTCTCTTCCTGATATTGCTTTATTGTCTTTATACAATTGAGCTTTAAAAGATTTATTGAATTTTGCATGAAAATAAACATAATCTCTTTTAGACCATCCTTCAGTCAGTCTCATTCCTCTAATTTCAGTATCACTAATAATTTCTATAGAAGATTCTAAAACTCTTTGATTATGAAGATTATGATGCAAATCAACAATAATTCCTGCTTCCTTTGATGGAAATTTGTATTCGTGAAATCCAGCGCGCGTAGAAGCTGTCATTGAAGCTTTTATGCCGTTATCAAAATTTACAGTATAGAAACCTGCTGAGGCTTTTTCATTTTTATGCGAAAAGTTTAACGGATAATATTCTTTCAGGCTTCCGTTTTCCAACTGCAATTTACCCGAAAAAGGCGTAAAAAGGATATCGGCAAAATCAGTCATTCCAGTACCGCTTAAATGTCTATGCGAAAATCCTAAAATACTCGTGTCTTCTGTATAATAACCGCTGCAGGCATCCCAACCCTGAGTTCTCGTATCTGGACTTAACTGCACCATTCCAAAAGGAACCACTGCTCCAGGAAATGTATGTCCATGGCCTCCAGTACCAATAAACGGATTTACATACTGCGTTATATTTTTTGCTTTTTGAGCTGCTACTTTTATTGAAGAGCTCAATAGAAAAAGCAGCAGTATTGGAACAATTTTTTTCATTTTTATAATACTATATTTATATTTTTTTCAAACACTTTCCAGTCAGATTCATCTAGTTCTAAAACATAAGCATAACCATTCTCTGTTTTAGTTTTTTGCCACATATTTACAATTTTCTGCTGATCACTTTCTTTTAAATTACCTTCTTCATCCCAAATTTCTTTTGCACATAAACAGCCCATAGAAGGAGTTTGTCCGTAGAAAATCTGTTTTTTGTATATTTCCTGATCGATGGTTGTTCCATGAAAATGAATCTCACTCCGTCCTGCTTTTCCTGCCCAAAATGCCTGTTGTACACTTAAATTCGATTGCAGTTTTTTTGGAAAAAATTGTAAATAATCTTCTAATAGAAAATCCTCTTCATCATTATTGTAAAAAACCGAAGCGTCACATTCAAAAGGTAAAAATGTAACAAAACTCAAAGTTGGTCCAATAAAAACATTTTCAGACTTGGCAAGACTTTCAATTTTAAACAAACCTGTCGGCGTGTTGCCGTTTGTAATATACATTGGCAAATTGGTTGCGCTTCTTGCCAATTGATCCACTAAAACAATTTTTCCGTTTTCTTTTACTAAAAATCCATTTTCATCCTGAATAAAAACTTTGCCTGGCAAATCTCTGTTTTTATGCTGGATAGAGTATAAAAACTTTGTTTTTTTAGTGGCATTGTATCGTATTAATTGAATCAGATCAGAAATAGAGACTGATTTATATTCAGGTTTTAATTCATTACGCAATGCCTGAATTACAGGACTATCATTATCAATAAATTTTGTTTTTATAAGCTGTTCGACCTCTTTTTTATTTTGAACCAAATAATGTATTGATGTTGCAAAGATTGAAGCATTTTCAGTTTCATTTTCTGTAATATCAGTCATCTCTAAAACAAAATCATTTGGAAAACAAGCATATACCGATTCAAAAACTTTCTTTAAATCGTGTTTTGATAATTGTCTGTAGTTTGACAGCGCTTTTTTTAAAACTTTAAAATTCTGTTCTGAATTATCCATCAAGAAAGAAGTTGCCCAAGCGTAACTGTTCCAATTTATAGCTTTATTAAAATTTAGATAAGCTTCGGCTTCCTTATTGATTATAGAGTCTTGCAATTTGATAAGCAGATTTTCTCTTGATTTTTTTGAAGAAAAAGCAAAAGGTTGTTTTTGTGCAAAACCAGTAAAGCCCATTATAAAAATGAGTGCAAAAAATAGTTGTATCTTTTTTATCTGGTGCATAATGATGTTTTTCTGCTAACTGTTTAGATAAATACTACTGCCAAAAATAGATTTTGGCAGTAATATTTTTAATATTTATTTAGAAGCGTATTTTGTCGTAAAGTACTCTGAATTGTATTTTAATCCTTCAAAAAAGAAAAATACTTCACCGCTTACATAATTGTTTCGGTTCTCGTTTACCATTTGCTCTAAAAACTGATTTGAAGCATTGTAAGTTCCAGATTGAATTAAAACTCCAGCATACAACTTTGAGCGGTCTGCACTATTCTTAATATAAGAAACCTGTGATTTTAATGTCTGCGAATAGGCCGAAAAATCGTAGCGGTAAATCTGCGGAATTACGTAATCGCAATATTTTTTATCCAACCAAGTTGGCCAATCTTGCAAATAATTATCCTTCGCCCACGGATGCACACTTGGAGCCATAGAAACTATAACGTTAGGCTTAGCAGCTTTTACTGCTTTGTATAAATCTCCTAAAAATTCTGTCAGTTTATTAGCTCTCCAATCTTGCCATGCTGGGTCTTTTTCATTTGTTGGCGGATTAACCCCTTTTTCTGTTTTATAAAGTTGCACAGTATAATCATCATAACCTCCTGCAATTGGCATTGCTGGAAGTCTGTCGTCCCCTTGAATACCGTCAACATCGTATTTTTTTACCACTTCTAAAATTAGAGATTTCATAAAATTCTGAACATCCGGATTGATACCATTCATCCATTCAAAACCACTGGAAGAAACCAATAAGTTTTTGTTTACATCTTTAGCCGCCCATTGTGGATATTTTTGTAGAATCACACCACCTTGCTGACCATTTGAAGCAGCAAAACCATATTCAAACCAAGCATGAACTTTCAGTTTTTCTTTATGTGCTTCGGTAATCATTTCCAGCAACGGATCTCTACCTGCGTAACTTTCCATAATTGGAATACCGAATTCTTTATTCATAATTTCACTTGGGTAAAGTGTCCTTCCTTTATTCCAAACTACTACATAAATATCTGTAATGTTCGATTTTTTACAGGTCTGTACCGTTTCTTTAATCGCGTTTAAAGAACTTAATGCCGTTGAAGCAACGTTGGTGACCCAAACGCCCTTTATACCTTTTGTGGTTTGAACCGGATTGTTTGGATATACTTTTGGCGGTTCTTCACTATTGCAGGCAAAAGATAATACGGCAATAGATAAGATTAATATTTTCTTCATTTTTTTTATTTTTAAAAGGAGATTTTCTTTTCTCAAAGAAAATCTCCCAAATCTTTATTGTTCTAATTTGTAAACTGCTAATTTATCATTTGTACCATAATACAATACATGCAGTTTTCCATTTATTACTGCAAAATCAGCATCTACAGTGATATTTGCGTTTGCAACGGCTGGTCCCGTAATTTCCATTATTGGTGAATCTAAAGCAACTGTGCTTGCTGTTGTATAGTCAACTATACGGAATACGTGTTTTCCACCAACTTGTGCAACATAAGTCAAGTATTTTCTGCTTTTATAGGTAATAGTTTTACAATCTGAAGTGGCACTTCCAGAAGAAGATTTAGTAATTTCTGTAAAAGAACTTCCTAGAAGAGCCAAACCATTGTGTCCTGTTCCTGCTGTAGCAGCAACAAATCCTGTTTCATCAGGTTGAACACTGTAGTAGTTTGCTGGAACTCCTGAATAAGCTAAGGCCTGTTTTGTTGGGGTTGGGTTCAACACACCGTTAGTTACGGTCCACACCAATACATCCATTTTCCCCGCTACAGGCACAGTAATTACGGCATTACCATCTAATGAACCTTTTATGTTGATACCAGCACTACGCGCAGGGTAAGCTAGTCCTAAACTAGTTTGAGAAAAGGTAATATAATTGGTTGGAGCCGTATCGTTGATCGAATTCCATTTCACTATGTTTAAGTTTGTTGTTGCTCCAGCACCAGCACCTAATTGTACCCCAAGAATTTTACCATTATCATCGGTAGCCAATTTACGAATTCCCGTTACGGCTCCTCCATCAAATAATGGGGTAGCCCCTTTGTCTAAGCTCTTAATTAAATTCCCCGCAAAATCATAGGCATAAATTCCGAATAAACCGGTAGTCCCAGGCAAAGCTGCAGGTAATTGGTGTGCAGCTACCACGATAGCATTGCCACTAAATCCAGCCGAAGAACCCGCATTTGCAGAAAAACCAAAATCAGCATGCGATTTTTCTAAAATTGGAGAATTTTTAATCAAAGGATTTTTCACAGTGAATTCACGCTCGATTCCATCTGTTCCTGTAATTTTTACTTTAAATCCTGCTAATGTATTCACATTTGTTCCTTTAAAAGCTGGATCTATGGTGTTTCCAAATGGAACATTAATCACAACAGTTGCATCAGCAAAATTAGTAAGGTACGGCACTACTGGCTGTACGATGTTTTTAGTTGCATCGACTATAATAATTTCAGAAGTAGTATCTCCATTGATTACCATACTGCTAATTTTTGCAGGACCTACTTGCTCAGAGGTAAATACCACATCGTACTTGTAGATTGTAGTTCCGTCAACACCTAAAACTTCTAACTTAAATGGCGCTTTACTTGGCAGATTAAACGAGTAATCTTTTACTGTGCCATTAACATAATTATTTAAAGTTCCATTATTAAATTCATATGAAACAGCCAACTTAGTAATATCAGTACCTACAGGAACCTGAACGATTATAGATGTTTTTCCAAAATGAATATTTTCTTTCGGAATTGGCAATCCTACCACGGTCAGGCTTGTTAAACTTGGAGGTGACTGCACAATTAGTTTCCAAACACTGCTTTGTCCATCTTGTCCATAAATGTTTACATCTATTGGTTTTGTCAAATCGCGGTTGACATTATTCGCTGGACTAACAACGCTTCCATTTGACACTAGAATCTCTGTCTTAACATCTTTAAGGTTTGTACCAGCTGGCAAAATAACCTTTGCCTCATTCATATCATTCTGCGCAATGTTGTATAAAACATTATTCAATTTAACGGCTACAATTTTGGCCGATTGATAGCTGCGATCGTCTTTAAAACTATCGTCACATGAGGACAATAGAATAAGACTCATAAGCAAATAAAATATTTTTCTCATTTCTCTATGTTTATATTTTTTACTTCGATTAACCAGTAAAAGTCAATCTTCGCTTAATTTATTTGACAATAATTTAATTTCTAAAGGAAACAATTATTGACTGTAACCATCATTTTGCGTAAGCTGAGGCGCTTTGTTTCTTTCAACCTGAGGAATCGGCCATAAATAGAATTTATCATTCCAGTTATTTGGCCTGTCCGCATCTCTCTGGCGCAGTTTGCTTCCATAAGCACCATATAATGCTAAGTCATTCAAATCTCTTTCAGAGCCTGCTGTACCATAAGTTGGAACCATATCTGGAGTTACTTGACTATAACCGTCAGGATACGTATTTGTACCCGCATTTACTCCCGTTGCAATTGGGAAACCGTATGTTTTTTCAGCATTTTCCAATGCTCCTGTTCTCCATCTTCTCATATCAAAGAAGTGTAAACCTGCTTCTCTGATAAGCTCAACTTTGCGTTCTCTGCGAACCAATTGTCTTAATTTTGCCTGATCTGTAAGTGTCGTAGCTGGCATGTTAACTCTCGCTCTTACTTCGTTGATTGCGCCTGTTACAGTCGCGTCAATTTGATTCAATTCGATTTTTGCTTCCGCATACATTAATAAAATCTCTGCATAACGCATCATTAAGATATTATATGAAGGCTCAGAAACAATCTCGTCATTAAAATAATTGTATTTTCTCCATAAATATCCAACACCACTTTGTATGTAACCGTATTGTGCCACAGATCCTGTATAATCTAAATTTGTAATTGATGTAGAATTATTTGCGGCATCAAATGACAAAGTAGTCGGCTTATACAGTTCCATAATAATATTTAGCTTTACACCTCCATTATTGGCAATGATATTTGATTTATGTGTGTAAATAGACATTTTTAAACGCGGATCTCTATTTGCAAAAGGATTTTTAGGATCGTAGCCCGAACCTGGCTCATCGATTCTTTTTCCATTTGACATCTCAAAAGTATCCACCAATAATTGCGTTGGGAATCTTCCTGACTGCCCTCCCACCGTTCTCGCCATCTCACCAAATGACTGGTAATGCGTCTTTTTTGATGCTTGGTCTGAATAAGAAAGCGCGAAAATATTTTCTTTTTTCGCTGCACCCGTAAGCTGTCCAGATCTCGTAAACAAATCATCAAAATTTGGCGCCAATGCTCTTCCAGATTCCTGAATAATTCTTCTTGAAGTCTGTGCCGCTATATCAAAATAGTATGCTGCTTTAGCCGCATCTTTTGTTCCTTTTTGACCGAAACCTTCTTTACACCAAGATCCTGCATATAAAGCCATTTTAGCTTTTAAACCTAATGCATAAGATTTATCCATACGTCCAAATTCTGTAGCTTGCCAAGGAAGTTGTGTACTAGCCTCTTCAAGATCATTCAATAAATAGTCAACAATTTCCATCCAAGGTTTTCTTGTTGCGTTTTTTTGCTCTTCTGGCGTAACAGACTTAGTAAAAAAAGGCACATCTCCATACAAAGAAACCAAGTAATGATAGTGTGTTGCTCTAATTACTTTATTTTCTGCAACATATTGTTTTGCTTTATCGCTTAAACCATCAATATAAGGCGCAGAACCTTCAATAACCGTATTTGCTCTTGCCACTCCTTTATAAAAATTAGCCCATTGCGCCTCTACTATAAAGTTATTTTCTAGGTTCACATTATTTACCCCAATCGAGCTATTATCAGCTCTTTCGATTCCCATTGGAGTGTACATATCATAGAGCGTAAAAAAAGGCAACTGGCTACTTTCCATGTATAAACTTTGGTAAGACCCATTTGTACCTTGTCTAATTGCACCCTCGCTATTATAAAAGTTTGAGGATAAATAATCACTCAATGGTTCTTTTTCTATATAATCATCACAAGATCCTAACCCAATGATAAGGCTTAATCCTATAACTGTTTTTTTAATTAAATTCATCTCGTTAAAATTTTAAGTTAGCACCTACTGTTACCGTCTGCATGATTGGATAAAACTCTCCTCCTAAATTTCCACCATAACTTGCTTCTGGGTCATAACCCGGGAAGAAATGGCTTAAAGTCCATAAATTTTGTCCGCTTACATAAAGGCGAAGACCATCAATATGTGCTTTTTCTAAAAATGTTTTTGGAATGCTATATCCTAAAACAACATTTTTCAACCTTAAGTAAGCTCCGTTTTTAACCCATTTATCCGAAGCCACGAAATTATCGGCTGAGTTGGCTTCAGGCATTAAAATTGGATAAGCTGCATCCTGATTTTCTGGTGTCCAAGAATCTACCTGATGTGCAAATAAATTTGATCCGTTAAAGAATGGCCTTACTCCAATACCGCTCATTAAAACTTTACGTTCTCCGACTCCTTGGAAAAAGCACGTAAGATCAAAATTTTTGTAATTTGCTGTTAGGTTAACACTATATTCGTAATGAGGGAATGGATCCCCTAAATATACTTTATCATTTTCTGTAATAAGTGTTGGATTTGCACCCGTTGGATCCATTTTTACGTACTTCACATAACCTGGTTTTGCTGAGTTGGATAATTTAGGAGAATTGGCCACATCGGTAGCATCTACATAATATCCGTCTGTTTTGTAACCCCAGATTCCACCGTTTGGATATCCCACAGTAACTGACCTATCAGAATTCGGCCCGTATAGTTTTGTGATCTCATTTTCATTGTTGCTTAAATTTCCGGTGATACTATAATTGAAATCACCCATGTGATCTTTATAAGTTAAACTAACCTCCCAACCTTTATTTTGCATATCTCCTGCATTGGTGTAAGTTGCATTAAGACCTGTGTAATAAGTAACAGGATAAACTAAAAGCATATCATAAACATCTTTTATATAATAGTCTAAAGTGGCAGAAAGTTTTCTGTTGAAAAAAGTTGCATCAAGACCAAAATTGATTTGTTTTGATTTTTCCCATGTAATATTAGGATTAGATAATGTAGTTTGTGCTACACCTTGAGCCAATTGTTTATCAAGCCAATAACTGTATCCAGGCTGTATGGTCGATGCATAGGGATAATTACCAATATCCTGATTTCCTAAAGTTCCAATTGATGCTCTGAGCTTAAAGTCGCTTACATAATCTAAGATCGGTTCCATAAATTTCTCTTTACTAACCATCCATCCTGCAGAAAATGATGGAAAAAATCCCCAACGCTTCCCTTCTACAAATCGAGAAGATCCATCATAACGTCCTGTAGCTTCAAACAGATACTTTCCTGCAAAATCATAATTAAATCTTCCATAAAAAGACGACATTGCCCATTCTGTTGCTCCACCTGTCGCAGAAGCAGTAGCTCCATCACCATTTATTAAATAATACCTTTCCAGTTCAAAACCATTTTTACTAGCACTGATGTCTTTCAAAATATTATTTTCACTTTGAGTTCCTGCCATTATTTTAAAATCATGTTCTCCAAACTTTTTAGAGTAGGAAGCCTGCGCTCTAAAATAGTTGCGCACATTGGCACTATAAGCTTCTGTAACACCATCTCTGGCAGGATAATAACCTTGAACTACACCTTTTAATGAAGTCAGATAAGGAGTGGTAATAAATGTACCTCTGTTTTCTGTTTTTCTATAACTATACTGCGCTAATAATTCTAATCCGTCTTTTGGAGTTGCTATTAAAGTCGCATTTAACAAAATCTCAGGTCTTTCAATAGTTTGGCTTCCTGAAGCTTCCGCATTAGCTACAGGGTTGTCACCATTTTTACCATATCCCCAATTTCCATCAATTTCTTTAACCGCAGAAAGTGTCGGAAGCATGTATAGTGCTTTATTTATAATTCCTTTTGGAGTTGAAATCCCAGGTGTAACTTGAGTAGAAGTTCTATATGATATCTCATTATTTAATTTTAACCACTCATTGATTTTTGCATCAGTATTTAGTCTGACATTGATTCTCTTAAAATTATTATTTTCAATTAAACCATCTTGTTTAAGAGACGTTAAGGCTCCAAAATATTTAATATCTTTTCCTCCCCCAGATAAGGAAATATTATTGTTAGTCATGATAGCACTCTTTTTGATAGTGGCATCTTTCCAATCTGTGTCATATCTGTTCCAATTATCTGGTTTGTAAGCTCTTTGATCTGCAATCATTTGTTCTCTTGCAGCTCTTTGGTCTGCAGGAATAGTAATTCCAGCATTATCAAAAGAGTTCAATTCAGCTTGAAGATAATCTGCCGCTTTTAGCACAACTGGCATATTTGTAGGTGACTGGATAGAAGTATAAGCATCTAGATTTACCTTCATTTTTCCATCTTTTCCTCTTTTTGTTGTAATAAGTATAACACCATTTGAAGCTCTTGATCCATAAATAGAAGCAGAAGCAGCATCTTTCAGAACAGAAACGTTTTCAACCGTATTCATGTCTACCTGGTTTATATCCATTTCAATACCATCTACCAAAACTAATGGAAATGTGCTTGAATTTACAGAACCAATACCTCTAATTCTGATATTAGAGCCATCATTTCCAGGTTCTCCTGAACTTTGTTGTACAGTAACTCCGGCAATTGTTCCCTGCAAAGCTGTTGACATAGAAGCAATTGTTCGTTTGTTTAGTTCAGTTCCTTTTATAGTCCCAATCGCACCAGTAAGGGTTCCTTTTTTCTGAGTGCCATATCCTACTACAACAACTTCTTGCATTTGGTTTGTAACAGATTGCATTTGTATTTTTACAGAAGTCTTACCTGTAACATCTACCGTCATATCTTTAAATCCGATATAACTTGCGACCAATAATGTTTTTTGGTTGGGTACATCTAACTGAAAACTTCCGTTAAAATCTGTCGAAGCTCCTATTTTCGACCCTTGGATCAAAACATTGGCTCCTACCAGCGGCATGCCGTCAGAATCTGTAATCACCCCTTTTAACTGTCTTGTCTGTGCCTCAGCCAACAGCGAGAGCAAACAAAACATGAAGAATAATATTCCTTTTTTCATAGTTAATAATAATTTGGTTTTTGATTAATTAGTTTATTTTAAAGTTGTCCATAATTCGTAAAGCCCGCGTGGAACATGAAAACATCCTTTCCATTTTCCTCCTTTTGCTTCAAGAAGTGGCTGGCCTTCTCTGGTTAGATACCCAAACCATTCTCCTTTGTATTTTTCATCTCTAAAGTGATTCCATGTATAATCGTGAAGCTTTATAAACCATTCTTTGCTTTTTTCACTGCCTGTCATTTTATAAGCCTTCGCAAAAGAAATCATGGTTTCGATATGAACCCACCATAACTTTTGATTCCATTGTAGTTCTTGTGTCGGGTGGCCTTTTATATCTAAGAAATAATAAATTCCTCCAAACTCTTTATCCCAGCCAAATTCTGTCGTTTTTATTAAAATCTCTTCACACTGCTTAACCAATTCGGGTTTATTGTATCTAGCAGCAATATCCATCAAGAACCACATTGATTCATTTCCGTGGCCAGGATTGATGATTCTTCCTTCAAAGCTGTCACTAAAAGCGCCATTTGCTCCAACATTTTCCATGATGATGCCATGCTCTTTGTTTAAGAAATTAGTCATAATGTCTTCAATAAGAGGCGGAATCATCTTATCTACAACTTCTTTTCCAATTGCTTCTTCCAACAGTAGAGACAGATTGCATAAAATCATAGGAAGAGAAAAGTTTTTTAATTCTCTTGTTCCGCCATATGATTTACTCCATTTTCCCTTTGGATTATTTTGTCTCGCCAGAATATTATTATAGGTATCAACTGCAACTTTTTTATGTAAAGAATCATTCGTAGCTTTGTATAATTCGCCAAAAGCCATTGCTGCAAAACAGTCTGAAAATATGTTGTACGGAATCACTAAAGGTTCTCCTTTTTGATTTAAAGAAAAATACCAGTTTCCCTCTTCGTCTCTTCCGTTTTCTAATAAAAATTTTGCCCCATGAAGCGCTATATCAAGCCATTCCTGTTTTTTCTCCACTTTATTATATAGCATAGAAAAAGTCCAGACTTGCCTACCTTGAAGCCAAATAAATTTATCAGTATCATATACTTTACCTTGCCTGTCTAGACATGTAAAATAGCCGCCGAACTGATTATCAATTGAATATTTTTCCCAAAACGGAATAACTTCTTTTAATAATTCATCTTTATATAAGTCTGCGTATTGACTCAAATCTGTATTCTGAAGCTGGTCAAATTTGATATCATTATTAGTTTCTAACATTTACACTATATTTTAAAAGTTTATTATTTCTACTCAATGTATTTTTTTATAATAGATGCCCATAACAAATAACCTGGCCCTAAAAGATGCAGTCCGTCATTTGTGTAAGATTTGCTCAGCTTTCCATTTTGGTCCAAGAAATATGGAAAAAGGTTTATAAACTCAACCTTATTTTCTTTAGCTAACTTTTCTAATTCAATATTGATTTCCTTTATCATCTGCATTTTTCCTTGATGATTTTTGAATGTATCAAACTCATCATTTGTGGGCAAAATACTCTGAATATAAACTCTCGTTCTAGGGCTATCATTTTTTAGTTTAAGTATTATGTTTTGATAATTTTCTAGAATTTTTTCAGGACTTATCTTTTGGGCAATGTCATTTATTCCTATCAGGATAAATACTTTTTTAGGTTTAGATCCTACAACTTCATCCATTCTGTCTAGAACTCCCAACGTAATGTCACCAGAAATTCCTCTGTTTTTTACCTTCTTATCTGGAAAAATTTCTTCCCAATTTGCACAATTAGTTATACTGTCACCTAGTAAAATAATTTCGTTTTTATCTGTTGGCATTGACTCAAAAAATGAACGTCGCTGGTCATAGAAATAATTATGAAAAATCTGTTTGTTTTCTTGAGCAAAAAGTCCCATACAAACAGTTGAAAAGAAAACATAAAAACTTTTGAGCATTTTACTTTTTATTAGTTTTTATACTTCCAGAAAAATCAATTTCTTTCTCAAACGCGTGCAGGCTTTCTTCAATTAAAACTGCTAAATCTCTTTTGTTTATTGGCTTTGCCGAAAAATTTCTTTTCTTTATTTTTGCACCTGCTTTTACCAAAAGATCAACTGCTTCCTGCTCTGTAAGAATTGAGTTGCTTTTTACAACTTTATTCTTTTTATCAAACTGATTTAAGCCTTCTGTAAATTCTTGTACTGAAATGTTTTGTTCTGGATAGAACCAAGTTCTGTTAGCCCATTTATAGCTTTCTCCTTTTGTTTTTAAAATTCCTGTAGCACTAATTTTTTGAATGCTTTCAAATGCTGGATCCGTAGGTTTTACATCATACAGAGGCATTATATACGCTTTCTGATTTAAAAGTGATTGCTGCACTTCTCTCACCGAAACCTTTCTCGGTTCTACTTGATTTTTTATGGCAACTCCAGCCAAGGTTCCTGCTGCCTGACCTGTCAATAAAACTACAGGCTGTAAACGTGTTGCACCATTAATTAAATTAGAAACTGAAATTGCTTTATCAGAAACAATAAATCCATCAATTTTTTCAGGAATTAGAGATCCTAGCGGTACATTGTAGGATGGTACTGCCGGAAATCCTAAATCTGGAGCATCAGGATTTTGTTTGTGATGATGATCAACAGGATAATCTCCAACAGAAATTCCCGTTTTATATAAAGCTTCTTTCTGATTGTATGGATCTGCGACGTGATTATAAGTTAAAAACGAAATGCCTTTTACTCTTCTTCCTTCACGGTAATAAGGAGCATAAGCCAATAAATCTGAAGTATTAAATTCGTCATCAGCTAAACCAAGATTCTTATATCCTAGTTCATTTTGTATATAATAAACAAACTGTAAAGTGTAATTTCTGGCTTTTAATAATTCTTTATTTCGGTCTTCTCTCGATAACTCAACCACATCCAGATAAATATCATTTCCCTTTTTAGGCCAGTTAATCATGTACTTATTATTTGGCAATTTTCCGTAGGACAGCATTTTGTCACAGTCAATTTCTTTGTGATCGACTGTTTCCATGCAAGAACCTGTGAAATTTGAAGCTGAATAATTGCTTGGTTTTGCAATAGTTTTGTCAGTTCCTTTGCCATAATCTTTTAAGATAGCAACCCAAGTAAGATCCTGAACAATATTATTGGCTTTTAATGGCGCATTGGCTTCTTTGGTTTCTTTTTGAGAATCCATTCCCAAACGGTATGCCGCTCCTGCCATTTTCAGCGTCTCACCAATATCAGTGGCATCGATTGTAATTTTTGCTTGAACTTCTAAAATTTCATTTTTATCATTTTTGAAAGTGGCACCTTTAACTGCGTTTCCAACTTTCAAGATGCTTGCCACATAATAACCGTGAATAATTTGAAGATTTTTTTCTTTTGCTGCAATTTGATTGAAAATCTTATTTCCTACTGAAGGTTCAAAAAGTGTGTTGCTTACCCACCCTGTTTCAAGAGCTGCAGCTCCGCCGTAATACTCTCTCAACGCACCTCTGAATTCATTCCAGATACCAGAATCTAGATTATGGTTGCCATCACACGCACCAACTCCCTGCAGAGTAAACATACCTCCTATCCATGGAGATTCTTCAACAATTAATGTATTAGCTCCCAATCTGGAAGATGCAATACCAGCAGAAGTTCCGCTGGTAGAGCCTCCAATTACTAAAACGTCAACCGTCTTTTTGGTGATATTCTGCGAATATCCGTAACAAAATAAAAAAAATGCAATTATTTGAATTTTCATAATATATAGTATTTTTAATAGCTAGATTGAATTTTTAGGTTCTCCAAAACCATTTCTTTTTGGAGAAAAAAATCGTTATCAAAATGGCAAACATAGTAAGTAATAAGCCTCTTAGAAATCCCGTAAAGGCATTTTCGTTAAATACATCGAAATACTCTGTAATAGTGAATAGAGTTAAGATTGGCATTATAACCAACGATGTGGCAACGTACGCAATCATAGGATTTTGTCCTGTTAGAATCAAAAATTTTGTAGCCCTTATGCATTTGAAATAATCACAAACCACAGAGAAAAAAAGTATTGCAAAAAAAGCCAATCCTGATGTTACAAAATAGTAACTATAGGTCGAAGAATCTTTACGTATTCCGCCTTCATAAGCTTCTAGAAATAACCCTAACATCAAACAGTACCCTCCTGCCGAAAAAAGATTTTTCCAAAAAACACCAAATTCTGAGGCATTTGGTTTTAAAACAAAATAAATTAAAACCAACAAGCCTAAAGTAACCACAACATTTATTTCTAGTTCACGTACAAATAAAAAATAAACGTTGCCTACAATAATTGCTAAAGAAATCAGACTTGCCACAATTGCCTTTTTATCATTTTCTCGCACTTCATTTTGCGTCGCTACAGTCCATTCTTTTACGTATTCTCCGGCAATAGTTCCTGGAATTACTATAAAGAAATATTTTAAGTAATAAAATTTATAAGCCCACGCAAATGGAGTAAAATCATATAATTGTTTTACCCAACCTTCATTTGTACTGGCTAAAAAAACAGCCATAATAAATGGCAGAACCAATAATCTGTAAATTGGCTTTTTGAACGTAAAAATATAAATCAAGCTCGCCAAAAAAGCCATATTGGCAAGCACTACAAGAATAATATCGCTGTAATAAATATCAAAATTATGATTGTCTTTTCCCTGATAATTTGTTAAAAGCATTAATGTAAATCCTAGCGCAAATGCAGCAAATTTTATGTAAGAACTTATTTTCGGTTTTTTAAAGTATCTCGAAAAAGAATCTGTTGCAAACATTCCAAACATTAAAGCAAAAGAACTTAAAGAAATGATACAGGCTTTAATGTCAACTGGACTACTTATAACAAATGGTTTCATGTGCATAAAGAAAATAGCAAAAAATACTAATTGTATTCCTCTATAAAATGAATCTAGACAAAGGCTCCATTTATTTATACCATTTTCTAATTTGCTTCCTAATGAAAAAGGAAAAGCGGCACCCATTGAAAATAAAAAGAAAGGAAAAACAAGATCTACCCATGTAATTCCGTAAATATTCGGATTAAATGATGAGTTAGGCGGCACTTGAGCGTGTGCCATCCAAGCAGGCAAATATGTAAGGATCATTTGTCCAGAAAGAATCATTGCAATAATAGCAAAGCCTCGTAAAGCATCAATAGATAAAGCTCTTGTTTTCATATACCGATTTTAATCAACTATTTTTGAGACAATTTTACCCTGTCGTTATAACAACAATCTTCTCATTTAGTATTTTTTATATCTACTTTTTGCTATATTCTTTAGAAAAATAATCTGGAAAAGCTTTCAGACCTTCATAAAAAAAGAATGACTCTCCTTTTACTCCAAGCTTTCTGTTTGTATCAATCATTTGCTTTAAAAAATCAGGCTTCGGATTTACGCCATTGACCTGAAGCAAAACCCCAGAAAAGAATTTATCTTTCTGATCTTTTTTAAGGAATTTGATTTGGTCCTCTAAAGTGGCATTGTAACTCTCAATTGTTTTTCTGTAAACCTGCGGAATTACATAATCACAATATCCTTTGTCAAGCCAAGTTGGCCAATCTTGCAAATATTCTTCTTTTGCCCAAGGGTGAATGCTAGGAGCCATACTTACGATCAATTTAGGTTTGATCGTTTTTAATTCTTTATAAAGTTCTCCAAGAAAAATGGTCAATTTATCAGCGCGCCAAGTAAGCCAATCTGCATTTTTATAATCTTGGGGAGGATTATTGCCGTTGTGTTCTTTTTTATATAGAGATACCGTGTAAGGATCATAACCGCCAAGCGATGGCATTGCTGGCAAACGGTCATCGCCTTGAATTCCGTCAACATTATAATTTTTAACAACTTCGACAATCAAAGATTTTATAAAATTCTGAACTTCTGGGTCTATGGCATTCATCCATTCAAAACCATTTTTTGTAACCAGGTTTCCTTTATTATCTATTGCTTTCCAATTTGGAAATTTTTTCAGGATAGCACCTCCATTCTCTCCGTAAGAAGAAGCAAAGCCAAACTCAAACCATGCGTGAACTTTAATATTTGCATTGTGTCCGGCTTCAATCATTTCTTGCAAAGGATCTCGATCACCAAAACGTTCCATAATTGGCTTACCAAATAAACCCTTCATTATCTTGCTTGGATACAAAGTCGTTCCTCTATTCCAAACCACCACATAAATGTCTGTAATACCCGATTTTTTACAAAGCGCTACCGCCTCAATAATATTTTCTTTAGAATCTAAAGCTTTTGACGCAACATTGGTTACCCACACTCCTTTAACTGGAGAAATTGGTGTAGTAGCATTTGTATTTGGAGTTCTCGCACAACAAAAAAGCGAAAACAATAAAATTGGCAATAAGGTTATTTTTAAGATATTCTGCATTGGTTTTAGGTTTTATTTTGGACAAATATATAAAATTTTACTAACCACAACTTAGTTATTAAATTTTTTTATTAATTAATTATTAAATAATTTTAATAATTAGTCGCGACTATATTTGAATTTCTCAGGAAATACAGCTCATGGAACAAAAAAATATATTTGAATTATTTTTATTTATTTAAGGATATATTTTTTCAAAAAGAAAATAATTCGCACAAATAAATTACATTATTCATTTTAAAATAAAATAAACACGTAATTATCATCAATCGATGAGATAATCGTTATATACATCTGACCTTATCTACAAAGTGAACTAGAAACAAAAGATTTTAAAAATTTAAAAACTTCAGAGAAATAATTTTGTGTAATTACATTAAAAAGAAGCATAAAAAAAACTCTATAAATATTTATAGAGTTTTGAAAGAGTTTCGGAAAAGAATCAGCTATTTAAAGAAAGGGGAAAGCATCTTTTCTTTTACAATGCAACAGGCACCGATTACCCCCACACGATGTCCTAATGTTGATTTTTTTAATTTCATGTCACGATTTACCAAACCAAGCGAGTGTTTTTTAAGTGCAGACTGAATTGGCAAAAGGGCAAAATCTCCAAGCTGAGAGAAATCTCCTCCAATAACAAGCAGATCTGGATTGAATATATTAAGTAAAATTGATAAATAACGTCCCATTTTTTCACTTTGTCTAGTAACCAATTCTATACAAAGACTGTCTTCTAAATTTATTGCTCCAGAAATAATATCTAAATGCTGTAAATCTTCATTTTCATTCAATTCAATTTTAGAATGCTTTCCTTCTTTCAGAGCCTCTTTAAATTGCCTTACCAAAGACCAGCCTGAAATTTCTGTTTCTAAACACCCTAGTTTCCCACATTGGCAAATGATTTCATTTTCAAAAATGGTACTGTGTCCAAATTCGCCAGAATAGCCAGACTTTCCATAATAAAGCTTTCCATCAGTCATTATTCCAATAGCTACTCCCCAACTATAATTTAAGAAAATTATATTTTGTTCGTCATCAACAACACCTTCGCAATATTCACCGAAAGCCATTGCACGAGTATCATTTTCAAGATGTACAGGAAGCCCAAGTTGTTCAGAAATGATTTCGGTTAGAGGCCTGTTTTCACTAAAGAAATAATTATAACTAAAGCCTTCCATAGAATTAATACGCCCAGAAAAGTTAATACAAATCCCAACAATTAATTTTTTCTCTACAGAACTTTCTTCAATATAATTATTTATAAGTGAGCAGAATTCTAAGAGAGACTCCTGAGAATTTTTTAAAGCAAATGGAACACGCAGATCAAGACTTATAAATTCATTTTTTATATTCTGCAAACCAATAGACATATGAGTTCTTCCAACTTCCACTCCTAAGAAAAAAGCGCAAGTCGGGTTGATACTATATAAAGAGGGTCTTCTACCTCCACTATTGGTTATTTTTCCCATATCGACCACGTTTCCTTCCTGTAAAAGCTCATTGACCGCTTTAGTAACCGTAGGAACGCTGGATTGCAATTCAGAACTTATTTCTGCGATTGTAGCATTTCCCGCAGAAAGCAATCGTTTTACTATTGACTGTCTTAGCATATGCCACTTTTGTCCTGAAAGACTATTGTCTTTACTAATATCAAGTAAATCTTTTAAATTCATTTATCTTCGATTTTGGTAAATTCTTCTACAAACATAGTTCATTTTTAACTTAACCGCTTCTTTTTTTTATTGTAAAAATCAAAACGCAGGCTTTCAATCTTACTTCTTTAATTTCGAGTCCCTAAAGCACAAAAAAGCGTCTTTTCGTACCCACATAAGAAAAAACCTCTTAAAAATATGTACATTTTATTTTTAGTCAGCTATTTAAAAAAAATATAACTTAATTAATATTCAGTTATTAAATATTTTTAAAAATAAAAGCAAATATATTAATTTTTTATTATTTTAGCCAACAACTAACTGATTGTCAAATCTATTAAAATTAACCAACCATGAAAACCCAAAAACTATTTTTTATAGTTATTACAGCAATTCTTACTTATGCCTGTTCAAATGAGGATTCTACAGACAAAACCACCGAAAAATTCGTTATTCAGAACGAAGGAAGTAAAACGGCAAAAACGCAATTAGCTTTAAATTCATTAGTTTCTTCTGATTGGACTTCGGGGACATTATCCACTTCTATTGTTCCTCCTCAAGAGTTAAAACATTTAAGCGGTAATTTATCCGAGAAACCTATTTGGAAAAGCAACAATCCTGAAATTATAAGAGGAAATGGATGGCTTATGCAAAATGCAAGAGTTGATTCTAACAGAGGCGGTTCTTCAAACCCACTTTCTGGAACTTTTGGAATTTATTTGTTTCACATTAACCAGTCTGGTTCTACAAAATACCTTCACGTCTTAGTTTCGAATCCACAAACTACAGCACTCACAATTAGCGGAAAAGGATCTACTTACACAAATGCAGAAAAACCTTTAAACGGTAGCGCCACAGGACAGAGCTATTTTGTCTCTAAAGATTGGCTACAAGATACCCCGCGTACGACTTTTAGCAATGTCACTATCAACCCCTCTAAGGTTTATGAAGTGTACAGAGCAACATTATCCAACAATAACATGGTAGATGGGTCTTATGAAATAACCGCTTCGCAAGGCGTTTATGTTTATACTGTTGTAACCTCAACTGGAAATATAAATGATGCTGTAACAGCCACTCAAACTGCCGCCGCGGGCGATATTTATACCGAAGGCACAAACGCTTATGGCCGAGAAGCTGGAATCTACACGCAATCTGGCTGGTCAGGAACTACAGATATAGATTTGCCTTCAGGGCCATCATATATGGGATTGTGTCTAAATACGAGTTCGAAATTTGCGGTTGGCGGAGTTTATCTCCAAAATCAAAATGCTCCCTACTCCTATAAATTAAATGGCGCTTCGCAAAATACGTATGGAAATTATGGCCACAAATACACCTTGACTTTAAAGCTGAATAATCCAAATAGCACTGCAAAAAATGTATCGCTTACATTTGCTTCCAACTTTACATCTGGAACAAATTCACCTTCATTTACCTTCAACGGACCTCTTTATTTAAATGGAGCTTTAAAAAACATTTACACTACTCCAACACAACCAGCTCAGAATCTGGCAACTTGGAGCATTCCTGCAAATTCGTTTTTTAACGCTACCATTACATTTTATGTCCCAGGCCTAATTACGACTGGACAGCAATTGATTTTAAAACAAACGAATTAATTGTAATATTTTGCCAGATACTTAAAAATACATAAACACCATTACGGCAAAGATTTAAAAGAGTTTAAAGCCTTGAAGAAATCAAACAGTATACAGATAAAATAACAATCAATTTTAGGCCCATTTTTAATTTCAGGGTTTAAAATATTTTTATCGATTTTTTATTTTAATTAGTTTTTAAGGCTGTCTGCATGACAGCCTTTTTAGCTTCAAAATCATCTTAAAAAGCCTCCATTCAAATCTTTTCAGTAATGATTTAAATTTTCACAATACTTGAAAGAAAACTTTTCATTTGGCCACAAACTCCCACCCTTACATCCGCTAAAAATAAATTAAAAATCTGCAGCAATTAGAACAAGCAAGTTTTCGATACATGAGCAAATATTAACTATTGACTTATGATTTCTTTTCTAAAATGACTACCCCAATTAATCAATTCGTCTAACATTTTTCTCATAGACATTCCTAATGGAGTTAAAGAATATTCAACCGTTACTGGCATACTGTCATAGAGGGTACGCTTAATAATCTTATTCATTTCTAAAGCTTTTAATTCCTGTGATAGCATTTTTGGAGAAATATCGGATATGTCTCTCTGTATTTCGCCGAACCTTTTCTTCCCGCTTATCAATGAAATAATAATTGGCAACCTCCATTTTCCTTGGATAATTTCTAATGCATCCCTCGAAACCATTAACTTAAATTGGCAACCTTGCTCTTTTTGACTCATATCTAACTGATTTACAAACCACTTTCCTTTATGTAACTACTTACCAATAGGTAACAGCTATATTTTAGATAGCAAGTTTAATTAATTTTGTGCAATAAATAAAATTAAAAATGGAAAATTCAAAATCTTGGGTAATAGACCCTTTGCACTCTGAAGTGCTTTTCAAAATTAAGCATTTGGCTATTTCAACTGTAACCGGTTCTTTTAGAAAATTTGATGGAACTATCATTACTGAGAAATCCGATTTTAACAACGCTAAAGTATTCTTCTCAATTGATGTAAAAAGCATTGATACTAATCAATCACAACGGGATGAGCACTTACAAAATGATGATTTTTTCTCTTCTGACTTGTATCCCAAAATAAATTTTGAATCCACCTCATTTACAAATGTCAGTGGAAAGAATTATAAAATGAGCGGAAATTTAACAATGAAAGGCGTCACTAAAAATGTTGAATTAGATGTAGAATATGGCGGATCAGAATATAGTGCCCAGGGTCAATTAAAGCATGGTTTTGAAATTACTGGAATTATTGATCGAAAACAATTTGGAGTAGCATGGAATATCCCTATAAGATCAGGTATTTTGGGATTAGGAGAAGATATCAAACTAATAGCAAACATTCAGGTCTCTGAATTGGCTTAATCAGAAATTAATAAAAAACATTAAGACAAATTGACTAATAATCTTTTTGTCTTTTTTTTTATTGATAAACATAAAGCTTACTCGGGGCTTAAATTCAAAAAAAAAGGCCTATTACTTTAAATCACAGCTAAGATTTTAAAAATACCGCTAATATTTTTTTTGAAAGTAAAGATAGTTAGTGGTTACACCTACATCTCGCAATCGTATCTGCGAATTGTTAAATTCAAACAGCTTCCAATTTAAATTTAATTTAGAAAGCACTCCAGAATTAAAACTTATTTTTACTTCTCTCACACCGTTTTGAATTGAACTTTCCCACTGTCCGGTTTCTGAAACTCCTGCTTTGTTGGCAATTACAGATTTATCGGTTTGAAATATAAAGGTATAGCCACTATAATTTGAAGTATTAACAGCACCATCATAAAAATAAGGTATTTCCCAAGAGCCTTTTGTGATAGCTGCAACAAAATCTAATGTCACAAGATTATTTTCCGGACAGTAATCTATTGCATATTTTATTGCATTTTCGAACTCCGTATTGTTTGAAATCGATTTTATCTGGTTATTGTAATCTACAACTGTTATAGGATATTTTAAAGAAATGTACTGATTTTCATTTAAATTTTTAATGAAATTAAAAAAGGCCTGATCGCTTACTATAGATTGAGAACTCGCTGTTTGGTTAGTACTGTTATAGCTATTAATTGTTATCGGATAATTAATGTTTAGTCCGTTGATTTTAGACAGAAGATCTGGATAAAGATTCCAGTAATCAATCAAAGTGTCAAAATCTGCTTGATTTGGAATTAATTTTTCGATGTAATTATAATATACCATCGTTACAGGAAAATCTATTTTTACAATATCATCATCGTAATTGCTGGCGTTGATATTATCTAAAACTTTTTGATAATCGGCTGTTGTATTAACCGCAATCTGCTCATTGTTTACTGTGATGGTATACGGGAGTTTTATGGTGCAATAACTCGATCCGTCTATCATATTATCCTGTACGGTTTTAATCATGGCAACTCTTTGCAGATAAGTAGTAAGCGGAGAAACAGTACTAATTGTTCCCTGCGAATTATTGTTTTCTTCCTCCATTTCACTTTGACAGGAAAACAGTAAGAAGAAAAAAACTGCAATTGATAAATATTTTTTTAAAAGTAACATATTTATGTTTTTACAAAGGTAAATAAATTTTAAAAGAAACTATTTTAAATAACCTAACATCAAGCATTTCATAATTTTCTTCTATAATAAATTATCAAAAACCAATAATAATTTATTCTTCTATAGAACAATCCTCTTTACTTTTACCCTACTTAAATTAAAAACAAATACATTTACGTTGAAAAATTGAAACTCTAAATGCCAGATCAAAACCAATCCAATACATGTGATGAAATCATTTTTTCGTCTTTCTTCAAAAGTCATGCAAAAGCACTTCGAAATTTTCTTTTTTACAAATTTGGAAATGCAGCACAAGCAGAAGATATAACTCAGGAAGCATTTGTTAAGCTTTGGCAACATTGTGCTTCTGTCCCTCTAGAAAAAGCCAAATCCTATATATACACCATTGCCAATAACAGCAGTCTAAACCAAATTGCGCACCAAAAAGTGGTTTTAAAATTTGAAAAAAACTTTACTGGTTTGGACAAGACAAATGAAAGCCCGGAATATCTTCTCGAAGAAAAACAATTTCAGACAAAACTTTTAAAAGCAATCGAAAACTTAAACGAAAAACAGCGCATTGCTTTTTTGATGCACAGAATTGACGGAAAAAAATACAGCGAAATTGCCGAGGAGCTAAACATTAGCGTAAAGGCAGTTGAAAAACGCATTCATGTGGCTCTGTTAAGCTTGCGCAAAGAAATTGATTTGTAAAAGGTAGGGTAAATTTAGTTCCAATTGTTTTAATTAAATAATACGATAAAATGAAAAAAGATCGCTTATTAGCAAAATGGCTCAACGACGATTTGTCTCCAGATGAATTGGCAGCATTTGAGGCAAGTCCCGATTTTGAAAAATATCAAAAGATAAAAAAATATACCGCTCACCTCGAAGCAGGCGATTTGGATGAAAATACTATGTTGTCTAACATTTTAAGCCAGAAAAAAGCAACGCCAAAAGTAGTGCCTTTATATCAAAAATGGATACTTAAGGCTGCCGCCATACTTGTTCTCGCTCTCGGAATCACTTTTGCGATGAAAGCTTTTATGCCACAAACGGAAACTGCCGATTTTGGAAAAAAGACTGCTTTTTCATTACCCGACAATTCTGAAGTGGTTCTAAATTCAGGCTCCGAAATAAACTATAAAAAATGGAATTGGGATAACAACAGGCATTTGGAACTAAAAGGAGAAGCCTATTTTAAAGTTGCAAAAGGCAGAAAATTTGAAGTGCAGACCAATCTAGGAAAAGTAACCGTTCTGGGAACCCAATTTAACGTTAAAGCCAGAA
Source organism: Flavobacterium sp. F52 (assembly GCF_000278705.1). Classification (NCBI taxonomy): domain Bacteria; kingdom Pseudomonadati; phylum Bacteroidota; class Flavobacteriia; order Flavobacteriales; family Flavobacteriaceae; genus Flavobacterium; species Flavobacterium sp. F52. Next base: position 255,518 of record NZ_AKZQ01000018.1, on the reverse strand, counting down.
AAAACAAGTTTGATGTTGTGTGCTACGAAGGCCGTGTAAAAGTAACTTATTCCAATGCTGAAATTTTATTGACTCACGGACAAAGTGTTCGTTTTGAAAATGGAAAAGAGATTAAAATGACAGTAAGTGCATTAAAGCCAGAGTGGATCGATAACCAGATATGTTTTTATAAAGAAAACATAAGAGCACTTTTAGATGAAGTTGAGAGACAATATAATATTAAAATTGACTTAAACGCCAAAGACACTGTTTCACTCTTTACAGGAAAATTACCAGCTAAAGATCTAAATACAGCTTTACAGATTATCAGTACAACGTGTCATTTGGAAGCAAAAAAAGTTTCGAACAACAAAATAATTTTTGACGAAAAATAAATGTTCCGCCCCAAGCAATTTCATTTTTTATTTTTTCTCTTCTTTCATATCCTGAATCTTTCTGCTCAGGATCAAGGAAAAGCTATGCCTTTCAAAAAAATAATAATTGCTATTGAAGAACAGCATGCTGTAAGTTTTAACTATACTGAAGATAATATTGAAGGTCTCGAATTCAATCCTCCTAAGAAATCACTTTCGTTAGAACAAAAACTGGAATATCTGAGAAAAAAAACCGATTTATCTTTTGAAAATATTGACAACAAATTCATCAATATCTATAAAAAAGATGCATCTTCAAAAATGATTTGCGGTTATGTTTTATCTGCAACTGATAAAAAACCTATTGAGAATGCTAACATTAGTTTAAATAACAAAAATCACTTTACAACCGATTCAGAAGGATATTTTGAGTGCCATAACGAAAGTAAAAATACATTTGTAATTAGCCACATCGGTTTTGCATCAAAGAGAATTACGGCAGGAAATACAGATGCTAAAGATTGCGTTAAAATTCTATTAGAGCCTGAAATTACCGAATTGCATGAAATAAAAACTAATGCCATTCTGGCTTCGGGCATTTCAAAAAATACTGATGGATCTTTTGAAATTAAACCTAAAAAATTCGGTATTCTTCCTGGCCTTATTGAACCAGATGCGCTACAGACCATGCAACAGATTCCGGGAGTGAACAGTCTTGATGAGAGTGTATCCAGTATCAATGTTAGAGGCGGGACACACGATCAGAATTTATTTCTATGGAATGGAATACGAATGTTTCAAACGGGACATTTTTTTGGTTTAATATCCGTTTTCAATCCAAATCTTGCACATACAATATCGATCTACAAAAACGGAAGTTCTGCCTTTTATGGGGAAAGCGTTTCAAGTGTAGTCGCGATTTCTTCTACTCCAGAAAAAGCAGAAAAAAATTCATTCAGTGCCGGAATCAATATGATTAATGCTGATGTTTACGCCAAGTATAATCTTTCTAAAAAAAGTTATATCGAGATTTCGGCGCGTAAATCGATTACCGATTTTGTGGAAACGCCTACCTATAAAGAATATTTCAACAAAGTATTTCAGAATACTACTATAACTGATTTTTCGCAAAGCCAAAATCTTAATTATAAAAGCGATAAAAAATTTGGTTTTTATGATGCTACGATAAAATATGTGCAAAAAATAGGAATTAAAGATCAAATAATACTTGATTTGATAACCATAAAAGATAATCTGGAAGTCACTAAAAGCGCCGCTTCATACACTATAAATAAATCACAAAACAATACTTTACGTCAGCAGAATTATGGCGCAAACTTGTCATGGAAAAGAAACTGGAATAACTTCAACACTAGCAAAATTAATGTTTACAATTCTTCGTATGAACTTTTAGCCAATCAAAACACGACTTATGAAAACCAAAGTGTAATTCAGGAAAATACGGTAAACAACAATGGAGTTAATGTAGAAAACAATCATATTTTAAATTCTAAATTTACTTTTAGCGACGGTTATCAATTTAATGAAATTGGAGTAACCAATTTAGAACAGGTAACGAATCCTGATTTCTATCGTAAAGTAAAAGACGTTTTAAGGACTCATGCTTTAATTTTTGAAGGAAAATATAACGATACCATCACCCGTCTATATTTTAAAGGCGGAATGCGCCTTAATTATATTGAAAAATTCAAGAAATATATTGCAGAACCTAGAATTCAATTGGGATACGGAATCAACAAAAGTCTAACTTTAGAACTGCTTGGCGAACTAAAAAGCCAAAACTCCCAGCAGATTATTGATCTGCAGAAAGATTATTTTGGCATCGAAAAAAGGCGATGGATTATCTCTAATAACAGCACAATTCCTATCCAAAGAAGCAGACAGTTATCATTAAACTTGTTTTATCAAAAAAACAATTGGCTTCTGGACATCGAAAACTTTTATAAAAAAGTGACAGGAATAACAACCTCAAGTCAGGGGTTTCAGAATCAACTGGAATTTGTGAGAACTACCGGCGATTATGAAATCTGGGGAACAGAAATGCTAATTCAGAAAAAAATAAATCACTTTCTTACGTGGTTAAGCTACACCTACAATGAAAACAATTATGATTTTCGCAATTATGAGTATCCTCGTTTTCCAAACAACTTTGAGCTGACTCATACTCTATCTTGGGCGGGAATTTACGAGAAAAACAATTTCAAGATTGCTTTAGGAACAAAATGGTCTTCTGGAAGACCCAAAACATCTCCAGATTTATCCCGAATTGATCTTTCTAATCCAGAATTGGTCTATAACAAACCCAATAACAGTAATCTGCACATGTTTTGGCAGGTTAATCTTTCCTCGACTTACAAATGGGAAACCGCAGACGGAATTCAATACAAAATAGGAATTTCAATCTTAAATATTCTCAATAGAAAAAATGAAATCAACGAATATTATAGAATAAATTCTTTAACCAATTCTGTAGAAGAAATCAATACTTTTTCATTGCAAAGAACTCCAAATCTGAGCTTTAGAGTCTCATTTTAACATCACCTCCCTTAAGAGTTCTTAAACTCTTATTACTTCTTTTTATTTTTTTTTCAAAAAATCACAATTCTTTGGTAGGGTAATCTGCACCAAGGCTGTTTCACTATAGAATCATCATTTGGTTTGAGACAGTTTTAAAACATTCAAATAGAAAAAAAAGCGGACTGATTTTTTACGCATCAAAAGCAAAACAAAACATGAAAAGAAAAAAAACAATAATTGTAACCGCCGTGCTGCTAGTAATGATTTCTGCCAGCATTTACTTTTATTATGGAGTCATCTTTAAAGAAGCCCGTAATATAGCATCAGAAGCTCCTGATTATAGTGTAACGGCCAAGAAACTTATTGAAGACTATAATGCAGATCCTAAAAAAGCAGATGCATTGTATCTCAACAAAACTATAGAGATAACAGGCAAAGCAACCAAAGAAACCGATTCTGTAATTGTACTTGAAAACACTGTTTTCTGCCTTTTCAAAGAAAAATTGAAAGACAAGATTATCCGCAGCAATATAACGATTAAGGGCAAATGCATTGGTTATGACGAACTATTTATGGAAGTTAAAATAGACCAATGTAGTATTAAATAAACCAACTCAATAATAATTAATTTATGAAGAAAATTCTAGTTCCGTTCTGCCTGTTTTTAGTAACATTGGCCTATTCTCAGGATGATTTACTAAAGAGCCTTGATTCTACTCAGATAGAAGACAGCTATTCTACAGCAACCTTTAAGGCTTTACAGCTCGTAACCTTACAGACCACAAAAATGCCAGCTAAAAAAGAGTTTTATTTTGTGGTTTCGCATCGTTTTGGGTCTGTAAAAGATGGTTTTGACAGTTTTTTTGGACTTGATAATGCTACCACAAAACTGGGAGGAATTTATGGTGTTACAGACTGGCTCTCGGTCAGCCTTTCGAGACATACTTTAAACAAAATGTATGAGATCGGATTGAAGTACCGCATGGCAAGACAAAATGATAATTTTCCTTTGGATATTGTTGGATATAGCGTTGCAGACATTAATACTTTTTTAGAAAAAGACCAATATCCAGGCTTAGAATTTAAACATCGCATGACGTACGTGCAACAGCTATTAATATCCAGAAAAGTCAGCGATAAATTCTCATTGGAATTAGTGCCATCCTTTATACACAAAAACCTTTACACTCCAGAAATCGAAAGAGACAATCAGTTTTCTTTTGGAGGCGGCGGGCGCTATAAAATCACGAAAAGATTATCTGTCAATTTAGAATACATGCACAATTTTGACAAACCTGACTTTTACAAAAATCCATTGTCTGTAGGTCTTGATATAGAAACAGGCGGACACGTATTTCAATTAATTTTTACCAATTCACAATCCATGAGTGAGAGCGGATACCTAACTAATGCCTCTGGTGACTGGGGCAAAGGAGATTTCTTTTTCGGCTTTAACTTATACAGAGTATTCTAATAATTAAAACAATAAATCATGAAAAAAACAATCGTACTTACAATTTTAATGGCTGTATTTGCAAGCTGTAGTGATTCTGATACAACTCAGGAGATCGAAACACCAACAACTCCAACGAACCCAACGGATCCCACAGGTACAGTTACGTACAATAAAGATGTAAAATCTATTATTGATGCCAATTGCATAAGTTGCCATTCCAGCGGAAGGTCAGCTAGTTTTAGACCTCTAACTACTTTTGCTCAAGTGAAAGCTGCAGTGGAAAGCGCTGGATTATTAGGCAGAATTCAACTTCAAAACGGCCAGCAAGGACTTATGCCTCAAGGCGGCAGAATGTCTCAGGCAAATATTGATATCATAGTAAAATGGAACACCGATGGTTTAAAAGAAAATTGATTGTTATGAAAAAATCATTCATAAATTTCTTTGCATTATTGCTCGTTATAGCCGCAAACACTGGTGGATTTGCACAAAAACTAATTACAAAAACAGGGAATATTAAATTTCAAGCTTCCATGCCATCTTATGAAGAAGTTGCTGCCGAAAGCAAATCAGTGTCAGCTGTTTTGGATCAGACAACAGGAGATTTTGCCAGTCTCGTTCTCATAAAAGGTTTTCGATTTAAAGTAGCGCTGATGGAAGAACACTTTAATGAAAATTATATGGAGTCTGAAAAATTTCCAAAAGCAACTTTCAAAGGTAAAATAGAAGATTTTGACAGTTCAAAAATTACAGCTTCTCCTAAAAATTTTACATTAAAAGGAGATCTTACCATTCACGGAAAGACAAAACCAGTCTCAGTGATTGTAAAAATCTCCAAAGCTCAAAATGGAGTTAAAACCATTGGCTCATTTGAAGTAAAACCTGAAGACTTTGCTATTGAAATACCGAGTCTTGTAAGAAAGAAAATTGCCGACAAAATCGAGATTGATTACAATTTTTTATTGATTAAATAATCTCCTTTAAGAATCAGCTCTATTCAGATTCGAATAAAACATGACGAATGTTCTGTAGGCCGGTGTGAACTTATAGCGCCGGTCTCTTTTTTTAAACCTTAAAATTAAATTAAAATGATCTGCAGAAATTACATTGTTACCGGAGAAGATGTAAATGATTATATGGTTATGGAAGATACCGCATACATTTCATATACCCTCCGATTGTTATATCATTTTTTGTTCAATAACGGATTTTCAAAAGAAAAACTCAACTATATGCATTTAGATTTACAAGAAGGAAATCATGAGTTAGTATGCCATAAAGATTTGATGTTTACCCAATCTTTTTTAGTTGAAATGAAATATTGCCATATACAAGACAATATCAATTTCAAAAGTTCCTTTTTTAACTCAAAGAATGAATGTTGTGCAGAAGTTATAAAAGAAGTAAAATGGTTTGATCCTATCAGCAAAGAAGTTATCAGAACTCCAAAAAATATTCTCAAGCAATTCCACTATAAAAATATTTCTGCTTAATTAAAAAATATTTGTCGTGTAATCAAACTTTGCATATCACGGCTTTAAATCTAAACGTTTCAAAATAAGCTCCCTTAAACGCGCCTCATGTTCATCTCCCCAATTTCCGATAGCCGAAATTACTGGAATTAGTGTTTTTCCAAAATCAGTGAGACTATATTCAACTTTGGGAGGCACAACAGGGAAAATAACTTTTGAAACCAATTCATGCTCCTCTAATTCTTTCAACTGAATATTTAAAACCCTGCGTGAAGCGTCTGGTATTTTGCGTTGCAATTCACTTGGCCTTTTATGGCCTTCATTGATAAACCAAAGCAAACGTATCTTCCATTTGCCATAAAGCACTTCCCCTATCAGGTCAAGTCCACAATTCAGGTTCGGGATTATTTTTCTTTCATACATATAACAAAAGTAAGCCTATGTACCGATTTATGCAATAGGGGAAAAATTTGTCCCTATCTGAATCGTAATTCCTTACTTGTGAGAAAGTTACATACTTCTGAAATTTGTACAAAAGAAATTTAAATCGAATTAAGATGGATTATCAAAATGAATTATCAGGCAAAATTGCTTTAGTCACAGGAGGCACTAAAGGAGCTGGACGAGCAATCGCAGAAAGACTTTTGCAAGCTGGCGCAACGGTTATTATTACTGCAAGAAACACACCCGAAAAAGAAAACAGCAAACTGCATTTCATTCCTTCGGATTTAAGTAAGGCAGAGGGAACCCAAAAAGTAATCAATGAAATACTGTCAACTTACGGAAGACTGGACATTCTTGTGAACAATCTTGGCTCTTCTGTAACGCCTGCTGGTGGCTTCGCAGCATTAAGTGATGAAGACTGGGAATCAACTCTGCAGGCTAATCTGCTTGCTCCTGTTAGATTAGACAGAGGATTTTTACCACAAATGATAGAGCGAAAAAGCGGTGTTATCATTCACATAGCATCTATTCAAGGCAAACTCCCTCTCTTTGATTCTACTTTGCCTTATGCGGCCGCAAAAGCAGGATTAATTAATTACAGCAAGAGTTTATCAAATGAAGTTACACCAAAGGGTGTTCGCGTGCTGGCTGTATCGCCAGGATGGATAAATACAACAGCATCAACAGCGTGGCTAGGTGAAATTGCGAGAAATTCTAATATTACTGTAGAAGAAGCCCAGCAAGGAGTCATGAATGCATTAGGTGGGATTCCGTACGGCAGACCCGCAGAGCCAGAAGAAGTAGCAGAATTAGTCGGTTTTCTTGTTTCACCAAGAGCCAGCTATCTGACAGGAACAGAATTTGTAATCGATGGCGGCACCGTGCCAACAATTTAATAATCTTAAAACAATAGAAATGAACTTGCCAAAAGTAATAGAAGACTTAGTTAATGCACAGAACAGCTTTGATAGCGTTTCTTATGCCAATTGTTTTTCCGAAAATGCGGTGGTATTTGATGAAGGTAAAACACATAATGGAAGACCTGAGATCTTGGATTGGATTGAAGAATCAAACCAAAAATACAAATCAGTGATGAAGCTTCTTGAGTGCGCTGAAAACGGGACTGGAATTGTCTTATCAGCAGAGTGCTCCGGTACGTTTCCAGGAAGTCCGATTACATTAAAATTTCATTTTGATATTGCTGATGGATACATTCAGTCTTTAAAAGTAACAGGATAAGAACTAAGAAGCGATTGATTTGCAGAAATCATTAAATAACAAAGCGCCGGTTTTCAGACGAAAATCGGCGCTTTGTTATTCACGCAAAATTTTGCTGTTTTAAGGTTTTATTTTATTAATTAATTGCTGTTTTCTAAACTGAAAAATTGAGCCGACAGCAAAGAACAGCAATAAGACAAGAAGCGTATTGCCGATTACAGGATCTTTAATATCCTTCGCTAGCGGATGCCCTAATGGAATTCTAGTAAAAGTTTCATTAACAGTTGGAACCAGAGATAGAAAAAAACTAAAAGACAACCAGAAATTTTCAAAATAACGGGCTCTTGCGCTGTTTTTTCTTTTCGAATTAAGGAAATAGGCTCCCAATACCAAAAAGATTATAAAAATAGAAAAAACATGCCCTGGATTAAATCCGCCATGTTTGGAGATCCCCAACGAAGTTAATGAGGTGACGATTGTTCCGTAAAAATATATTTTGCCGGATAATGTGTTCAAATTGATTTTACCGTATCTGATAAAATCTACAGCTGCCGCGACTATTGCTACAACGCCTACGATTGTGTGAAAAATTCCTAAATTTGACAATCCCATTTTTTATGTTTTAAATTTGTTTGAAAATACACAGCAAACTTCCGACAGATCAAGAGGAATGTTTTTGCCAAATAGTCCAATTTTTTGGCAATTTGGTTCACAAAAAAAGCATCCTAGATGAATCCTAAGATGCTTAAAATTTTAAAAAAGACTATATTTTACAATTGCTGACTATTATTTAGTTTCTGCCGATAATTTGTTGGACTGACATGGTATTTGCTGGTAAAGCTTTTTGTAAAATTCGCCAAGTCATTAAATCCACAGTCAAAAGCTATTTCAGTGATACGTTGATCAGAAACCTGAAGTAATTCGGCAGCTTTTTCCAGCTTTTTCATTTTAATATAATTGGCTGGCGTATCGTGGTATATTTTTGCAAATTCACGCTTGAACGATGATACGCTCAAATTATTTTGCTGCGCTAGTTCTTCGATGGTGATCTGTGAAAATAAGTTTGCTTCAATAATTTGCTTGAAAGTATAAGCTGCAGGAGAAAAAAGCTGCGATAATATGAGCTGGATTGATTCTGAATTTTGTGTTTGGGACAAAAGAAGTATAATTTCTTTTACTTTCAGCACCAAAATATCCTCGCTAATCAGAGATGGATTTTCAAAATAAAACAATAACCCTTCAATATACTTTTGAATCAAAAAATCACTGTTTATTATTTCACTTGATTTATTGGATATTGCATTCTTAGGTTTTTGAAGCAGCTGCGGAAGTTCCCTTTCGTATATTTTTTTTAATATCTCGGGATAAAACGTTAGGATTACAATTTCACAATTGCCATTTTGATTTGAATTGCGCATCTGCTTCCCTGAATCTATACAATTCAGCAATAGGGAATAATCGGTTGCAACCTTTATTTGCTCATCATCAATCTGATAATCAACCTCTCCTGCTTTCACATATAAAAAACAAGCCTGTTCCGTTACAGGAAAATCAAATTTAAACGGCGGCGCTAATTCAATTTTCTGAATCAGCGTTTTGCCATATAGATCGTGTTTTTTATAGTCGGTTATCATGATTTTCCCTTTTGACTGATATTTAACTGCTGGCTGCTCACTCTTTTTCAGAGCTATTCTCATTAACTAAGCAATTTTAAATTTTAGATTAACCATCAACTTTAATACATCTACCCACTACTAACAAAAGTAATAAACGACATTATAACTTTTGTCCATCTTAAAATATTTTATTTGCTTCGTCCTATGCTGCCAATTTCTAACACATCATTTATTTTTCTTTTCTGCCAAAAAAACTGACTCTGCGTATGCATTTTTTGTTCCATCTGTGAGATTTTTGGCTACACCGTTTATCCATAATTTTGCTACATATCGATCTACATCATTTTCTTCATATCCAGCTATGTAAATGTTATTATTGTGTACCACAACCGCATTGGCATCTGCATTATTTGTGCCATCTGTAATGTTTGTTGCTTTGCCGTTTATCCATAATTTTAGTACACTTTTTTGGTTAATGCTCTCGTTTCCTACCACATAAACATTTCCTTTTTGAACAAATACAGAAGACGCAACAGAATAATTTGTGCCGTCAGAAAGGTTTTGGACTTTCCCATTTTTCCATAACTTAGCGATATATTTATCGTTTTCAATTTCATAGCCCGCAACATACACGTTGCCATTTTCTACAAATACAGAAAGTGCATATGCATTATTGAGACCGTTTGTAAGGCTTTGTGGCGTTCCATTTTTCCAAACTTTTGCCACGCTTTTACTGCCATTATTTTCATTTCCGCAGATGTACACATTTCCTTTATCAACATAAAATGAGTTGCCATCTGTATCATTTTTCCCATCTGTAATATTAGAAGAAACGCCATTTTTCCAAACTTTTACAATATAATGAGCATCTCCAAACTGCTCTCCTAAAATGTAAATCATCTTATCTTCGACTATTATCGATTGAATGTGAGCCGTTTTTTTGCCATCGGTTAATTTTTGAATTTTCCCGTTTTTCCAAATTGCGGCTACATATTCTTCGCCAGACATAATAGAACCTCCAACATATATATCATTCTTATGCACAAAAACGGAATTTGCATCAGAATAATGTTCTTTCTCTTCTAAGTCTATGTTTTTTTCATTTTTCCATAATTTCGCAACGTGTTTCATGCCCACTTCATCTGCGATCTCTTCTATAGAGCTTTCAAACTTGCTGTCATTATATTCGTATCCAGCAATATAAATATCGACCTCATTTGAAATTTTGTCTTTTGCAATTGGAATTTTGCTCGTATTACAGCTTAAAAAAAGTGTTGCAAATAAAGCGGTTATTATAATTTGTATATGATTTAGATTCATTCTTTATTTGATTTAAATAACTATTTTAGAAATATTCCTGATAAAAGCAAATTTTCGTCAAAAACTAGCGATACTTCGTATGATGCATTTTTGATGATGATGTAATTTGCAAAACGTAATTCACCTTCATTCTTTATCGTTTTTATAATTGTTTTTTTATCCAGTATTTTTAATGCATCTTCAAATTTCATTCTTGCTTTTAGACCATTTTCAAATGAGATTTCAACTTTTTTCAAATCATTTAGCGAATAGCTTTTCATACTGCTTGCTTTTTTATTTTCAAGATCTTTCGGATTGACTTTAAAATAGAAGTAGAAATCATGATATTCATCCTGATACATAATCTGATTCATTTCTCCAGAACTACCATTAATTTCTTCTATCCGCTCAAAATTTTTGCTGATTGGAGATTTCAAAAAATCCTCTTCGGTTGATTTTCCAACGATTAGAGTGTTTACATGCCAATTTCTATCGATTTTTACAACTGGTTTATTTTGAACATCTTCAGGTTTGGTACTATTTTTAATTAATTCTTTGGTATATTTTTCGTTATCGCAACCTCCAAAATCGATTAACCCATTAAAGATGTCCCAATAGCAAGTTTTGGATAAATTTGTGCTGTTTAAAATAATAAGCCGGTCATAATCTGGCGCGAAGAAAATGCATTTGTTTTCTTCTTTTACATTCCAATATAAACCATTATCTGTATTTGGATTTTTTGTACCCTTGCCGTATTTCAGCTCTATTTTCTTTAAGATTTCCGATTTCAAATTCGGATCTTCTATCGCTATCCTTACTCCATAAATATTACTTTCTGCTTTAAAATTCCTTAAAGCATTCTTTAATTCATTTCCGTTTTTAATTCTCTCTAAATCAATGTGAGCACCACCAAATCTTGAAATGCTATCTGTTCTAAGTTTTTCTGAGTTTATTTGAAAAATAATTTTGTGCTCATTCAGATCGATTCCATCAAAAGTATATTTTTGAGATTTTTCTACTTCAGCAAATAAACAAAACGGATACTCAACAGTTTCAACACCAACAAGTAAACTATCATTAAATTCTATCAGATTTATTAAAGGTTCATCCAATTTTAGTTTTAATAAATCTATTTTTTCTGGTTTAGTGCAGGAAATCATAAATGGTAAAATGGCAAGTAAAAATAAATGTATTTTCATAAACAAATTATAAAGTATAAGAATCAATATCAATCAAAATATCCAAGAAAATTAGAATTTAAAACGGCATCCAAAACAACAAAGTGTCAAAATTAGATCTTTTATTGCTTTTGTTAAGATGTTTTGTTTTATCCTTTATTTTGAATTTCGTGATTCTAGTGTAAAGTACTCAGGTTTCATAGGTGTGTTTTTATCATTAGATTTATTACATAAACTAAATCTCACTACAAATTTTCAAAAAAAGATAAAGAGAATTGAAGCAGATATAAATTAGCCAGAAACAATTCGATATTCGTAAAGATATTTTATAAATGCGTGTTAGAGGTTCTTAACCAATTAAACTTCGAATTTCCAAATATTATGTCTCAGGAAACTTCAATTATTCTCCAAATTCTTCAGATTGTAACATCCGTACCCTATAAGCCTACAATTACACTTTTCCTCTAATGCAATGACCTATTTTTCAGTCTCTACAAAGACTTCAATATTATTTTTTTTTTGCATATTATATAAATCCAAAACATAATCCTGTAAAATCGCCATTACCTGCTTTGCTACTTTTAGCTTATTAAAAATCTAAAAATCAAAGCAATGGAAAATAAAAACACGATAACTAGACGCTCAGCTATTACAGGAATGGGTGCTATCTGCCTGACTACCGCCTTTACTCCTGTTCTTGGTGCAGATTTCACGGGAGACGAAAAATCAAACATCCTTCCAGAAGACCCTAAGACAAAATATCCTCGTCCGCCTTTCAAAGAACAGAAGCAACCTTGGCCAGGACTTGTAAGCAAAATGGATCCCCGTCCCGACCACGGTGAGAAAAGCTATAAAGGATCTGGCAGACTTAAAGGCCGTAAAGCGCTCATTACAGGAGGAGATTCAGGAATGGGTAGAGCCGCAGCAATTGCCTACGCGAGGGAAGGCGCAGATGTCACCATCAACTACTATCCAACAGAAGAGGAGGATGCCAAAGAAGTCATCCAGCTCATTAAGGCAGAAGGCAGGAAAGCTATTGCCATTCCTGGGGATTTAAGAGATGAAAGCTTTTGCAAGTCGTTGGTGGAAAAAGCCGTTAAAGAACTTGGAGGATTGGACATCGTTATTAACAATGCTGCAAGACAGCAGACTCATGACTCCATCTTAGACATTTCCACAGAAGATTTTGATGCGACAATGAAAACCAACATCTATGCTCCCTTCTGGATTATAAAAGCGGCACTTCCTCATTTAAAACCAGGCTCGTCAATAATAGGAACAAGCTCCGTCCAAGCTTATGCTCCCACCGAGGATCTCTATGATTACGCACAAACCAAAGCGGCAACCACCAATTACATTAAATCGCTGGCCAAACAGCTTGCTCCAAAAGGAATACGAGTGAATGGCGTCGCTCCAGGCCCTGTATGGACGCCGCTGCAAGTAAGCGGGGGTGCCACAATGGAGAAGCTTAAAAATTTTGGAGGACAAACCCCAATGGGAAGGCCAGGACAGCCCGTAGAGCTGGCTTCCATTTATGTGCAACTGGCTGCTGAAGATGCCAGTTACGCCACTGGACAGATCTACGGATCCAGCGGTGGGGAAGGAAATCCTTAATTACACCTAAAAGCTGGACATGGCTATAGAATTCAAGCAATCTCAATTGCTACAAAAGAATAAAGTGAATAAAGACTAAAAGTAATCTACTATATCTTAAATACTTATGAAAGCTGTCATACTGCTGGCCACCCTCAAAAACAAAGGCCTTTCCAATACAGAAACGCTTACGGAATTCTTCTGCGGTTTTCTTTCAAAGCAGAAAATCGAATTTGAAATCATTAGACTTGCGAACCATAAAATTCTTCCTGGAACCTACATCCATTTGGAACAGGAGGATGACTGGCCTGCCATTTATGGAAAAATCCTTAAGGCAGAGATTCTGATCTTTGCCACTCCAATCTGGTGGAACAATCATTCCTCCGAACTTCAGCGTTGCATTGAGCGACTCGATGAAGTATTTGACATCATCAATTCTGGAGAAAATTCTCCTCTAGAAGGCAAAATGGGAGCCGTTATTGTAACTGGGGATTCAGATGGCGTGGAGCATATAACTGGAAATATAGCCAATTTTTTCACCTGCACTGGTCTTACCCTTCCTCCCTACGCTTCTTTGGGTGTAATCTGGGAAGGTCACAGCAAGGATTCCAAAAAAACAAAAACCGAGCTCCTAGCCCACTATACTAAAAATTACAGCAAGGATGCCCAATCTATGGCAGAGTCTCTGGCAAAAGCCTTAAAATAAAAATGAACTCAAGTCAAATAGCGGTTCGCAACACAGAATATTTAGCAGCATCATATGAAAAAGCATAGCATCCATATTGGAACTTCAGGATGGTCCTATAAACACTGGCATGGTACTTTCTATCCCGAAAACCTAAAGGCAAAGGATGAATTTTCCTATTACCGCAATTACTTCACGGCAGTGGAAATCAACAATACATTCTATAGGATGCCCACCGATGAAACCTTTGAGAACTGGGAGAGACAAGCTCCAGCGGATTTTGTGTATGTCATCAAAGCCAGCCGATACATTACACATATGAAAAAGCTCCATGACCCCAAAGAGAGCCTTCTTATCTTTATGGACAAAGTAAAGCTTTTAGAAAAAAAACTGGGCGCTATACTATTCCAACTGCCTCCATCCCTTGGAGCCGATCTTACTCTATTGGAGGATTTTCTCATAGCGCTTCCCGCCCACAGCCGATATGCCTTTGAGTTCCGTAATAAAGAATGGGATATACCTGAAGTATATCAGCTTCTGGAAAAATACAATGCCGGCTTCTGCATATATGAACTTACCGGCTACAAATCGCCACTGCAGGTCACCGCAGATTTCGTTTATGTCCGGCTGCATGGGCCAGCTGCCGAAAAATATCAGGGCAACTATACCGAGAGTACGCTTGAGCAATGGGCTGAGATATGCCTAGAATGGCTAAAAAACAAAGATGTATTTATTTTTTTTGACAACGACCAGCAGGGATACGCAGCATTTAATGCCCTAAAGCTAAAAGAGCTTGTCGAACAGAAAATGATGTAAAAACAATTGCAGATGATGCAAAGCAATTTGCGCTTCTTTGCCTAAAACTAAAACTATTAATAAACTAAAAAAGAAACTATGGGGAATCTATCGGATTATTTTGGACGAAACATTGACCGCAGAAAAATTGTCATTACAGGCGGAAGCACTGGTATCGGTAAAGCGGCAGCACTTCTGCTTTCTTCCCTTGGTGGAGATGTTTTTATCTTCGGAAGGGATAAGGATGACCTAGATCAGGCACTGGGAGAAATCCAAGCGCAGGCTGAAGGAAAAATTTATGGCATAACAGCTGATATCGCCCTGAAAGAAAATATTGAAATGGTCTGGAAAGAGATAGACCAGAGATTGGGAGGTGTAGATATACTTATCAATAATGCAGCTCTGGGAGCTGATGGAATCACTGAGGAAGAATACGAAAATATTAGGTATATACTAGAGACCAATATACTTGGATACATCTCCTTTGCTAAAGAAGCTGTAAAAAGAATGACTATACAGCAACGAGGACATATTGTCAATATCGGTTCTATGAGTGCAGAAACGCACGAAGAAACTGGAACGGTGTATGTAGCCACAAAGTCAGCTGTAAGAGGCTTCAGTGCAGCACTCCGAAAGGAGGTAAATCCATTGGGCATCAAAGTATCTCTAATTGAACCGGGTGCAGTGAGCAGCGATATGCAGCCAGGAACCAGAGAAGAACACCGCGGGAAAATACAAAAAATGGAAATGCTTGAAGCAGAAGATATCGCGATGAGTATTCTATTCTGCCTATCACAACCTAAACGATGTGATATTGTGAGCCTTCAGGCGCGCCCCCATCTTCAGATCATCTGACCGGACCCTAAAAACAGCCTTATCGAGGCAGGCCTAACTAAGCCTGCCTTTATAAATTAGGATTATAATGCTCCCGAACAAGATTTCTATTCTCATCCAACGCGGCATCAAAGTTAATGGTATTGTCTGCTGCATCAGAGAGTTGGCTGTCAGCATCTAATGCCTGAGCAACAAAACCTTCAAACAGCTCCTTCTCCTCCGCTCTTTCAAGTACTTTTGCTAATATGCTAAGCATACGGCAACTGGCCATATGGCTGTGCAGTATTTTCTGAAGCCAAGCAATCATTGCGGCATCACGCACTGGACCTTTAGAAGTCCGCTCCAATAAAGCAATCCACTCTCTTTGAAAGCCGACCGAAGAAAAATGTTCCCTCTGAAAACTTCCTGCCGAAGACTGTAGTGACTGCTTAACATATTCGACACGCCTCTTGGTTCCTGAGAAATTGCCTAGGAGAAAGGTAAGGCTGCGAGAGGAAGCTTCTTCCTTTAAATTTGCTATCGCCATCACTAGCATATTCATCTCTGAAAGCTCCTGAGATGCCAATGCATCATATAGTTGTTGCATACTTTGATGAGTTTTGCTTTTTTTTCTTTTGATTTTCATTGTGAACTAATTTTAATAATTCAAATTTAGTTTCCGCAAAAAACTGATTATTAAAGCCTTACATCTCAAGATTATACAATCTAAAGCACAACTAAGGTCTATTTTATTCATCATACTTTGAAAACAATCTGCACCATGGGAATTACAAAATATTTTCGAATAATTATATAAGAATCAGTATTGACATAGAGATACTTTAGCTCATACCAAAAACTGTTCAAAGCACCCAATCAAACTGAAAACACTCAGGCGCAATGAATTATTAAATAATATAAGCCCCTAATCACAGCTTCAATTTAAAAACAAGATCTGTACATTTTATGTGTGGCAAGCTTTTATGCCATGACAGACTATTTTTATATGATTTGAAATTTATGCGGCTGAGCCTTCTGCGCTTCAGCTAGAAGGTTTGGGTATTAATAGCAGGATTGAACTGCTTAAAAAAATGCAATATGGACAAACTTGACATAAAAACAGATCAAAATAATGAATTTCCAATAATGGGTATTGCCTGCTGTGCGGCCTGCTTAGAAAGTCTTAAAACTCTTGTAGGTTCATTAACAGAGACAACTGGTTCTTTTATCATATTTCAGGACCTATCGCAACCGCAGCAAAAGAACCTTTCAGAAATGCTGCAGCAGACTGCCATACTTCCCGTGCAGGAAATTGTCAATACTGCCGAGATGAAGCCCGGCTATATCTATGTAGTTCCGGAAAACAATTTCTTGATTCTGAATCAAGGTACCTTAAGTCTCAAACGCTTTACCAGAGAAGAAAAACCTTCAGAATCCCTGGACCAATTCTTTGGCGCATTAGCCGAGAAATTTGGCAACGATGCCATAGGCTTGCTCCTAAACTATCCAACAGGAGAAGGAGCTTGGGGGCTTAAAAAAATCAGGGCAAAAGGTGGCGCGACTATTGCTGTGGCTGATCTGACTGTTCTTCCCGTCAGCGATGTGACAGACACCACCTTTGACTATTACATCAGACCCACTCATACAGCCGATCTGCTGGCAACAATTCGTGCTGCCAAACTAGCTGTCCAAGACCAAAGTGCTGAAGCGCAGCAAGCGTATGAGGATATCATAAAGCTGGCAGCCATAAAAAGCAGAACAACCTTGGAACGCTTTAACCCTGAAATTCTAAAGCGTAAGATTGCCAAACGAATGGTACTCACCAGACAAAAGAGTCTTGTGGGCTATCTAAGAATGCTCAAGGACAGTCCCTCTGAGCAGGATTTGCTATTTTATGAAATCCTAAACAGTCCGACCTTTTTCTTCAACTCAACTGCATTTGATGTACTCGGCAATATAGCATTCTCTGCTCTTCTAGAAAATAGCTCCGGGAAAGAACTCCGATTATGGTCTCCAGGCTGCCGAAGTGGCGAGGAGGTTTATTCTCTTGCCATTGTTTTGCATGAATATCTGCAAAGTAGTGGCCATAATAATCTTAGCTTTAAGATATTCGCAACCGACATTTCCCTTAAAAACATCAAAAAAGCTAGAACAGGCATTTATTCCCAACAGGATATCAAATATGTCGATCAGGTAAGAATGGAGAAATATTTCATAAAAAAAGACAGCAAATGGCAGGTGGGCAGAATCATCCGTGACTGCTGCGTGTTTGCCGTTCACGATATCACAAAAGATTTTCCCTTGTCAGGAATTGATCTGATTTCATGCCGTAATGCCTTGCCTCTTTTTAGCACAGAACTCCGCTTACAGCTTGCCGCTACGTTTCACTATGCGCTTAATCCAGGAGGCTTTCTGCTTATCGCGGAAGAAGATTCCATTCCACAGAGCGAAGAGCTCTTTCAAGCCACAGAAATAAAAGGGCTTTATATAGGAAAAAACACCTATGGACGCATCCAAACCCGCGATTTATTAAATTCTGCTGTAGCTATAACAGAACATCAGAGCGCTACATCTATTAAACATGAGAGTGTGGATGCGGACACAAAAGATTTCAGGAAAATAACTGCCGAACTGCTGGCCGAGCAATATGCTCCAGCCGCAGTGCTGATCAATGAGCATTTTGAAATCGTACATTTTAATGGAGACACAAGCCCTTTTCTGCAGCCACCTGCAGGAACACCAAACTTTAATATTCTGAATATGGCACATCACGAGGTGCGTCCTATTCTTAAAAAAGCCATCTTAGATGCCAGATCTGAAAAAAGAAGCCAGCAACAGAATGCCGTTCTTTCTATTGGTCATAGCACTTACACTGCCTCTTTTGAAGTGGTATATCTGCCCATGCACAGCGAGCTCTTACTGGTGGTTTTCAGTCGCAAGCCAATCCTAAATAGTGACGAAACGCTAAAAGACTCCATAAAGGCAGAAATTCCACCCCATCACACCAATTCAAAAGAGCTTACTAGAAAACAGGAGCTTTATTTCGAAGAATTACAAACGACTAATGAAGAACTCCTACAACGCACCCAAGAGCTTGAGCTTCTTAACGAAGAACTCAAAACCACAGCAGAAGAGCTGAGATCCAATAATGAAGAGCTATCTTGTACAAACGATGAGCTTAAAGACAGACGTAACGAACTTTCTGCCTTACAGCAGCTGCATGCCTCAATTATCAAAAATCTGAAAGAACCTCTGATTATTCTGGACCAGAACCTTATTGTACAAAGCGCCAATCCAGCCTTTTACCGTAGCTTTGGAATACAAGACGGCATAATCGAAGGGCTCTCTATCTTTGATGGAGCCAACTCTCAATGGATTTCGCCAGAATTTAAAGAATTAGTATTGCAAAGGATCAACCGCAAGGAAATGGTGCAGGACACCCGAATCCCTTTGGCATCAGGACCAACATTACGCACATATATGGTTAATGCAATGGCAATCGAAAACGAACTGCAGCAGTGCGTAATGCTTACCTTTAGAGACATCACAGATTTTGAAGAGGCTAAAAAAGAGCTCTCATTCCAAAGACAGCAACAGCTAGAGCGTAGCACACAGTTGGAGCACTTCACCGCATCGGCGACTGATAAGCTGTTGGATCCAGTGCGCAAAATCCACATGTTTGCAAAGAAAATAGTAGATACTGAAAAGTCCCTTACACAAGGAAGCATACATAGTTTGGAGCGGATTTTAAACACCTCCCACAATCTCGAAAGACTCATTGAAGACCTTGTGATCTATTTAAGAGTCCATTTCGAGCAGAAAAAACCTAAAAAGACCGATTTGAATCAGATTTTAAGAAAGGTGCTCAATGAACTAAAGAGTCCCATCAGACAAACCAGTGCTATAATTGAATCCGAAGAGCTGCCGCTGATGCCGGTCATTCCTTGCCAGATTAGGTTGCTCTTTGCCCATCTCATCAGCAATACATTACGCTTTGCCAACGAAGCGTCTGCTCCTATGCTTAAAATCACACTGCATCACATCAAGGATATTTCCCATGAGATTTCTGGCGTCTATCCAGAAAACGAATATATCAAACTTTCGTTCACAGATAATGGAAGAGGTTTTGAGCAGAATTATGAAACTCTAGTCTTTGATCCTTTCTATCAGCTACATCGTAGCGAAAAAAACTATGGCTCTGGACTGGGTCTTGCTTTGGTGCGGCAGATTGCGCTGAATCATCACGGTATGGCAAAGGTCAATAGCTCTCTGGGACAAGGTACAACAGTCAGCATCTATCTTCCTGTGACCGTTTCTTTTGAAGAACAGTGCAGCCCAAACTAAGATAGAACATTGTATTAGCTTATTTAATTCCAGCCTTATTGTACCGCCGGTCCTGAATTATCGGGCAAACGCACTACACCATTACCCTTACTACTTTATAAATTAAAACTTTAAAATTATGAAACCAATAAACACTAAAACCCACGGCTATATGGATTACATTATGGGCGTCTTTCTCATTGCTTCTCCGTCTCTTTTTAATCTGAATCACGAAAAGCCTGAGAGTAGTGTCTTTTATGTGCTTGGTGCAGCGACGATTATTTATAGTCTGATGACCGACTACGAGCTAGGATTTCTAAAAGTCATCCCTATGCCCATCCATCTGATAGTGGATTTTTTATCTGGGCTATTTCTGGCAGCCTCTCCCTGGCTTTTGGGTTTCTCAGAAACAGTTTACGGTCCACATCTAACTCTTGGAATTATTGAAATTGGTGCCGCGTTGCTCACAAGCACGCAGCCTCGAAGACAGATTCTCTAAACTAGATCGAAAGAATTATCAAACAAAAAAGCTGCCTTTTGGCAGCTTTTTATTTAAATCAGAAAATCTAACTTAAAATCCTTCGGGCTTATCTTGTGCATCATGCCCATGTTGCTTAACCAACTTATTATAGATTCCAAGTAACAGAAATGGAGAGGCCCACTGCCCAACGAAAAGAGCAGCATGTCGCTTGCCTAGGCATTTTAAAGCTAGTGAAGTTCCCATTGCGGCGAGCGAGCCGTAGAGAAACAGATCTGAAGGCAGCTTTGAAGTTTGTTCTTCTATGGCTTTGGCCGCCGTTCCTTCGGTGTTTTCATTTTCAAATGTCATAACTATCAGTTTTTAAAATTAATATCCTGAAAAATACATCTTCATACTAAGGCATATTTACAGAATTCAAATTCAGTTTTACAAACTGAAAATCAATAGTTTTCAATCTTCAGATTAATACCAAACTCATATTGTTCATTAAATGCTCGCCAAAGCCTAAAACTGTAAAATCACGCGTAAAAGATATAACGGCGGCCAAGTAGCATTTCCTAATTTAATTCATATTTATGTTTAATTAAATCCCACAGCAATGAAATTTAAAAAAGGAGAGCTGGTGCAACAGGAATTTGGAGGACCAGTAATGGAAGTCATTGGCTTTGAGCCAGATCTCATTGAAAACATCATCACTCAATGGGAGGATGAGAAAGGCACTATTATCAAAGCAAAATTTATGCAAGACACTCTTATTCCTGCATCTTCCATAAAAAAGTAAAATGGCAGTCCCAAGGCCATCAGAGAGCGGAATACTTTCCGCTCTTTTTTTCTCCCTAATAGAGATTTCGCAAAACAACAACTAAAATTCAGATCCAAGCTACTGAAAATTATATAATTCCCGTGCCTTTAACTATAAAAATAGGCTATTGGCCTCTGATACATTTGCTTTTCTTTCCAAATTTAAACATTAGATCTGGGAGCTTAAAGTCCCTAATGCAAATTATTAAAATCCATTATTATGATAAACAACTTAAAGAAAATTAGTAGAAGCGCCAGCGTACTAAACCAGCAAAAACCTCAGCAAGTGCAACATTATGATATGATTGTGCTGAGCCACCTTCGGTGGAAATTCGTCTACCAACGTCCTCAACATCTCATTAGCCGAATGGCACAAGATATGAAAGTGCTTTTTATTGAGGAGCCCCTACCCAATCCAGACAATAAAGAACCGGGAAACTTGAGCATCATCAGCGAAAATCTCCATGTACTGCAGCCCAATGTTGAGCGCATTGAAGATATTGCTTTAATTCTCCCTTCCTATACCGGCAGTCGAAATATAGGATCAGCTTGGTTCTATTCACCTGCATTCTGCCCTATTTTGGAATCTTTTAAATTTGACACTATCATCTATGACTGCATGGATGAACTATCTCTATTTAAAGGAGCACATGAGCAGCTGATGAACCAAGAAAAATATCTGATGGCCAATGCAGACATTATCTTCACAGGAGGCAAATCGCTTTATGAATCCAAAAAAAGGTTCCATCGGAATGTACACTGCTTTCCAAGCTCTGTTGACCGCAGTCATTTTGAAGAGGCAAAAGGCGAGATTTCCATTCCATCAGATATCGGCGATATTCCAATGCCAATTGCGGGCTACTTTGGGGTTATCGATGAAAGGATTGATTTAGAATTGTTGCATGAAGTGGCAAAGAAACTTCCTGATGTATCTTTTGTCATGATTGGACCTCTGGCTAAAATTGAGCACTCTGACCTGCCGCAGACTCCGAATATCCATTATTTGGGGATGAAATGTTACAAGGAACTTCCTAGCTATCTAAAAGCTTTTGACATAGCTCTTATGCCTTTTGCGCTCAATGACGCTACAAAATTCATCAGCCCTACCAAAACGCTCGAATACATGGCCGCCAACAAACCTATTATCTCCACAAAGATTACTGATGTTGTGCGTGACTATGCCCACTGCGTACATCTGGTAGAGAATGCAGATGAATTTGCACAAGCTACCCGAGAACTCACCGATCCCAACAGCGGTTCACAATGGGAGTGCCAGTATAGGGAAATTCTGGATAGGACTTCTTGGGATGCCACGGCTCAAAAAATGAAATCCATCATTAAATCCTTTACCAGATGAAACAGACCGGCATTTTAATTATAGGAGCAGGCATTTCAGGTGCAGTTCTAGCCGAACGCTATGCCTCTATTGGCAAAAAAGTGCTTGTAATTGAAAAGCGAAGCCATATCGCAGGGAACTGTTATGACTATACCGATGAAAACGGAATATTGGTCTCCAAGTACGGCGCACATCTATTCCACACCAATGATCAAACCGTATGGCGCTACGTAAACCAATTCTCCGACTGGTATCCTTGGGAACATAAGGTCAAAGCAAGAGTGGACGGAAAATCTGTACCCATTCCAGTGAATATCACCACAGTCAACGAACTTTTTGGGCTTTCCATCGAGGATGAACAGCAGATGAAAGTTTGGTTGGAAGAGAACCGCATACCAATATCTCGTCCGCGCAATGGCAAAGAAGCCGTTTTAAACCGAGTTGGCGCTGTGTTATATGAGAAAATGTTTCGGCATTACACTAAAAAACAGTGGGATAAATATCCCGAGGAGCTCGATGCTTCCGTACTGGAGCGCATTCCAGTGAGAACAAATTTTGATGACCGCTATTTCTCTGACGAGTGCCAAGCGCTTCCTGCAGGAGGCTACACGCAACTTTTTGAGAATATGTTGGATCATCCAAATATAGAAATACTCCTTGATACTGACTATCTGGAGACAAAAAAAGAATACAGTGGTTATGAGAAGCTATTTTATACCGGTCCAATTGACCGCTTCTTTGAATTTACTGGACAGCTCACTGAAAAACTTGAATACCGTTCGATCTATTTTGCTAAAGAGACCATTAATGCAGAATATTTTCAGGAAAATTCCGTAGTAAATTACCCTGGAACCGATACCCGCTATACCCGCATTGTGGAATACAAACATTTTGGGAATCAGAAATCCTCAAAGACCACTATAGTCAAGGAGTACACTACCGATGAGGGAGAGCCTTACTACCCAGTTCCCAATCCCAAAAACCAGGAAATCTACAGCAGCTATAAAACGCTGGCTGAACAGCTCCCTGATATCCATTTTGTGGGAAGATTGGCCAACTACAAGTACTTCAATATGGATGAAGCCTTTAAAAACGCGCTGGATCTATTTGAAAATCTGCAAGATAAAAACACTTTAAAAACAGCTGGATAATGGAAAGATTCAATACTTTTTTTATGGCTGGTTTTGAATGCGCTGACCACATCAATAGAAGCGGGGAAAGAATCAACCTTTTGAAGGAGACCCAACACGATATCAGGACAGAAGAAGACTACAGGGCACTCAACGCTATAGATATCAGAACGGTACGCGAGGGCATCTGCTGGAGCGAAGTTGAAAAAGCATCTGGAGATTTTGACTTCTCGAATGTGCTGACTCGCATAAGATCCGCAGAGAAATACGGCATTCAACAGATCTGGGATTTAATCCATTTTGGATATCCTGACGGGCTTTACCCTACCCATCCGCTCTTTGCTGAACGTTTTGAAAAGCTCTGCGAGGCCTTTGCCTTGTTTTATAAAGCCAATGCCACCCAGCTCCTGATGGTAGTGCCTATCAACGAGATTAGCTTTCTGGCTTGGCATTCTGGCGATGTGAGAGGTACAGTCCCTTTTGCGACCAACTCTGGATGGGACATGAAATACCATCTCTGCAAGGCGGCTATAGCTGGAATCAAAAAACTTAAAAGCACCGATGCCAACTGCACTGTCATTCTGGTGGAACCTTTGGTTAGAATCCATCCCACACCAGAGCATTACCATGTGCTGGATATCAACGAACACCAGTTTCAAGCCATGGACATCATAGCTGGACGTATGTGCCCAGAACTAGGAGGCTCGGAGGACTATCTGGAAATTCTTGGCTTTAACTACTATTGGGACTGCCAGTGGGAAGCCGAAGGGAAACCACTTCCTTGGCCAGAAGAGCAGGCAAAGGAAAAAAGAACGCCCCTTAGCGAGCTGCTTCAGACTGCTTACTACAGATACCACAAGCCTATTTTTATTTCCGAAACGGGGCATTTCGGACCGCAAAGAGCCTTGTGGATAAAAGAAATTGCCACTGAATGCCTCAAGGCTCAAGACAACGGCGTGGATCTTCAGGGCATCTGCTTATACCCCGCCACCGACCGTCCCGACTGGGATAATCTACAAAACTACTGCCAGTGTGGTCTTTGGGATCTTGACCAGCACAAGGACCGCATAGCTCATCAACCCTATATTAATGCGGTTATTCAGGCTCAAAGCAAGTTCCAAAAATCTCAGAACGTACTGAAGCGCCTAGCCAGATTATTTGAATAATTGTCTCATTTAAAACCTAAAAAAATGAAAACCATAAAACCCATAGTAGGCATTACTTTTAGCGCCTTTGACCTTTTACATGCTGGACACGTGAGAATGCTTGAAGAAGCCAAATTGCACTGCGACTACCTCATTGTGGGACTGCAGACAGACCCAACAGTTGACCGTCCTGAAAAGAATAGACCAACACAGTCAGTTGTAGAGCGTTACATTCAGCTTAAAGCGTGCCGCTTTGTAGACGAGATCATTCCCTACACTACCGAGCAGGACCTCGAAGACATCCTACAGGCGTTCCCAATCGATGTGCGAATCATTGGAGAGGAATACCGCGAGAAAGATTTTACAGGAAAAAGCTATTGTGAGAAAATGAAAATCAAACTGATTTATAACAGAAGAAGACATCGCTTTTCCAGCAGCGGATTAAGAAAAGAAGTATACCAGAGAGAATCACTAAAACTAGTATGATATGATACATCCCGATACCGAAGTTCGTTTTATAAGCCCTGAGAAAGGATATGGCGTTGTAGCTACCAAACTGATCCCAAAAGGCACCATCACTTGGGTTCAAGATGATCTGGACCGTGTCTTTAAACGAAGCGAACTCCACAGCTTAAACCCGTTTATCAGAAGCCATCTGCACAAATATTCTTTTACCAACAGGCACGGAGATTTAGTGCTTTGCTGGGACCATGGAAAATTTGTCAACCATAGCTTCAATCCGAGTTGCTTTAGTACACCTTATGACTTTGAAATCGCCATACGAGACATCCATCCCGGCGAGGAACTTACCGATGACTATGGTTATTTAAACCTCGAGGAGCCCTTCAGCTGTATTGATGAAAACACCGATCGTAAGACGGTCTATCCTGACGATATTCTGCGATACCATCAACAGTGGGACGCACTGCTTTTGGAGCATGCGCGGGAAGTCCTTAAACTAGACCAAGCTTTGCTGGATCTGGTTCCAAAGAAAACTTGGTGCGAGTATATCAGTGCGGTGTACAACCCTTCCAAAATGCGCTCCATACTGGAATGCTATTATCAGCCCGAACCTTTGCTAAACGGCATGGCTCAGCGCTAAAGAAAGAGCCAAGAAAAGAACAATAGGAACTGTAAACAAATAAAAAGTATGCCTTCAGAAATTGTAATGAAATGCAGCGCTGCGCTGAAAAGAAAAAAATGGAATGTCTCCTTTGCAGAAAGCGTCACCGCAGGCCGTCTTGCCTCTGAGTTTTCAATGACCAAAAATTCCGGAGCTATCCTTCGCGGAGGAATCGTATGCTATGAGGCATTTGTTAAAGAACAACTTTTGCATGTGCCTCACGAGATGATTCAAAAGCATAGCGCAGAATCTGCCGAAGTCACCAAACTTCTCGCCCAACAGACAGCAAAGCTCTTTAATGCAAAGGTAACGGCCGCCATTACAGGACTTAGCTCGCCAGGAGGAAGCGAAACTCGCCAAAAACCAGTTGGCACCATATTCTTTTATATCATCACTCCTACAGAGCAAATACGCCACCGCGAGCTCTTTCATGGAACACCAGAGCAGATTGTGATGCAGGCTGTAGACAAGACTGCTCAACTGATCAATGATGCCATAGAAAGGTTATAGGTGGTAAATATATAAAATAAAAAAGACCTGCAATCATATATAGACTGCAGGTCTTTTTTTGCGCGAAAAGCTCTTATTGCTCTTGCGATTCCTCTTCTTCCGAAGCGTCAAAATTAATGGTGTTGTAGGCGGCCTCAGTGAGAATGGTATCAGCTTGTTTTTCCTCTTCAAGAGTCTGCTGGAGCAATTTTGCTGCCTCCTCTTCATTTAGAGTCAGGGCAAAAGCCGCAAGAGTTCCATAAGAAGCAATTTCATAATGCTCAATTTTTTGGGATCCCGCAATGATTCCCGCATCACGAACTGGACCTAGCTCAGTTTCCTCCATAATGCTTTCCCCTTCTTTAATGAGCCCTTCCATGGCTTCGCATTTTTTAGCGGAAGCCTTCACTCCTAAAATTTCAAAAACCTGCTCAAGCCTAGCCACTTGTTCTTGTGTTACAGCCAAGTGATCGTTTATTGCCGTGATCAAATTCTCCGAAGACGCATTCTTAGCCATTTTTGGAAGCGCTTTAGTAAGCGCTTTTTCCGCCCAATAGATGTCTTTAAGAGAATCTACAAATAATTCTCTAAGCCCTTCAGCCGCATTGGATTTTGCTGGCACGGCTTTTCCTCTGCTCTGAGCCTGTTTTGCCGGAGCCTTTTTGGCAGGCGCTTTCTTTGCTCCTGTCTTTGCAGTATCTGCTGTTTTCATAATATGCAATTTTTCAATTAAACTATACCAAATCTAAAGCCCAAAGCCAGCCCGCGCTTACAGAATTCTGTCTTAAGCTTATAAAATAAGCATCCATACCAAAAAGAGCATCATGGCAATTCTATAAAAATAAAACCTTACGTTGAAAAGATATCTTTGGGCGACCAGCTACATTTAGCGTTTAACCGCAAAACAAAAAGAAATGATAGAGAAAATTGACGCCCCCGAAAATGTTGCGGCCTTTAGAGCGAAAGGCACTGTAACAGCCGAAGATTACAAAAATGTGTTAGCTCCTGAAGTCTCCAAACTTGCAGAAAGGATCAATGAAATAAACTTTCTATTTGTAATTGACACCGATATCGAAAACTTTACAGCCGCCGCTTGGATGCAGGATGCCCTACTAGGTCTTAAAAATCTGGGAAAATGGAACCGCGCTGCAATCGTCACGGACTCCTCTAGAGCCATATCTTTTACCAATGGCTTCAGCTATCTTGTTCCAGGAGAATTCAGAGGCTATAAAAAAAATGACTTTCATGAAGCACTAAGGTGGGTACGCACTGGAGAAGAACCAGAAAATAATTAAAAACAAATCAGTAACATCCTTTCACTAAGAGAGCTAAGCTAATAATTAGGATTGCACTCATCAAAAGATTATTGACTATTCGAACTTTCTAAAACTAAAAAACGTCTTTTCAGACGTTTTTTAGTTTTTATCCTCAATTCTTCTTCTCAGCAGCTCCTTGAAAGACTCCTCTTCCACATGCTGGAGTGTTGAATGGATAATTTCCGTAAAATTCTCCTCACTCCAGCGTGAGGACGCATAGGTTAGCGTGGGCCCTGTATAGACATCTACCACAAAACAGCGTGCGGATGAAATGGAAAAAAATAAGCACGGACAGCGTAACTCCATAAAGAGTAGATAATCCGTCATTCTTATACTCTGGGCAAGCTGCATCACATTCACAAAAAGTAGAAAGGGATCCGTTCCTGCCTCAGAAAGTCTATACCCAGCCTCCCTTAACGATCCAAAACAGAGCAATGCATTTCTCATCTCCAATTTTTTAAAAATCTTTTGGAACAACACACAGTTTCCTTTGCTCCCATCAACTACTACTACAGGTCCAAGCTTATTCATAACTTCTGATTTTAGAATTGACAATCTGGACAAAACTGCAAAAATTGTCGTAATCATTTTTTTACAATCTACAATGCATTTTTACAGGATCACCATGCACTTTAAAACGCAAAAAATTCTAAAGCAACTTCTCTATGCAGCTTCTTAAAAAGAATTGAAGTGACATGGAAATTATATAAATATGAATAAAAATTATGTAAGCAGCACTGTGTAGTGAATTTAAATTTGCCTTACCTAAATCCAACTACCTATGTCTAAAAAACAGCCTACTAAGCTCTTATACTGCTTGTTAACATTTGGCGTTCATGCGAATGTGCTCCCCAGTACCGCGATGCTGAAGATTATGAAAAACACATTCATCGCCTAATCGATTCCACAACTATACAACCCTAAATTGCCCTTATGAACCTAAAAAAAACAAGCACCGTTCTGTATTTATTTATTCTTTATTCTTCTGCCCTTGTAGCACAAGGCGGCCCACCTCCCCCAGGGCTTCCCGATGACACTCCTGATCTGCCTATCGATGGGCAGTGCACTTTGCTGCTGGCGGCGGGCATTATATTGGGTCTAATCGTTACCGTAAAACGCCGAAAATCACACTGAGACTTATTTTTTGTATTTAAATCTTAACCCGAAACTGCACATGAAAAAACTGTCTACTCTTTTTTTGATGGCTGTGAACACTAGCTGCTTTTCCCAGCTATATTTGGCAACAGGGGCAAGCCTTTATGCCAAAAACGAAGTGCTTTATGTCAAAGAAAATCTTCAGCTCAATGCTAATTCCAATCTCTATTTAAGAAATGAAGCCCAGCTCATTCAAGGAGCCAGCCTCTCTAACAATGTTGGTCTGGGCTCTCTTTCAGTTTACCAAGAAGGCACATCAGATAATTTTGAATACAACTACTGGTGTGCCCCTGTCGGAATGCCTTCCAATACAACGGGAAACTCCAGTTTTGGCATCACCATGCTCTCACGTCCTGAAACGGCGATTCTTTCGACCTCTGCGTCGATTCTTCCACAGGGAAGCTATGACGGCGCAGCATCGCCTCTCGCAATCGCTTCCTCATGGATCTATAAACTTACCAATGCCAGCAGTTATTCACAGTGGAGCGCAGTTGGAGCAGCCACCTCTTTAGCTCCAGGCGAAGGCTTTACCATGAAAGGAACCTCTGGCACAGATCTTTTAGATCCTCTAGGACTCGGAATACCTAACAACCCTGGAGGTGCACAGCGCTATGATTTCAGAGGAAAGCCTAATAGCGGCAATATAAGCGTTACTCTAACAACGGGCAACGCCACACTCACCGGAAACCCCTATCCATCGGCTCTGAATCTGAATGCCTTTCTTTTGGATCCCGATAACCTTGCCATAACTGGAGGAACGGCCTATTTCTGGCAACAGGATAGAACCGTAAACTCCCACTATCTTAGCGCCTACCGTGGGGGCTATGGCTCCTATTCCCCTGTGAATGTGAATTCTGAAGGAATCTATGTGCCAGCGGCCTTTAACGCCTATAATCAGGATGGCACCCCAAACGCTGGCCCAGGATCTGGAACAGGAACTATTCTGCAGCGAAGATATTCTCCGATCGGTCAGGGATTCTTGCTGAATGGAACTTCCAATGGCACCGCAACCTTTAAAAATATCCATCGCATATTTTTTAGAGAGGGTACTGGAATCTCACAGTTCGAAAAAAAGACGCCACAATTACAAACGCAAAAGCAGGCAGAAGAGATAGAACCCCTATCCTATTTGAGAATAAATAGCATAATCAATGGCCAATTTACCAGACAACTTGCCTTGGCCTTTCTTTCTCAGGCCACAGATGGACCAGATCCTGGAATTGACGCGTTGAACATGACCACTGATCTGCCTGAAGACGTCAATTTCCGCATTGGCAATGCCTCCTACCTCATACAGGGAATCGCTTTTGATCCCTCAAAAAAAATTCCTTTAGCCGTAAAAGCATCCAAAGAGACGACCTTTAAGTTTCTTATAACAGAAACAGCCCATTTTGATTCCTCACAACCGATCTTTCTCTATGACAGCTCTGATGACTCCTACCATGACATCAGAAACATTGCCTATGAAATCAAAGTCCCTGCCGGTAACCACACCAGCCGCTTCTCCATTGCTTTTAAAGATGATCATAACCTAAGCCTGGAAGAAAACCCAGATTCAGAGCATTTTATAGTTTATCAGGACAGATTATCCAAAGCCATTAAGGCATCTAATCCCCAGCTGCTTACTATTCGCTCTATGTCTCTATACAATATGGCTGGAGAAAAGGTTTTTAAAACAAAAGAGTTACAAACCGAACTCACCTACAGTTTCACTCCTTCTAGACTACCAGCAGGTGTCTACATAATAGAGTTTCTTACCGATGACAATCGCAAGATCACCAAAAAAATCCTGCTCTCTACAGATGGAGATAAATGAGGATAGACGATTACCTAAACAAAAATGAAAACTAAAATAAACGATATGCATACAAAATCTACCCTATACCGAACAGCCCTAACAATGCTGCTTTTTCTACTTCTGACCGAAGCAAATGCCCAAATAGGAATCGGAACGATAACCCCAGATCCTTCCTCCATACTGGATATCTCCTCCACAGCTCAAGGAATGCTGGCTCCTAGGATGAGCACCGCACAGCGTACTGCTATTGCCAGCCCAGCTGAAAGTCTGCTGGTGTTTGACACCACCGACAAAGCGTTTTATTTCTATAATGCTGCAACTTCGGCTTGGATTAAAATGGCCAATGAAAGCACCTTAAAAAGAACCAATTACAAGCTGGTAAAATCAGCTGCTGATCTTGCGCCCGAGCTTGCTGCAGGAGGCGGATCATCGTATTTGCTCAACACCAATACATTATATGAAATCAACGGAACCATTTCTCTTACGCGTCCCATCAACATCAACAATGCATATGTCTCAGGCCTTGATGCCAACGAAGATGTGCTTTCCTATGCCGGTGTAATTTTTCAGGGTAATACAGGAGGCAGCATTCGAAACCTGACCTTAAGAGGTGCCACTGCCTTTGCTATTACGGGGCCAGGCGCGGCGACGTCTTCTTCCCTTCTGGTTCAGAATGTCGTTATAGACGGGATGAGTTCTAGTGTGGGTAGCATATCGGGTATCGGACTCTATTTTGGCAATATCATCCAGTTTGTCAACAATGCGAACGGCATTACTTATTCCAATATCGGCAATCTACTCCTAAATAACCAAGCTTGGGCTTCCAGCAACAATGGAACTTTCGAAACCTTCACGGGCACTTTTGGACTGATACAAAAAAACAGTGGTTTCAGCACCCTAAATGGCGCTGATGTAGCCATAGATGTGAGCAGTGCAACACTTAGCGTAGGAACAGGAGTATTACTTGGCACTGTCTTCTCTGGCACTACAACAAATTCTTCAGGCTACATTAATCGATATGCTGCCGCGTCGACCTACCCTGGCTACAACTTTAGCACAGCTTGGACCGTTGATGCGCCTGGCATACCAAGAGAAGGCGATGCCGATGCAACAGGCGATATTAATCTAGATGCCGCAGTTGGAGCCGGAACCACAACTTCTTTTACTGGAACAGGCACGGCCAGCAGGGTAAAGCTTAACGGTACCACGACTTCAAACAATCTGTTCCGATTCACTAGAGATGGTAATAACAGAATCACCTACAGAGGAAACAAAACCAGATATTTTCAGGTAAACGCATCGGTATCTTATCAGGGAACAGGCTCTGATATTACTCTTATTCTTTATATAGCCAGAAACGGCGTTGTGCTTACTGACACTAAAGTCTATGGTAGGCCTTCTACGGGATTCTTATCCACTGCCGGCATCCTTGCGCTTCCGGTTGTGGGCACGATGCAGCTCAAAAAGGACGATTACATTGAAATATGGGCTGAACGCTACGACGGAACTGGTGGCATGTCCACTGTATCTTTAAACTTAAGCGCCAGATAGGCCTTTCTGCATATCACATTAAAGTAAAAGCTCCGTTATGGGGCTTTTACTGTTCTTGAACCTACATCTGTAAAGCCACGACTTTCCGCATAATGCCAAGAAACTGTCCATAAAACGTAATCTCAGATCTTCCGCTTTAAATATCTTTAAGGAAATCTGAAATCCAAAGAGCAAGGAGAGACCAAATTTATAAATAGACTCCTAGGTCATTTCTGAGATCAACAGCACGGTTATAAAAGTAATAATAGACAAAACCATTACATTAATTATGGTGTCTTTTCTTTTTCTGGATTTAATGGCAGAGGCATTTTTATATACTTTGTATTTTTTATCTTTCTTCATTTTATCTTTTTCAATTAAGCATTTGAAACAGAAAAATCTGTTATCAATCATCTTTTCGAAATATTAGCACTTTCATTAAACTTGATAAATTATATTTAAAAGCGAACCACCTACTACTAGATTTGTTCTCAAGTTCTGAAAGCTAAATTATAATAGCTCAAAAATTGAGATTCACACAATTTCAGGTTATCATTATAAAATTCCCACAACTTTGAAATAGTGTTGCAATAGAAGTCTTCTTCGCTACAAATGTTCTGAGAAGCTAAGCAGTTATACCTTTCATTTTCAAACAAATATCCCATCAATAAAATCTCATAAAAACAAACTTTAGCGCTTTTGTTCGTATCTAACACAATAAGGTTTGAAAATTAAAACCAAAACACAATGATTTAAAAACCAGTATATTAACTATATAAAAAAGGGGAAAATTCCCCTTTTTTGGTAGCTTCTCATTTATCTAATTTAGTCAAATCTTAAAAGCACCCTTAGAAGCCTAATTTTCTAATTACATTCTCCGCCCTAAATCTTATTTCTTCCAATAAAATTTCATTTAGTATTTATAATAATTTTTATCAAAGATGATTTTTGAAGTAATACAAATAATTACAGAACAAGTAAACAACTATCTCGAAGAAATTGGGTTAGATAAATCTGTTGTTCCTGAAAATATTGCTTTTTTAGAATCTCAAAATGATGAAATTACAGACGCGTTAAAAAATGCTGTGGCACTTACAATAATCAATTTAGATGAAGAAGCTACTTTAAAAAACTTCCCAAATCATAGTATAGAAAATACGAAAACCATATATAAGAATAGTGTTATCAATTTAAACTTGTATCTGCTTTTTAGCGCTAACAGAGATAAATATGTCAATTCGCTAAAAGATATTTCAAAAATTATTGAGTTTTTTCAAGGGAAAAAGCTTTTTACTCAAGCCAATACCATCTTTAATAGAAATAGCAGCGCTATGAGTAATGTAGACAACTTTAGGTTTACGGTTGAACTCTACACTCCCACTTTTGAAGAATTAAATTATATCTGGGGAACACTTGGCGGAAAACAGCTTCCGTCGGCTTTATATAAAGTCAGCATGATCCAAATCGAACGCAATATTGCACAAGCAGAAGGACATCTTATTGGTGAATTTACAGGAATAACTAAAAAGAAAGAACAGTCATGAGTTATTCTTCTACATATGGTTTACTGTTTCAAGTGACGCTTCTTCATAATTATTTTTTGAATAATGGAGAAGAGACTTTTGCAAGCATGACAGATGATAAAAAAGAGAAAATGCTGCAGCAATTTAGTCCCGATGCATTTATAACAGTAACGCCAACTTTAGAAACCAATATTGTACTTAAAAACTACAAAATGGTATTTAAAAAAACCAAAACAGGTTTCGGAGTATATGTGAAAGTGAAAGATGAATCGGTCCCATTTATTAAAGTCCCTGCCGATTTGAACTTAAAGTTTTTAATTAATATTAATGATTATCAATTTGAAAATTATACTAATCTTGATTTTGCTCTTACTCGAGCATATTTTTTCAGTAATGTAAAGCCATTGACTGAACCCGTTTCGTTTAAGTATCTTCCAAAAATAAGTGACAACAAACTGATTTCAAATGCCTATCTAGTATCTGAAAAAACCACTGCCGACTTACTTTCAACACTACAGTCGCCAGAACAGCAAAATGTCTTTGGAATTATTTCGCTAACCGCTAAAGGTGACAACAGCTCGGAAGATATTATAGACAATTCGGATAAAATGTTAAGCCCAAACTTTAAAATTCATTTTGACAATAGAAAAACAATTTGGAGATACATCGACCGTAAAGCAAAAACTGTAATTAAAACCAATACCGCAAAACCGCTAACGCGATCTGGTTTTGTAGAAATTGATCCGCTTACAGATTTTACGCCTTCACAACCGGCAGAAAGTCAATATCCAAATCCATCTGTAAAATCAATAACAAAAATCGATAGTGATTACTATTCGGAAATATTTATTTAATAATTAAAAAACAAATCAATTATGGCAACAACTTACAAAACGCCTGGAGTATATGTTGAGGAAATCGTAAAGTTTCCCCCTTCTGTTGCCCAGGTAGAGACTGCGATTCCATGTTTCATTGGCTATACTGAAAAAGCCACGAACAAGATTAATGGAGATTTGAAACTGAAACCAACAAGAATAACTTCTCTTTTAGAATATGAGCGTTTTTTTGGTTTTGCAAAACCAGAGACAACAATTAGCGTTACCATTAATGACGTTTCAACGGAAAATGGAGACACGAGATCTATTGTTGTAGATCAGCCAACTGCAAAACAGCCTTTTTTGATGTATTATTCATTGCAGCTGTTCTTTGCAAATGGCGGTGGTCCTTGCTACATTATTTCAGTTGGGCGTTATGGAAATGATTTAGATGAAGAAGACATTCCAGTCACAACAATCACTAACAGCTCTAAATTGACCGACGGATTGGCTGAATTGGAAAAGGTAGACGAACCAACACTAATTCTATTTCCCGATGCTACAAGAGTGGATGCAATAACTCCAACTGATTTCTATGGATTGTACAATAGCGCATTAATGCAGTGTCAGAATCTTCAAGACCGATTTACTTTAATTGACACTTTAGGTTATGATGAGTCAAGCCCTACAGATCCAAATATAGATGCTTTGAGAGGCGAAATTAGTGCTGAAAAAGACACTATTAAGTATGGAGCTGCGTATTATCCGCACTTAGAAACTATTTTAGACTACGCCTTTGACAGCAGTAAAATTATATTAAAACATTACTCCTACACCGCAAAAGCATATGATAAAATTGCTGAAAGTCTAGTAGCTATCGAAAGTCCAACGTTGGGAATTGATGCAACTGTAGCTAAATTAGTTGATGTTACGACTACTCCTGGAGATATTTCTGGACAAATAAGCGATTTGTTTTTACAGATGTACAGCAATGATGCAACTGGTTTTGATTTAGGCGGGACTTTTGTCAGCAATCCTGCTAAAAAAACAGCATTCTTGGAAAAATTGAATATTCTGCTTACTTCTTTAGAAAGTCTATCCCTTTTAAGAAATTCATTAAACGACGAAGCAAATGCTGCAATCAGCACAATATCTGACGAGGATATGGTTATTGCAAATAACATCACAAGTGCTTTGACTACTTTTAACTCAAATTTTACCGCTGCAAATAAAATTGACTCTGTATATAAAAATTTAAAGACGTTAAAGAAAAAAATACAGGACGAGAACGCAACTGCTAAATTGCTTAAAATTGTATCGACTGACACTGTAAGTTTTGATAAAGAATTAAAAAAACTTGTAGAGTATGCTCCTTTAAATAGTCAAACTGCAATTACAGTATCTACAAATAATTTTTCCAATATAAAAGCTGACCTTCTTGCACTTTTAAATGCTATTAAATCTGTGAGCGGAAAAGATGTAAACAATGGGGCTTTAAACGGAAGAAAATTAAGCACTTTAGAAAGCATCGACAATGCAACTTACAACAAAATTCTTACTGAAATTTACAACCTGCCAATAACTCTTCCTCCAAGCTCTGCTATTGCTGGGGTTTATGCAAGAGTTGACAGAGACAGAGGTGTTTGGAAAGCTCCTGCAAATGTAAGCTTGAATTATGTCATAAAACCAACAGTTAAAATAACAAATACCATTCAGGACAACTTAAATGTTGATACTGTCGCAGGTAAATCTATAAACGCTATCAGAACATTTACCGGTAAGGGAACCTTGGTTTGGGGGTCAAGAACCTTAGCCGGTAACGATAGTGAATGGCGTTATGTACCTGTTCGCCGCTTCTTCAACATGGCTGAGGAATCAATTAAAAAGGCAACCGAACAGTTTGTTTTTGAACCTAACGATGCCAATACTTGGATAAGAGTAAGAGCTATGATTGAGAATTTCTTAATTCTTCAATGGAGAGCTGGAGCTTTGGCTGGAGCAAAACCAGAACAAGCATTTTACGTAAGAATCGGTCTAGGACAAACCATGTCTGCTATGGATATTTTAGACGGTAAAATGATTATCGAAATCGGTATGGCAGTAGTTCGTCCGGCAGAGTTCATCATTCTTCGTTTCTCTCACAAAATGCAGGAATCTTAATTAAAACATCATTAAAAAATATAAATCATGAGTTATCCGTTATCAAAGTTTCATTTCTCAGTTGACTGGGGTGGAACAAAAATAGGCTTTACAGAAGTTTCCGGATTAGATGTAGAAACTGAAGTTATTGAGTACCGTCAGGGCGCTAGTCCAGAGTACAGTAAAATCAAGATGCCTGGCATGCAAAAGTTCTCTAACATTACGATGAAAAGAGGCACTTTCAAAAGCGACAATGAATACTACGCTTGGTGGAATACAGTAAAACTAAACACCATCGAAAGAAGAGATATCACCATCAAATTACTTAACGAAGAGCACGAACCAGTGATTACTTGGAAAGTAAAAAATGCATGGCCGACAAAAGTGCAGTCAACCGATTTAAAAGCTGATGGAAACGAAGTAGCCATTGAATCTATTGAATTGGTCCACGAAGGTTTATCTATTCAAAATGACTAATCATGGCTAATTATTATCCACCCGTAGGCTTTCATTTTCTGGTTGAATTTGACCAACTAGGCACAAAAGAAAAAGACCATCAATTTCAGTCGGTATCAGGACTTTCCGTAGATCTTGAAACAGAAGAATTTGTTGAGGGTGGAGAAAACAGATTCAAACACAAGCTTCCTGTAAAAACCAAATATCCCAATTTAGTTTTAAAAAGGGGAATTCTTATTGATTCTGATGTAATTGAATGGTGCAGAAAAGCAATTGAAAACTTCGAATTTAAGCCTGTTGATTTAACGGTAAAACTCTTGAATCAAGATCACGAACCGTTAATGCATTGGAAAGTGGTACATGCTTATCCAGTAAAATGGGCTGTTGAAGATTTCAGTGCTTTAGAAAGCAAAATTGTTGTTGAAAGCTTTGAGCTTACTTATAATCATTTCACCCTTCATAAAAAATAATGTAGCCATGCCAATTGAAATCAAAGAGCTTCACATCAAAATAAATGTGAACGAAAGTCCAAGTTCAGGCGCAAAACCAGCTTCATCATCCTCTTCTTCTGCAGAAAAAGATAATGTAGCTGAATGTGTCGAGCAAGTAATGAAGATTATCGAACGAAAAAAAGAACGCTAATATGACAACTGGTGAATTAAAAAAACTGAAGATTATTGCCTATAGCGATCCACAATTCAACAGTCCCATTTCGGATATTGAAGAGTTCGTTACTTTGATGAATCCCGAGAAATATACTTTTCATTACAAAATAGAACAAGATACAACTCAAGCCGCTGGAACAAGTAGCCCTGCGCCAAGATTTACAGCAATTGCTCCAGAGGAATTAGAATTGGATTTTGTTTTTGATCGAACCGGTGTTATTGCTGGCAAAGAAAGTACTGAAAACGGTGTTATTGAAGACATTGAGCATTTTAGAAAAGTAATTTTAGAATATAATGGTACAGAACATAAGCCAAATTATTTAAAAATTGCTTGGGGAAGTCTGCTTTTTAAAGGATCTCTTACCGAAATGACCATTGAATATAAACTTTTCAGACCTGACGGAACGCCGATCAGAGCTATTGCAAAAGGAAAATTCAAAGGAGTTGTTGAAGATGAGTTAAGAGCAAAACAGCAAAACAATCAATCTCCTGATTTAACACACACTAGAACTGTAAAGGCGGGAGATACGCTTCCGCTAATGTCTTTTAAAATCTACGGCGATTCAAAATATTATCTCGAAGTAGCAAGAGTCAACAAGCTTATCAATTTCAGAAAACTAAAAATTGGTCAAAAAATATTTTTCCCTCCACTGCAAAAACAACAATAGATGAACAATAGTGACGTCATACAAACCAGTAAAAGTGCCGATTTAGTAACGCACAAATTGCTCATTGAGGGAACTGAGCTGTCTGGCGTTTACCAAGTAATGAGCATTGTAGTTCATAATGAGGTAAACAGAATACCTATGGCGCAGATTATTTTGACCGATGGAGATGCCGCTTCGAGAGATTTTAAATTAAGTAATGAAGATTTGCTTATTCCAGGTAAAAAGATAGAAATAAAAGTGGGCTATCACAGCGACGAAGAAACTATTTACAAAGGAATCGTTTTAAAACATTCTATAAAAATAAAAGACAATTCGTCCCTATTGATTGTAGAATGTAAAGATGAAGCCGTAAAAATGACCATTGGAAGAAAGAGCAAATATTTTTATGATGTAAAAGACAGTGACGCTTTTGAAGACATTATTGGCACTTACGGATTGCAAAAAGATGTAGAAAGTACAAATTATAGCCACAAAGAGTTAGTGCAATACAATACATCCGATTGGGATTTTATTGTCTCACGCGCACAGGCTAATGGAAAATTATGTTTTGTTGAAAATGGCAAAATCTCAGTTAAAAAGCCAGATTTAGCTTCAGAATCAATTGAAACGGTTGCTTTTGGTGCCACAATGCTAGACTTTGATGCTGAGATTGATGCTCGAAATCAGTTTGCTAAAGTTTCATCTTACAGCTGGAATGCGTCCAATCAGGAATTATTAGAAATTGAAGCTAAAGATCCAAGCGTAAGTCTAAACGGAAATTTATCAGCTTCCGATTTATCTGATATCGTAAAACTTGAAAATCTAGAATTACGTCACGGCGGTCATGTTACCGATACCGAATTGCAAGATTGGGCTGATGCTAAATTATTATTTCAACAATTGTCAAAAGTTCGCGGAAGAGTAAAATTTCAAGGTATTCCTGCTGTAAAACCCAATACAATTATCACGCTTGAAGGTGTTGGAGACCGCTTTAATGGCAAAGCGTACGTTACTGGAGTTTTCCATGAAATAGCAAATGGTAACTGGACTGTAAATGTGCAGTTTGGACTAAATCCTGAATGGTTTTCTGAAACGTATGATGTCAATACGCCATCGGCTTCAGGAATAATTCCGTCCATAAAAGGACTTCATATTGGTATTGTAACCCAGCTTCAAGACGATCCGGATGGAGAAGATAGAATTCTGGTCAAAATCCCAATCATCAATAACGAAGAACAGGGAATTTGGTGCAGAATCGCAGCATTAGACGCAGGAGACAACAGAGGCACATTTTTTAGGCCAGAAATTGAAGACGAAGTAATTATTGGTTTTATCAATGAAGACCCAAATGACGCTATTGTTTTAGGAATGCTTCACAGCAGTGCAAAACCTGCTCCG
Organism: Flavobacterium sp. F52; assembly: GCF_000278705.1. Lineage (NCBI taxonomy): Bacteria > Pseudomonadati > Bacteroidota > Flavobacteriia > Flavobacteriales > Flavobacteriaceae > Flavobacterium > Flavobacterium sp. F52. The sequence continues at coordinate 215,788 of NZ_AKZQ01000018.1, read as the reverse complement.
CTAAAAGCATCTGACGATAACCATCAGAAAGGGATTTTTACCAGAAGCGAAATGAAAGTGCTCTTTGACGATGATAAAAAATCGATAGCTATTGAAACTCCTGCAGGTAAAAAAATAACGCTGGACGAAGACAAAGGCTCTATAGTTGTTGAAGACGAAAATTCAAACGTCATTACAATTGACAGCGCAGGAATAAAAATGGAAAGCGCAGGCGATATTTCAATAAAAGCGACAGGCGATGTAAAAATTGAAGGCACCAATGTAAACTTAACAGCAACTGCCCAATTTAAAGCCGAAGGAAATGCTGGAGCAGAAATGTCATCGGCTGCGGTAGCGATTGTAAAAGGAAGCATTGTTCAGATTAACTAATTCATTATCTGAACTCTATCATCCAAAACTTAAACTAAAGGTTAACTATAAAAAATAAGTAGCTATGGGAGCACCAGCCGCAAGAATTAACGACATGCATGTTTGCCCAATGGTAACGGGAACTGTGCCTCATGTCGGAGGACCAATATTACCGCCAGGTTCACCTACAGTATTAATAGGCGGTCAACCTGCAGCTTGTTTAGGAGATATGATTGTTTGCACAGGACCGCCAGACAGTATTATAGCTGGTTCAAGCACAGTGCTGATTGGAGGAAAACCAGCCGCAAGAATGGGAGATTCAACTGCGCATGGCGGAACAATTGTATTGGGATGTCCAACTGTTTTAATAGGCTGATTATGGAAAATAAAGAAGCTTTTTTAGGAACTGGATGGAGTTTTCCGCCAGAGTTCAAAAAGAACAATAAAGCAGTCGTAATGACATCTGACGAAGCAGACATCAAAAGCAGTCTGGAAATATTGCTTTCTACCAAAATCGGCGAGCGCATTATGCTTCCCAGATATGGTTGTAACATGGATGAACTGCTTTTTGAAACATTAGACAGAACACTCAAGACTTATGTTTCAGAACTTATAAAAACAGCGATTTTATATTACGAACCGCGAATTGATGTTGAAAAAATTGACATCACACAAAGTGATGATTTAGAAGGAGAATTATTAGTCATAATTGATTACAAAATAAGAAGTACAAACTCAAGAAGCAATCTTGTTTATCCTTTTTACAAAGAAGAAGGCACTAATGTTTAAAAGTTTATAAGCAATGAGCACCAACGGCAGCCAAATAGACAATGTTATTTTTAAAAGAAATGGAGTGAACCAGGAAGAACGCTTTAGTGACGCTCTAGAGCCTAGCAACCTAAAACTTCATGATTTTACTATTGAAGACTGGTTGTTATTTGCTTATAATTTTGCCAAAGAAGTCAACTTTTTTGACACAAATCACGATAAAACCCCAGAAGGCAATTGGCAGGAGTTTTTTAGCTATTTCGGCTTTTCAAAAGATAATCTTCCAGATGGCATTCCGAAAAGAACAGAGAAAGAATATGCATCATTAAAAGAAAACATTACCAAGACATTATCCGTCACTAATATCAATCAAGACCTTACTCCTCACCTTACTTTGTTTGTGTGCTTCTTGAAATTATTGGAATTATCTCAAAACAAACTTAATCTCATTACCAAAAAGCATTTAGATTTTTTCTATAAAGACATACTTCAAATTGAAAAACTGCCTGCAAAAGCAGATAAAGTCAATATCATTTTTGAACTGGCAAAAAAAGTCGCTGAAGAAAAAATTGCCGTAAACACAGAACTTGATGCAGGAAAAGATCCCGATGGCAAAAAATTAATCTATAAAACCACAGAAGAATTTATTGCCAACAAAGCCAATATAGCATATTTAAAAAGTGTGTATAATGACGTTGATCGAGGCGAAATAAAACAGAGCGAAATTGCCAATTCTCTAGACGGAAAGGGCGAACCTTTAAAAGAAGATTCTCCTTACTGGTTTCCATTTGGATATACTTCCAATGAAGAAAAATATACAGAGCTAGACGATGCCAAATTAGGTTTTGCAATAGCTTCGGAATTATTTAATCTTAAAGAAGGTGACAGAAATATTGATATTACAATCACTTTTGATGATGTTTTAACTTTTCACAATCCATTTAACGTAGATGATCTTTTAGCTAATATTAGTATTTTATATAGCGGAAAAAAAGGATGGGTTGGAAATTTTAAATTGAGCGACAGTCTTCCTTTTAAAGCTGAAAATAGATCTTCAAGCATTAGCGGCAATCAGTTAAAACTGGTTTTTCAAATATCAAAAGATAATCCGGCAATTGTAAACTACGATCAGACAATTTTAGGAGAATTTTTCTCAACAGAATTACCTGTGATTCGATTTTTAATTAATACAGAAGATCCAAAAGGTCATACTCTTTTTAGAAGTCTGGTTACAAAACCCATAACTAGTATTAAAGTAAAAGTTGAAGTTAAGGATGTAAAATCTTTAGTATTAGAAAGCGACACTGGTCTTCTTAATGCCGCGAAACCTTTTTTCCCTTTTACAACTCAACCCGAAAAAAATAGCTCATTTATAATCAACTATCCTGAGATTTTTTCTAAAAAATGGACAGACGCAGATATTAACATAAAATGGAAAAATACTCCATTATCATTTGAAACTCATTATGCCGCTTACAAAAGTAGTTTTATAGAAAAAATAAGCAAAAAGATTTTTATTGACGCCATTTTTATCAAAGATAATATTGAGGCGAAAATGAACGTCAATCAACCTGAAGATGGAATTGCCAAAAAAAACAATTCAGAAATAGAAGCCATTTCAGAAGCCAACCATTCACTTGAAATAAATCCAGACAATCCAATTGTAACAAAGGATTATTTTAAAGCAACATTATCCGTTTTAAACAAAGAAGTTTGGCACGAACAAAATAAAACAGTCAATTTATTTGATGCTGATGAAGGTAATGTATTCGAATCAAATATCCACGTAAAAGGAGATTATGAACTTGGCAAAAGCGGTCCCATTCGATTGACCCTAAATCAGTCATTTTTACATTCACTATTTCCAAAAATATATACTTTGGCGATAATGAATGTGGCGACAGATCCATCAACGCCAATTCCAAATGAGCCTTACACACCTGTTGTAGAAAGCATAAGTTTGAATTATTCTGCAGAGGAAACTATTGATTTTGGTATTTCTGCCTACGAGTCTAACCGAATAAAATTGTTTCATGAAGCTCCTTTTGGACAGCGCGAAGAACATTCTTATTTGAAACAGCAAGCCATCAATAAAGAAATTTTAGAAGTTGAACCAATTACCAATTGTCTAGTTCCTGATTATTGCAATGGAGGCGAATTTTACATCGGTCTTCAAGATGCCGAAATATCACAACAGATTTCACTATTATTTCAAATATTGGAAGGGAGCGAAAATACTGGCGTACCCACCTTTACAGGAAAACAAAAAGTAGAATGGTACATATTGTGCGATAATTACTGGAAAAATCTTGACAAGGATATTTTAGCAAATGGGATAGATAACTTCTTAAAATCAGGAATCGTAAAATTTGGCATTCCAAAACAGGCATCCAATGACAATACATTGTTTCCAGCCAATACCATTTGGATAAAAGCCAAAATGCACAAAGATTATGATGCCGTTTGCAAAGTTATCGATGTGAAAACTCAAGTTGTTACCGCTCAATTTTTTGACAACAACAATAATTTAGCACATTTAGAGAGCACATTACCTGCCAAAACAATATCTAAATTAATTACACGAGTTCCGCAGATTAAAAGCATAGAACAGCCATTTAATTCGTTTGATGGAAAACCATTAGAATCAGATCCCTCCTATTATCTGCGTGTGAGCGAACGCTTGCGCCACAAAAACAGAGCTATAACGCTTTGGGATTATGAGCATCTTATTTTACAGGAATTTCCAAGTGTTTTTAGAGTAAAATGCCTTAATCATACTTTTATTTCGGGTACAGAAACCTCATTTTTATCTCCAGGAAAAGTAACGCTAGTCGTAATTCCAGATATCGTAGACAAAAATGTATTCAATATTTATGAGCCAAGAGTTAGCACAGCCACATTAAACAGCATTGAAAGTTTTATCAATTCTAAAAATTCCATGTTAGTATCTGCTAAAGTCATTAATCCTGATTATGAAAAAGTTATAATCAAACTGGATGTAAAGTTTTATCCCGAATTCGATGAGAATTTTTATAAAAAACAGCTTAATGAAGATCTTATCAAATTTTTATCGCCATGGGCCTTTGATACCTCAAAACAAATCATATTTGGAGTTGAACTGCAACGAAGCATTGTTATCGAATACATCGAAAACCTGTACTATGTAGATTTTTTATCTACTCTGGAAATGGCAATCTATATCGATAAGAAAACAGATAAGGAACATCCTAAACCATTAGAAGACACAGAAAACAATAAAGACAATATTCATCTTTTAGACTTTCAAACCACATTATCACCATCAAGCCCTAAGAATATTTTAGTCTCTGTTAAAAACCACATTATCAGCACCAACATCATAACCTGTAAACCAACAACCCACGAAGAACCTGAAAAATGTCGCTACTAAACCCACATATCACCATTCCTAAAAAATCAGCATCAGAAGATGATTTGGATTTCTTTTATCTAAGAAAAAAAGGAATCGAATATATTGAGTCTTTTGGCAGCAAATTCTGGACTGATTTTAACGAGCATGATCCAGGTATTACAATGCTCGAGATGCTTTGCTATGCCGTTTCAGATCTTGGCATGAGACTCAATCTTCCTATAGAAAATATATTAGCATCTGATGACATCAATAAAGACATTCCAAAGCAGTTTTTTAAGGCTTCAGAAGTATTGTCTTCTAGCCCTGTTACCCAAAATGATTACCGAAAACTATTTATAGACATAGATGGGGTTAGAAATTGCTGGCTCGCCAAACATGAGAAAACGGTTTATGTGGACTGCAAAAAAAATCAGCTTTCTTATGATGTTAACGATTATAATAATCTTGCAACAACTCCGAACTTAAGAAAGTCTTTCGAACTAAATGGTTTGTATGATTTGTATGTAGATTTCGAAAGTTCAAAACCATCAGAAATAGAGATTGTTAAAGAAAAAATAAGAAAGCAGTATCATGCCAACAGAAACCTTTGCGAAGATCTTGTCGATATCAAAAAAGTAGTCGATTATCCTATAAAAATATGTGCTGATATTGAAGTAAATACTGAAGCCGACGAAGAATTGGTTCATGCCAATGTTCTTCATGCTCTTGAAAGTTACTTATCGACAACGGTCAATTTTTATTCGTTAAAACAAATGATTGACAAAGGATATTCGACTTTGGAAATTTTTGATGGTCCATCTTTAGAGAATGGTTTCATTGATACCAAAGAATTGCTTAAAGCCGATTTGAGAAACGAAGTGCGTCTTTCAGATATCATGAGAATAATAATGTCGGTGCCAGATGTAATCTTAATTAAAGATATTTCTTTAGGAAACTGTGGTGGTGATGATTTAGAAAACAAATGGCTTATTTGCCTTGCGCCTTATCAAAAACCAGTTATTTGTGCCAAAAGTGTTTTCAATTACAACAAAGGATTATTGCCTCTGAATATCAATCAGGCACAAGTAAAAATTTATTTAGATGCCATAAAAGCCGAAAAAGACAAAGCTACAACCAACGCCAGTCAGAATAAAGAATTAGAAATACCAAATGGCGAATACCTAAACACCGATTTTTATACCACCATACAAAATGATTTTCCTGAAACTTATGGAATTGGCGAAGTAGGTCTTCCAACCCGAGCATCTATTGAACGTAAATCCAAAGCAAAACAATTAAAAGGATATCTTTTATTTTTTGATCAGATATTAGGGAGTTATTTTAAACAATTAGGTCAGGTAAGCGAATTGCTTTCGGTAAGCGGAAATTTGACCCGAACTCTTTTTACTCAAGTCGTAAAAGACATTGAAGGCGCGAATGACATTGTTGACGGATACGATAATTACACTGACGACAGCATTACAGAACTGCTTTTTGACCAGCAGGATAATAATATCGAAAGAAGAAATAACATTTTGGATCATCTTTTGTCTCGTTTTGCCGAAAATTTCTCAGAATACGTTTTTGTCAATAAAACTATTTATGGCAATACTACAGATCAAGTGGTATTGCGCGACAAAGAAAACTTTTTGAAAGATTATAAAGTTGTAAGCAAAGACCGAGGCAATGCTTTTGATTATTACAAACAGCCTATTGCCAATTTATGGAATACAAATAATGTTTCAGGAGCAGAAAAAAGGATTTCAAGACTCATTGGCATTAAAGATTACAACCGAAGAAATCTTTCCAACTCTTTTGTTCAGATGTACAATTTTATTGATTCAGACAATCAATTGGTATATAGATGGCGTATTGTGGACACAAATAATGAAATTGTACTTTCTTCAACGGCAGAATACTTTGATACTTCTGCTGCAAATAAAGAGCTTTATTTTGCAGTATTGCAAATTATTCAGACTCGGGAATATAAAATAAAAGAAGCCTTTAAAAACGGCACTGTAAAAGATTTATCCATTATTGACAATATCTTAATTCAGAAATCAGACGCTGGGAAATATTCGTATGACATTATAAACCCAGCCATCAAAGACAAGAAAAACCCAAACCGAATTATTGCCCGCAGATTTGAATATTATACTAATCTTCCTGATTTAGAAAAATCGATTCTGGATTTAATTCAATTCATGAAAGAAGATTTTACTGAGGAAGGAATGTTTTTGGTTGAACACATGATGCTCCGCCCAGATGTACATCAAACAATAGTAAATCCAGATACTTTCATGCCAATTTGCGCCGAAGAATGCGGCGATTGCGAACCGATAGACCCTTACTCCTACCGTGTGAGCGTAGTGCTGCCAGGATATACATTGCGATTTGCCAATACCGATTTTAGAAATTATATAGAAAAAATAATCAAAGAAGAGCTGCCAGCTCACGTTCTGGCAAAAATATGCTGGATTGGCTATAGGGAAAAAGATGTGAAAGACCCCGCAGAAAATCAGCTCGTTCAATTTGAAAAAACATACAAAGACTACTTGATTGCCAAAACCGATTTGAATCAAGAGCAGCCAGAACCACAATTAATCAGTTTTATTAAATCATTAACCAGTCTGGACAATGTTTACCCTACAGGTCGACTATTTGATTGCAGTGATGAAAACGAAAGATTGTCAGATAAAATTATACTAGGAAAAACGAATTTAGGATCACTATAAAAAACTATTCCAATGTCAGCTAAACTTTCAACAATAACAACACAATACCGACGATTCACAAAGAATCAGGTACTTACAGAAGGAAACCTTAATGAGGTTGTCGACTTTTTTGACGATCAGGATCGCCTATCCCGCATTTACCTGAGTGGCGTTGGTATAGTTTGCGGACTTTATCCTGCTTATAATGAGACGCAAAAAACGATTTCAATAACACAAGGAACTGGCATAACTACAGATGGTGATCTTTTTAAGTTATATCAGGCAGATGTCTTGGGAAACAAAAAAATCGATTTTGACTCTAAAACCTATACGCATTGCAAAGTTTATGATAATACAAAAGCGGCATACAAACCTTTTTTCTACGGTGGAGCAAATCAGCAATTGCCTCTTTTTGAACTCTTGACAGAAGAACAGCAAAAAAAAGAAAAGGATCCAAATTTTGCTTTAGCACAATTTAAAGCAAATACAAGTTTTGAGCTTAAAGATGCTGTTATTCTTTTGTACCTAGAGTCTTATGAAAAAGAATCTGACCTTTGCGTAAGCCTTTCATGCGATAATCAGGGATTGGAAATTGTAGGCAATTATAAAGTTTTAATTGTCAGCAAAGACGTTGCCGTAAAAATAATGAATTATGACAGCATGATTGGCAAAATCAATTATGGCAATTTATACCATATATTACCAGATTTAAAATCGAACAGAATTGTACTAAAAAAAGAAGATTTTGTTCACCTTGAAGCATTAAAACAAACTTTTACAAAAGGTATTTTCAAAAATAATGTAGTTAAGAATTTGCAGGATGGCTACAATAAGCTTCTGACAGGCTTAAATATGCCAATAGTCTTAGACGTTATTCAAAAAAAAATAACCGAACTATTTAATTTTGATGGAGATCCCATACTTCCTTCAGATTTTCAATATCGATATGATCTGCTTAATGATCTTGTGGATACTTACAACGAAACTAGAGCACTTTTACTCAATTTAGAGGATAGTTACTGTTATCCTGATATTAATGCTTTTCCGAAACACTTAATGCTGGGCGAACTATTCAAATCAGAACCTTATTTTGAATTTCGTCATGCCTTCTACAAATCGCCTTTGCTTACAGGAGAAAGCCTTACTCCTTGCAATGATTGCCTTGCAGATGATACTGATTCTGAAGAAAAAGACATCACATCAGATGAACTGAAAATATGCTATGGCGAAGATACAGCCAGACAAAGAATGTACAGTCTTATTCTAAGAAGTGCAGAATTATTAGAAAATTACAATACAGCCTATGATTTTATAAAAATCACGCCTTCACTGCAACTGGGCAAACTGGGCAAAAAAGCCATTCCTTTTTACAATGATGTAAACGAATCGCTTATTAAGGCTTGGGATTTTGACAAAACCATTTTAGGATTGCAAAAAAACAATGTTAGTTATCACGATGACTTGTTGAATACTAAAAAACCACTTGAAATACATCTTGATAGTGATTTTTATAGAATTGAAGGCCATCAAGGACGCAATTACAAAGAAGCACTAAAAGTAATCCAGCAAATTAGGCTGGATAATGGTCTTGGATTCAACATCATGATTCTGGCAGTAAATGCTAATGAATTGGATAAAACAATCCAAAAATTCACAGAGTATTACCTTAACAAAAATCATGGCTACGAGCATAAAGCAGGTGTAATTCCAGGAGGAACATTCATAATGATCTATTTGGAAGAAAAAGTACCTTATTACTATTATTATAACACCCGAAAACCATCTTTAACTGGAGATTTTGAAAAATTTACAGAAGGCATCCCTATTTTAAATCCAATTGTCGCCGATTTTTCGTTGCCTTATTTATGCTGTGACGAAAACAACATAGGCCTTAGTTTGCCTGTAGATAAAATTTGTTTTGACAGCAAAACACCTCCTCTGCCTTTTAAAGTATCTCCATCTGGAGGTTTTGTAAAAGCCAATGTTAGACCTGACCAAAATGGAGGAATAGCCGTAAACGAATATGGCGCACTTGTTTTTGATCCAAATTTAGTTAGTAAAGATTTAATTGGCCAGCCGATAACCTTTACAGTCAACAATTTTGATACGGATTGTAAAATAACCATTTTCGAAAAACCGAAATTCGATTTTACAGCCGTTCCTTCAAAATCGCCGGGAGCTGACGAAACGGAAATCACTTTTACCATAACTGGAGAAAATATCGAAGGGAATAAATTTACTTGGGACTTCGGAGACAAAACCGATTGGGTTACAGATGATAAAACCCAAATAACACATATCTACAAGTATAATAGCGAATCACAAAAGAAATTCACATTTGATGTTACACTTTACGCAGACAATGGCAATTGTGATTTTAAAGTAACACATCCGGTGACATTTGAAATTTCAGATCTAAAAGTACTGGTCGATGGTAAATTACTTAACAAAATATCTTTTTGCCGAAACGATAAACCTGTGGAACTTACTTTAGAACCTAATGTAAAAGGATCACAAATTTTAGGAGAAGGAGTTCAAGTTACATTCGGAGAAAAATATATGTTTGTTCCAGGTGAAGTATCTAAAGATGTCCAAACTGTAATCATTTTTATAGACGACAAACCATCCAATCTTACCATTACACTTTTAGATCTGCCTATTGCTAGCTTTAGTTATAATGTAGATGCCACGACAGGAATTCTAACCTTAAACAACAATTCTCAAAATGCTGCGGCCTATACTTGGCACATTGACAAGGAAGTAATTGTAACAGATAAAAAAGATCCTATAACGCGACAAACTTCCATGTATAATGAATCTTCAATCTCTGTTTCATTAATTGCTGAGGGTAAATGTGGTTCGGTAACCGATGGTCCAAGATCAATAGAGATTAGAAAAACCGTTGAAGAGAATACATGTCTTGATAATGCAGGTTTATTTATAAATAGCTCCATTGGAACGATCTCCAATCTAAGAGAAATTGCTGTTGTAAATAAATTCAATAGAGAAACCAATCGCTTAATTTCTGAAACGGAAAACAGATTGGCCGAAGTTCAAAAAAATCTTGAGAGCTACATTAGCGGTAAATTAAATGATACTTTATCTGAATTATTTACACAAGAAAATTTCAATTTAATATCCACAGTTGTTAGCACTGCCATCAAACTACAAAATCCAGAACTGATTGCCGCGGTACAAACACTTATATCGCTTAACACCTCATTGTTTTATACGATTTTAAGATGTCAAGATCCAGAAACTTTGAAAGCATCAGAAAAACAGATTATTCCAGTAGAATTACTTTTCAATAATTTATTTACAAGTTTTATCGAAATCAAATTCAATAGCGATAAAGATGGAACATTGAAAGCATTTTTGACTAGCATGCTGAAGGTATTTCCAAAAATCGATTTTATCATATCTTCTTTAAACATACAAATAGAAGCCCTTACAGCCAATGCAAAGCTTAGATAAACATATCATCAATAAAGTTTTCCTTGAGATAAATACCAATTCTAAAGAGAAAGGATATTATCTCAAGGACAATATTGATGCGTTTTTGCAAAAAGAAGTATTCACGCTTTTAGAAAATTATTTTAACGAAGTAGATTCAAAAAATCCTTCACACAGCATACAATTAGACAAGCTCAACCTTGATATTGCTATAAATCAAAATTTAGATTTCGAAAATTTCAAAGAGCAAATCCTAAAAAAAATTACAAATCAAATCAAAGAAGTTTTTGAAAAAGAAGATAAAAACATTGAAGGCTATAAACTCATCAAACCGCAAGAAAAGGAAATAGAAAGCTTCTTTCATTTTCTTGAGACTGGCACAAATGCTTGGTGGACAACTACAAATCATCATTTCAAAGTAGTAAACGACACCACATTTGATGAAATCTTAAATGATGAGAGCTTTTCTTTTAAATGGAACAATTGCATTCAAAAGCCAATTGTGAGAACACGATTTATCAAACAATTTAGTGATGTCCAAATTGTAAACATTATTAAAAAAGGAATATTACTCAAAAAAGATAGCAAAGACAGCAGTACCAAAATAATCAATATTGAAACAATAAAAAAATACATTGAAACCAGTATCGCTAAAAATCAATTGATTCCAAATCAAAGGTTTTTGGCTTGGGAAATAGTTCTTTTGAGTCTTTTGGAAACAAGTGGTACAAGTAAAGCAATTATAAGAGAAAAGCTTTCCCAATTAATTTTAAGCGTATTTGAATTTCATAAAAAAAACATCTTTATAGAACACAAAGATCTTTTTATAAAAGAAATTGAAAATAAGATAGAAAACCAAAATGAACTGGTATTATTGGCTCATCTTGATAAAATTGTTTCAATTATCGAAAAAAAATTAGAGCAAGTTATTTTAAAAGAAACAGAGCTAAATACTATCTCAAACAATCAAGTGACGACACAAACTGAGACAGAAACAAAAAATACATCAGAAACATTAAATGAGGTAAAAATTGAAAGTGAGACAGAAATAGAAAATGCAAAAAAAACAGAAAATCTCACAGAATCAGAAATCGATACAAAAATAGAATCAGAAAGAATACAGGAAAATAACGAAAATCTAGCGCAAGACCAGAGTTCTATTTTGTTTAAAAGCAAAGATGCGGCTATTAGCAATGACAATAAAAATATCGAAAACGTATCAAACAAATCAAAAGAAGAAACTCTTAGCGATCACGAAAAAACAATTGATAAAAAGGATGCTGTTTTTGAAAAAGAAAAAGTCAAAAACGAAAACCGATTTGATGAGAATGACATCATTAGCGAATCCTATGTTGATAATGCAGGTTTGGTATTGATTCATCCCTTTTTAAAATCTCTTTTTGAAAATTGCAAACTGCTCAATAAAGACAATACTATAAATGATCCAGAAGTTGCCGCTCATCTCTTGCATTATGCGGCCACGGGAAAAGAACAGGACTATGAAAATGCTATGGTCTTCGAAAAGTTTTTATGCAATATTCCGATAGCTGAACCTATTGAAAGAAACATTACACTCTCAGAGGAAATGAAGAAAGAAGCCTTCACAATGTTGCAAGCGGTATTGAGCAATTGGGATATCATGAAAAAATCTTCGGCAGAATTGCTTCAAAACGAATTCTTGCAACGCTCGGGGAAATTAGACATTAATGGTGACGCAAGTCCTGTAATCACCATGGAGCGAAAAACACAAGATATTTTGTTAGACAAATTAAACTGGAATTTGAGCATCATCAAATTAGCTTGGAAAAAACGAATCATATATGTGAACTGGTAAATATGAAAAATATGAATATTGATAACACCTCTTTTTTAGAATACGACAAAAAAAATATTCGCAGCCTTCAGCAAATGGCTTTAGAGTTTTTATTCAATAATGTAAATCTTTCTAAAGTAGTCTTTTGCGGAGGTGTTGCAGACTATCTCAATCTTCGCGAATATTATGATATTACCATTAATGATATCGATCTGATTTTTGAAAACGAACTGGATTTACAGCCCATGATGAACAAATTGGAGACAAAAAGATACCTCTCAAAATATTATAAAACAAAAAATGGCGAAGCGTTGGTGCATATTTTCAGAGTTGGAGAAAATTCAATTAATATAGACAGCTTTCAAAGGGATTTTTCAAATTCAACTTATATACAATCACCTTTGTTGGGCAAAATGGTCTGGCATACCTCATTTGAAGAAAGCAAAAAAAATCATAATACTGAGATACATCTCAACACTTCAGCAGTTAAAGGTGTCGATTATCAATGGAGACGATTGTACAAACACAGCCGCAAAGCTTCTTTGTACAATAATGTAACTTTTCTGGAAGAGAAAAACTTAATTCATACGATTAAAAAAAACATTTTATGAAGGAAGAGCCTAGAATAATTTACAGCTTAGATGCATTTCCTATCAGCAACAATAGATGGAATGAAGGCAATAAATTTAAAGAAACTATTTATTCTACTGCTCTAAGCATACTATACAGCCACTTATGGTACAAGGATATTGAACTTTATGCTGATGAAACGGCTTATAAGTTTCTGTATATGCTTCCCTGCAGAGTGACTAAAATTAGCAGCAATAAAGACGCTGTCATTTGGATGAAATCGAAGATTGATGTTATGGAAAAACAAACTAAACCTTTTATTCATCTTGATAATGACGCCTTTATAAAGAAAAAAATAAATTTTGATTTTGATAAAGTAATTGTTGAACAAAATGATTACGAACTGTACGGTATGTATCAATATCGATTGGATTTTTTTAATAAATATACTCAGGATCTAGATTATTGGAAACCCGATTTAGGATATGCTTTCAATTGTGGCGTATTAGGTTTTAGAGACTTAGAACTTCGGGATCAGTTTTTAAAAGCCTATTATACTTTAGAAGAAATTTTTATAAAAAATAATAATCCGGGGATAACAAGAATAGAACCTTGCATTGTTTTGGAGCAGTATAATCTGGCAACACTATTACATCATAAAAATATTAAGCCAACCTTATTGCTGTGGAAAAAAAACTTGTTCGAAAACAGCCAGCTGGCAGATAGAATTGGTTACACGCACATTGCAGGACAAAAAAAATACAGAATTGACATTGTTCAGGAAATAGAAAATAGACTTTCTAAACTGTTTCCGTATTGGTACAAAGAAGTAAAAAATGCTTTGGAGAAAGAAGGCATAGCTTAAAATAAAATGGTATGAAACAACAACACAAGATGATTTACAGCCTTGATGTACTTCCTATAACAAACAACAGATGGAATATGGGAGACAAATTAAAGGAAACGATCTACATGACCGCTCTAAGTATATTATATAGCCATTTGTGGTATGATGAAATTGAGCTTTATGTAGACGAAATAGGCTATAAATTCCTGTATATGCTTCCTTGTGCTGTTACCAAAATGCAAAACGACAATAGAATTGAACTTTGGATGAAATCAAAAATCAATGCTATGGAACTTCAAACAAAACCATTTATTCACATAGACACCGACATCTTTATTAAGAAAAAGATAGATTTTAGTTTTGATGATGTTATAGTAGAACGCAAAGAAGATACTTATGAAGTCCATTATAAGAAGCAGGTAGAGTTTTTTAATAAATACACTAAAAATCTTCCTTACTGGCATACCAATTTGGGCTATTCGTATAACTGTGGCATATTTGGTTTTAACGATCTCAAGCTCCGTGACGAATTTATAAAAAGCTATTACGACTTGGAGAAAATATATATCGAAAACCAAGAAGGCTTTACTTCATTAAAACAAGAAGGTTATGAAACCTGCATTTTAATAGAACAATATACACTTGCATCGCTGTTGAATTATAAAAACAATACTCCGACTATGCTTTTGAAAGGTGACAATATAACCGAACAAGGAAAACATGCCGATAGTATTGGGTATTCTCATTTTTTTGGAATGAAAAAATATGACAAATATGTTGTTGATGAAATTGAACTTCGACTCTCTAAAATATTTCCGTATTGGTATAAGCAAATAAAAAATGCATTAGAGAAAGAAGGTATTATCGCGAATAATCTGCAGTTTGTTTAGAGAAACAAATTAGTATTTCAAAATGATAAAATAATAATCATGAGAGAGTTTGAACAAAAGAAAATAGCCAATCACTCCCCTTCTACTTTTTTTGGACCAAAAGTTCAAAAAAAACTAACTACGGGCACTGTAGGAGACAAATATGAAGTAGAAGCCGACAATGTAGCTGATAAAGTAGTCAACAAACGCAAAACTGGAGGTTTACTGCAAACCAGAAGCGAAGAAGCTGTACAGCAAAAACCTCTTGCAGAAACCATTTCAACAGTTCAAAAAAAGGACTTGGCACAAGAACAGTCTTTGCAAAAAAAGGGCGAAAAAGAAGAAGACAAGAAATTGCAAAAGAAATCGGATAAGGAAGAGGATAAAAAAGTTCAAAAAAAAGGCGAAAAAGAAGAAGACAAGAAAGTCCAAAAGAAATCGGATAAAGAAGAAGATAAAAAAGTTCAGAAAAAGGGCGAAAAAGAAGAAGACAAAAAGGTTCAAAAGAAGTCGGATAAAGAAGAAGACAAAAAAGTACAGAAAAAATGTGCTGAATGTGAGAACGAAGATAAAAAGGCTCAGAAAAAAGAAGAAAAAACAGTTCAAGCAAAACGAAATGAATCGAATTCAGTTGATGAAAACGTAGAAAGTAATCTCAACAGCTCTAAAGGCCGTGGCAACGCTATGGACAAAAATACAAAGCGCGAAATGGAATCGGGTTTTGGAGCCGATTTTAGCAATGTAAACATCCACACCGACAGTAGAGCTGTTCAAATGAGCGAAGAATTGGGCGCGCAAGCATTCACGCATGGCAATGATGTTTATTTCAATAAAGGAAAATACAATCCAGAATCCAAAGAAGGCAAACATCTGCTAGCACATGAACTCACGCATACGATTCAGCAGACTGGATCCAAACAAAAATCAGCGACAATACAAAAATCTATCGAAAACCATTCAGAAGATCTACACGCAGAAAGACCAGAAAACCCACAGTTTAAAGGCAATCCACCATTGGAAAAAGCTAATGATAATCAGATGCTTATTTCTACCGGTCAAAAAGGGCAATATGTTTCAGAATTGCAGCAAGGTCTAATGAAAGCAGGTCAAAATTTACCAAAATTTGGAGCAGACGGCGATTTTGGAAGCGAAACACGAAATGCAGTAATAGGCTTCCAAGAAGAAAATGGTTTGAATAAAATTGACGGTATTGTCGGACCAGAAACTATAGGAGCTTTAGACAATAAACTAGTAGGACAAAAACGAGGTCGTGATAATTGTTGTGGTGAAGCGTCTCAATTACCGCAAACTAGGGATTTTAATGTCGATGATACCTCTGTGCCATCTACAACTTTCTGTTCAAAAGGAAATTTTAAAATAACTTCAACAGCAAATTGGGCCAAACCACATAATGCAAAACATTATCATATAGTATTAACAGCTATACAAGGAGGAACAATACGTAAAACTAGCAGAAGATATGATGTTGGCAGAACAGAAACACAATCATTTGCAGTAAAAACCAAAGACTGTATCTTCTTTAAAGTAGAGATTCAAGTAATTAATCCTGGAGGCAGTCCAAATTTAAAAGGATTTTTTAGCGTAACTAACTAGATGCCAGCATTAAAACAAATACCAAAATCAAATTCTCCGCACTCCTCGTCACATCATGACAAGGGGAAGGAATCTTTTTTTGGTGTTCAGGCAAAATTGAATATCGGAAAATCTAACGATAAATTTGAAGTAGAAGCCGATAGAGTCGCAGACCACGTGGTGGCCAATAAACAAACGCCAAAAGCAGACTCATTCTTTTCGCCATCGCCGGTAGTACAAAAGAAACTGGCCCGCAATGTTCAAAAGCAAGAAGAAAAAAATAAAGAAGCGCAACAAAAAACCGAAACTCAAACCATAACACCTGTTGTACAACTCAAAACCGATTTAATCCAAAATAAACTTGATTCTAGAATAACCGAAAAACGAGAAATTAATCCCGCTTTTTCTGGATCAAAATCATTAATTCAACGCAAGCAAGAAGATAAAGTCCAGAAAAAAGAAGAAACAGTTCAAAATAAAAAAGAAGTCAAAAAACCTGAAAAAGTTTCAAAAAGTACTCCAGCAACCAAACCTTTAATTCAAAACAAAGGAGAAGAAGAAAATGTACAGCAGAAAAAAGAAGAAGAAAAACAAACCTCAGACGAAGAAAAACAACTGCAAAAAAGCGCTGCTGGCGATGCCAATCCTAGCGATAATTCTAATATAGAATCCAAGCTAAACAGCAGTAAAGGCGGAGGCTCTCCTCTACCCGGAAAAATAAAAACCGAAATGGAATCTGGCATTGGAGCCGATTTTAGCAATGTCCGCATACATAATGACTCCAATGCTGTTCAAATGAATAAGCAATTAGGCGCTCAGGCTTTTGCTACGGGAAACAATATTTATTTTAACGAAGGAAAATACAATCCAAATTCAAAAGAAGGCAAGCATTTACTCGCCCACGAATTAACGCATACCGTACAGCAGGGAGCTGCAATTAGAAAAAAACCAGAACCCATCTCCCCTGCTCCAGAAATGATTCAAGGTTCATTCCTCGATTTAGTTCCAGATTGGATTATAGATGAGGCAAGGCATATTCCAGGTTACACTTTATTTACCGTTATAATCGGTTATGACCCGTTACGTCAAATTGATGTAGAACGAACTCCAATTAATCTGGTTGAAGGCTTAATGGGACTTATTCCGTTTGGAACTACCATATTTGACAAGCTTCAGGAATATGGAATTTTACAGCAGGTTTTTGACTGGGTAGAAGGAAAACTAGGAGAACTGGGACTAACAATTGACAGTATTCTTTATTTAGTTGAAGAAGTTTGGGATGAATTATCATTTCCTTACACAGGCATTATTGATTTAGTTACAGAAAAATTCAATGAAGTAGTTAATAGAATAACTTCTTTCGTAAGCGCTACAGTCGATCAGGTAATTACTTGGATAAAAGAAGCCTTAATTAATGTTGCTGAACCTTTATTGGCAGAAAACAAAGCTTGGTCATTAATTAAAAAAATAATCAAATACGATCCATTACGAGATGAGGCTGTAAATGCCACAACTGTAGAAATATTAGAAGATTTCTTAATACTGATAGACAAGCAGACTGAACTTGAGCAAATGCGCGAAAAAGGCACGCTGCAAAAAACTGCCGATTGGCTTGATACTCAAGTTGGAACTTTCAACTCCTTACTTGGCGAACTTCGCGGACTTATCACCTCAGCTTGGGATGCTATTCAGCCATCCAATTTGGTCAATATTGCAGATAATCTCTCTGCGCTTGCCACTCAAGCTGGAGACTTCCTGCAAAGAGTTTGGGATTTTGCTTCAGGTGTGGCGTTAAAAGTATTAGAACTTGTTAAGGAGTCACTATTAGGATGGCTTTCTGCTCAGGCCGCTACCGTAAGAGGGTATTCGCTTGTGAAAGTGATTATCGGAAAAGATCCTTTTACACAAGAAGTCGTACCTCGCACAGTTCCAAATATGATAAGAGGTTTTATGAGCCTTATGGATGGCGGAGAAGAACAATATGCACAAATGGTGGAATCTGGCGCAATAGCCAGAATTGCAGGCGAAATTGAAGCGGCAGTAGAGACACTCAACATGACGCCACAATCTATTATACAGCTCTTTACCGATATTTGGGATTCTATGACTATCGATGACCTTATTCATCCGATAGATGCTTTTACGAGAATCATTGAGAAATTTGGAGAACCTATAGGTCGACTAATTGCTTTTGTGGCTGAAATTGTCCGAATCGTTATTATGGCCATTCTCGAAATCATGAATTTCCCATTTGACCTTATCGGAAATATTATTACAAGAGCTTTAGAAGCGATTGAAGACATCAAGAAAGACCCAATTGGTTTCTTAAAAAATATACTGCGAGCACTTAAACAAGGATTTGTGCAGTTCTTTGACAATATCGTCACCCACTTAATCAATGGCGTAACGGGCTGGCTAATGAGCGAACTAAAAGATGCTAATATTCCAGTTCTCACTGATTTCTCTCTACGTGGTGTTATTACCTGGATTATGGAAGTGCTGAATATCTCGATGGAAAGAATCTGGGAAAAACTAGCCGCACATCCTCGCATTGGCCCTGCAAGAGTAGCTAGAATCCGTAGCATGATTAATACGCTTGAAGGCATTTGGACATTTATTAAAGATGTTCAGGAACGCGGTATGGCAGCCATTTGGGATAAAATACAAGAACAGCTGGGCAATTTATGGAATACCGTTCTCGATGCCGTGAAAAACTTTGTCATGGAACGTATTGTCAATAGAATTACCGCTAGACTTTTAAGCATGTTAGACCCAACGGGAATCATGGCTGTGATAAACGGTGCTATGGCGTTCTTTAATGCAATTCAAAGTTTTATAAAATACTTGCGCGAAATGCTCGAAGTGGTCAATTCGTTTGTCAATGGTGTAGCCGACTTAGCTCGAGGCAATGTCGCCACAGCCGCCGATTATCTAGAAAGAACCATGGGACAAGCTATGCCAGTCGTGATAGGTTTCTTGGCCAATCAAGTTGGTTTAACTGGTATTGGAGCAAGAGTTGGAGAAATGCTTATTGCTGTACGTCAAATGGTTGATGAAGCATTGACTTGGTTAGTGAATAAAGCCGTGGATACGGGAATGGCATTGTTGGACAGAGCAATGGCAATGGGCGCAAGTGTCCGTGATGCTATACTAGACTGGTTAGGTCTGCGAAAACAATTTAATGCAGATGGCGAAACTCACAGTTTATTTTTAAGAGCTGTTGGAGGAGTACCCCAAATGTGGGTGGCTAGCGAAGAAATGCCTTTTGGAACATTTTTAACAACCAAACAAACGGAGATTACAGCTATAACTGATCCAACATCAAAAGCAACAAAACAAACAGCTTTAGATAGAGCAAGTGCTATTTATACAAATGACATTCTAAGAATAAAAAATCTACTAACAACTGAAACGGATCAAGCAAGAAAGACGGATTTACAAAATCAACTTAATGCAAAATTTAATGAAATTGTGCCTTTCCTTGTTATAACTGGAATTGCAAGCGGAGGAAATGTTCCAGATACACGTGTTCAAATTGGAGGTAGCGGAGGTCGCGCTAGTTTTTCAGAAGCTGACCCGCTAACAAAAAAAGGCAGCAGAAAACCTCCTAGAGTATCTGCCGAGCCGTTGGGATGGGCTTCACATATCAAAACGATTGACAACTATGATGACATCTATGTAAGATTACATCTTTTACATTTTGATTTAGGTGGGCCTGGAAATGACACTGGAAATGTTACTCCAGGAAAAAAATCAGAAAACGGTTTAATGTATAACCAAGCGGAACAGAATGCTGTTAATCTAGTACATTCTGAAAATAAAGTTCTATGGTATAGAGCTGAAATTACATCTTATCGATCAGATGCAGGTTTTACAGATTTTGCTGAAGGAATTAGGGTTAGCTATGGATTGAAAGAGAAAAATGCATCTGGAGAATGGGTAAGAGTTGGCGGTATACTTTATGACAATGTATTTGCTGTTAGTAAACCTGATCCTCTTGGCAGTAGCAGCACAATACCTTCAATCAATAATGTTGCAGCACGTTATTGGGATATAGAATTAAAAAATATTTCAAATGCTCCAACTAGAGGCGTGTTTAGAGACTGGGTTAATACAAGAGGATCAGCAAATTATAGTACGTGGCAAGATTTTACGAACTCAACAGCCTTTAAAACCGCTGATTCTAGACATGGTGGAGGATTAGAATCTTGGTTCAGGACTGCAGTAGCGTTAAACAAATTAATTGGATTTTAATAGTTATGAAAAATTACTTAAAAAAAATAGAGCATTTAGTTGCTGAATTAAAAGCAGTACCTAGTATTTCAAACTTAATTTTTGAAAAAAATGCTGGAATAAGAGATGAAGATTTTAAAGATTATGCTGATGAATTTTCGATTAAAGTAGCAAACAATTTAAAAGAATTTTATGCTGAACTGGATGGTTTTTCATTAACATGGAGATATAATCAAATTGCTTCAGATTCAACAAATCAGTCTTTTGAAGGATATATAAACATTTTACCTTTCTACAAAATGTTTCTCGGTGACAATGATAATTTATGGGAAAATGAAATATGGGGAAATCACACTTCTGACAAAGAACTTTCGTTTTACAAGAATCTCAAAATATTTGATTATTTCGAAAAGGACAATATTCATTGCGTCTGCTTAGAGATTTCTCACGACACAATAACAGAAAATTTATGGATTTTTAGAGAAGGTTATCAACCTCTTCCTATGAAAATAAATTTAGAAGAATATATTGAAAAATTAATTGATACAAAAGGATTATGGGGCTGGCAATATTTATATGCTGAAGTAGATCTTTCATTAGACCAATATGAAGGAACTCGAGAAGGCATAAAAGAGTCAATAGCTTTATGGTCAGAATTATTATCTCCAGACGTCTTGGCTAAAATAAAAAAGGATTTTTCTAATGCAAATAAATGATAACTTAAAAAACATTAGTCATGCAAAAAACATTCTACCAAAAAGAGCTGCTTATTAAAGCAACACAACAAAGAAATGGAGCAAATAATAACAAGAAAGACGTCGAAAAAATTCAGTCTTGGCTTAATTTATTTGCTATGCAGCATCCTGGTTCGGGAACGGCAACAGGTATTGATGGCGATTTTGGTCCTGCAACAGAAAAGGCAGTATTGAATTATCAAAAATTCAACGGTTTGCCTCAAAACGGAAATGTCGATCAGAGCTTGTTTGATAAATTGGCATCGCCACTTAAAAAAGCATTTGAAAGTCCAATATCTGGAAGTAATCTGAGAGAATTAATTCTCAATACAGCCAAAAATCATCTCAAAAATCAACCTTTTGAACTTGTCATAAACAACCAAAGCAATACAGGACCTTGGGTTCGAAGCTATATGGACGGACATGAAGGAACGGATTGGTTTTGGTGCATGGGATTTGTTCAGGCTATTGTCGACCAGGCAGCTTCTATTCAAGGAAAAAATTTTAAAACGTTAATGCCTCTGACTTATAGCTGCGATACTGTTGGAACAACAGGTCTTCAGAAAAAAATCTTAACTCGTTTTCAAACAGCCAGAACCAATCCCGCTTTTATAAAACCGGGTGATATTTTTCTTCTTCAAAAAACGCCAAACGACTGGATTCATACCGGAATTGTAACTGCTGTTCATGCCGACACCATCGAAACTATTGAAGGCAATACTAATTCTGGCGGTTCTCATAACGGAAACGCTGTTATGGACAAAATCAGAAATTATAAACAATCTAAGCTTGATTTTTTCTCAATCGAATCATTAGTATAGAAAATGGAAAATGTATTTACCTATATCAAAAACCAATTTGTATTTCAGCTTGATACTCTTTTTCAGGTCGAAAATCCAACGGAAAAACCTTTTTTAGACCAAACTGAGGCGAATGGTTTTATTGACGAATTTATTATCGAAAATAATCTTTCAGAAATTGACGTTCTTATCTTGGGATTAGCTCTGGTTCCGCATATGAAACCCGATTTTCTGAGTTCGATTATTGCCGAATATTTGCCAAATGGCGGCGAACTGCCTGAGTTTGGCGGAATCAAAACAAAAAATCATCGCGGCATTTTGCCAACAGGCGAAACGGCACAGTTTTTAGTTGCTGGAAATGATCTTGAAAACCGAATTTCATTCTACAATTACCTGCACAACCAATCTTTTCTGTATCAAAAAGGCATTATCAAAATAGAAGCGGTCGCGAATGGCGAACCTAAACTAAGCGGTTTATTAATTTTAGAAGATGAATACATCGAAAAATTCATAACCGGAAAAATCCTGAAACCACAACTGAGCAGCATTTTCCCTGCCCAATTAATAGAAACGCAATTAGATTGGGACGATCTGGTTTTGAATTCCAACACTTTAAATCAGATAAAAGAAATAGAAACTTGGCTTAAATTCAACGATATTCTGCTTCACGAATGGAATATGAAAGCCAAAATAAAACCCGGTTTTAGAGTCATGTTTTACGGCGCGCCCGGAACGGGAAAAACCCTTACGGCTTCACTTTTAGGAAAATATACTCAAAGAGATGTTTATAGAATTGATTTGTCAATGGTAATTTCCAAATACATTGGCGAAACCGAGAAAAACTTATCTTCTCTTTTTGACAAAGCGGCCGATAAAGATTGGATTCTGTTTTTTGATGAAGCCGATGCCGTTTTCGGAAAAAGAACCAATGTACGTGACGCGCATGATAAATACGCCAATCAGGAAGTTTCGTATTTATTACAACGCATAGAAAATCATCCCGGATTGGTGATTTTGGCTTCTAATTTTAAAACCAATATAGATGCTGCTTTTACCCGCAGATTTCAATCTATAATTGAGTTTGAAGTGCCTTCTTATGGCGAACGTTTGAAACTGTGGCAAAATAATCTGCCAAAAGGAATTAAAATTGCCGAAGACGTAAATCTTCAAGAACTTTCAAAAAAATACGACATTACCGGCGCCAACATTGTCAATATCATTCAATATGCTTGTTTGAGAACTTTAGAAGACCATAACAAAAGCATCAACTTAAATCATTTGCTTCAGGGAATTAAAAAAGAATATACAAAAGAAGGAAAAATGATGTAACGGAATATGGCAACGACAAACCTAAAACTAACACTTCCATCAAAAGTATTGCCCATAAATACTCGTTAGCGCGGATTTGCAATCCGTGCTATCGTTGTGTTTTTTTTACAAAAATAACCACCAATCTGTAAGATCATGGTTACAAATCCGCGCTATCGTTGTGGGGATAAATCTTTGTGAGCTGGTTTCTATAAGAATTCTTTGGAGAGCTGAAAATGAGAATGAGCCCGATACAATATCGAGCTCATTATGATGAAATTCAATTAAAAATTCGTCTGAAGTTCATTTTCTAAATTTTAATCTTATCATTTTACAATCAATTTTTTAGAAACATTAAAAGCATTAGAATTAATTGTCACAATATATATTCCAGGGGCTAAATGATGGTTGATTTTTGAAGATGAACTGATTTTGTTTACCAAAACTTTTCTTCCGCTGCCATCAGCAACTGTTACAGTTGCTGTATCACCTGCTTTCAGTTCTGGCAAAACAATATTAAATTCATTATTAACTGAAGGATTTGGATAAATGCTAAATACAGAATTCTCAACTATAACCTCAGGAGTATTAACTTTTTTCGCTGTCGAAGTGTTTTCAAACTGCCATTGTGCACTATCCCAATTATTTTGACCTCCAAGATATTGCGCAGAACCATTTAGATTTTCAATATGAATCATCGCTGTTGTCTGCCATCTGTTTTTAATTCTTACCCAAGTTCCATCTACATTTTCAGAAGACCATTGCGCGCTCCACCAGCTGGACTGACCTGCTGTACATTGTACTGCACCAGTTAAATTCTCAATATGCATTATATCTCCTGTACCTACATTTTTAATTATATAGTAAGTGCCATCAATAGCCACTTTTTCCCATTTGTAAGTATTGTTTGATACTGTTGGACCATATCCTACATTGTTTCCGGCATCATATAAATAATTGCCTGTCCATTTGTTTTTAATGGTAAAATAGTTTCCTGTTGCAGCATTTACAGTAATGGCTGCAGTGCTCGTTTTATTTCCGTCAACTGTGGTTACCGTAATTGTAGCAGTACCCGCTGAAACTGCAGTGACTAATCCTGATGAATTAACCGTTGCTACACCTGTATTGTTTGAAGTATAATTAACAGACTTATTAGTTGCATTTGAAGGCAAAACTGTTGGCGTTAGCTGCTGTGTCCCGCCTACAGCCAATGTTGCTGATGAAGGACTTAAACTCACACTTGTTACGGCCACATTTGATGAATTTACTGTTATTGCAGAAGTTGCGGTTTTATTACCATCCTGAGTCGTTACTGTAATGGTAGCCGATCCCGAAGCAACTGCGGTTACTAAACCTGAACCACTTACTGTTGCAACACCAGTATTATTTGAACTATAACTTACTGTTTTATTGGTGGCATTGGCCGGAGAAACAGTAGGAGTTAATTGCTGTGTTGCGCCAACACCTAGAGTTACTGCTCCTGGCGAAAGCGTTACACCTGAAACCGGAACATTTGTAGTGGAACAGTTTCCGCTCTGCGTCCATGAAAATGTGCCAATTGCACTAATTTCTTCGTTAGTTGTGGCATTTCCGCCTCTATTAGAATAATTCATATTGCAATAGGTGCCATTTCCGCTTGGAGAACCTGCAATAAGCACAAAATAGCCTCTGCCCCAGTTTCTGTTCAATACATTGTTATTTGGATATTCTTTACCCGTTCCGTTAACGGTTATGTCTTTAAAAGAAAGATTATAAATACCATCTCCCGATCTTTTACTAATAGAAATTGCATCGTTTCTTGAATCTATAATATCAATGCTGTAAAGCTGAACATTCTTAACCTGACTTCCAGCATTCGTAGCGCTAAAAATATCAATTGCAGCCACCGGATTGTTGTAGGTATCATTAAAAGTTCCGCAGGCTGTTATGGTAATATCATGAATTTCGTGCATACCATCATTGTTAAATGGTGCTCCTGGAAAATTATTACTCACTCTGATTCCTGCTTCCAGATTATCTTTGATGATTAAATTGTAACCTTTGTTATTTTTCCCTCCGTAAATAGCAAGTCCACAAGCGCGCCAACAGTTTTCTGAAGTATTGTATCGAAATGTATTATTGATACATTCGAGTCCGTCAGCAGACCAAATTGCCTGATCGTCGTCTCCATTGTTTCTAAAATTACAGTGTTCTACAATTGAATTCGCTGTTCCTTTGCAAAGATTGATTCCATCAGCATAATTATTTCTAAAACGACAGTGCGATAATGTAAATCCGTCAGCAATTGCTGGTCCACCAGAATTGTATTGCGCAATCCAGGCACCACATTCAAAATGTTCTGCCCAGATATTTTTTACTATTGAACCACTTGTAAAAACTCCGTTTATTGCTTTATAAGAATTACTTCTCGAAGCCGAATTTGTTGTAAGATATAAATCTGTGAATGAAATGTTGCTTGCATTGGCACGTAATCCGCCATTTAAACTGCTCGTATTGGTAAAATTAATCTGTGTATACCACATTCCTGCACCAATTAGCGAAGTGTTTGCTGAACCAAAATATAATTCTCGGTTAACATTATAAACCCCAGCTGGAACAAATATTTTTTTTCCGCCATTTGCATCAATAAAAGTCTGAAGATCGCTTCCGTTTCCTGAATAAGTTACAGCACCTGCAGGAGCTGTAGCAGCTGTTGGCACTGGTTCCATTTCTGCAAAGTCAATATGAATATTACCTGATTCTCTCACCAATTTTAATGTTCCGTTTACAGCAATTTTAGCAGGAAGTTTATAACGAACTTCATCAAAACGCATTCTTGGGTTTTGATTTGTAATTCCGTTATTGTTCGGATTTCCGTTGCTCCACAAATATTCCCAAGACCAGACTGAAGTCAAGGTAAGCGTTGTAAGCTTTGTGTTGCCATTATAAACCCCAATAGTTCCGGATTGTCCGTCAGGAACACTATAGCGAATTACTAATCCGTCAGCAGCTTCATTAAGCGTCCATTGAACGGTCGCATTTGTGGCAGACATATTCACACACTGCTGATCTGAAGCTTCAGACTGAAGATCGGCCTGACTGTATGATTTTGCAGTAACTGAAGCACCATTAGACAATTGACCTAAATTTGCTTCGTACCTTTTATAAGGTGCATCATAATAACCGCGTTGGGCATAGGAACCTGAAGCAAAAAGAAGAAAAAAAAACCATAATATAATATGGTAATATTGGACTCTTCTCAAAAAAATAAAATGTAATTTGTTTCTCATAAGTTTTGGTTTATTAAATAGTTAGTACCTCACGAAAAGGTCATAACGAAACTATACTTAAAAAAGAAATTAAGGTAAAAGTGGACAAAAAATCAAGATCAATACAACGATTTTGTCATTATAAAAATCTAAAAATCAACGAAATACACTTTTTCTCAAAATAAAAAATCAAGAATCAATATAGATGCAAATTTGATAATTAAGGTCTTGAAAATGAGAATATAAAAAAACAACCTTATTTTTTAAACAAATCTATTTACTACAAAAACAATAAATTATATCCATAAAAAAACCAGTGAATCAACTTCACTGGTCTTCTAATCATTTTATATAAACTATCATCTCTTTTAAGATGACTTCTAAAACTAAATTTATTTTGTAATGCCAAACATCATGACCAGTTTATCGTTAAGATAAAAATTAAGCGTTTGGTCTGCTACATCAAAACGCAGGTCTTTATTGCTTAAATAAAATAGCATTTTTTGCTCTGTTTTATTTCCTTCTTCACCAATGCAAGCCATTTTTGTAGTCGCTATTTTATCAAAAGAAATAGTATCACCGCTAGTTTCATAAATTCCAAAGAAGTTATTGCAGCCTGTATTTCCGCTTACTTTCTTTTCTGATGGATTAAACTTAATAGAAGCTTTTCCGTAATCTTGCCCAACATTTTCTAATGCGATTAGTTTCCAATTATTTTTGGCAATAAAACTCCAAAGTTGGTCTTGAGTTGGAATAGAAAATTCCATAACCACTTTGTTCTTAGTATTTTTAAAGTACACTGTATTGTTTTTCTTTACAATTTTGAACTTTTTATTGGTTATTGCAGCGTTAAATTCTTTTTCCAATTTCATGCTTTCGTCGTTACAAGCCATTAAAGTTCCCATAGGAGAATTGGTCTTGATTTGATTTTTTGAAGAAAGCTTCGTGTATTTTACGTTGAAATTATTACATCCGTTTTTACCGCTTATTGTACCAGTTTCGTCATTAATTGTGATAAATGCTTTTCCGTTATTTACCTTTTTTCCGTTTAACTGGGTTAAAATCATTTTGGTATCATAAATTCCTTTTTCCTTGTTTACAGGGGTTTTAGAAATTATGCTTTTTAGTCTATACTGATATGCAGAAGCGTCAGCCGGAATAGGTTCTGGTCTTTTGGTTCTCGTTACCAGAATCTCATATCGATTTCCCTTTTCAAAATTAAAACCTTCAATATGATCATAAAATAACTGCCATTCTTTGTCATTATCATACTTTACCTGTAGACATTCCATAGGGGCAACACCCGTACATGGCGCTTTACTTTCTTTCACAAACATTTTTAAACTTTCCTGACCATATGTAAATGTTGACAATAACACTACTACAAAAACATACATACATTTAAATCTTTTCATTTATTTTAATTTTTTAGAACACCGATTAAGCGCTCTGATTATTCAATGATTTTTTTGCAGGCAGGAATTGTGCCACTTTAAAATTAAGAATGCTTTTAACTTTTCTTTATTATCGCTAAAACCCGTCTTTCTTTAATAATTAAAGTACTACATATTGATAATCAGTTCTTTGTTTCAAAAGGACAAAAAATCTTCTTTGTATTACATTTAAGAATAATTTGACAGGATTTTTACATGTGTTTACATTGAACTGACATCTCTGGAAATGCATTCTCTTTAAAACTGTCTAACAAATCAGCAACAGTCGATATTCTCCATCATTTTCTACAGGCGCTCTATGCACACAAGGCAGTACTTCTTGCTTTGGATGATCTACAGCCAAGCGCCAAAGATGTCCTAAACCTAAATTAATAGGTTTTGCATTTTCATGCAGCTGATAATGCAAATCAAAGTAATTTTCTTTTAAAAAGTCTTCAAACTCCTCTTCTGTTCCATCATGCAGTTCTTTGAGTTTTGCTCTAATTTCTGGAATTAAGATTTTTTGTTCTACTTGCGAATTAGCCACAATATCGCTTGCCGCTCCATGATAGGTGCATAAAAAAGTGTCGGTTGCAATGGGCGAACGGTCTACGTGAAAGGAATACACATCGGTCGAAATGAAATCAAATTCATCATCGCGTTCGTAACATTTCAGTAAATTAAGCGAAGGAGAAGCTCCAAAATCGGCTAATAATTGCAAATCATTTAAGATTATTTCTCTCGCTATATTTCCCTTTTCTGAGAGGTGAAGCGCCATTAGATCTTCTGGAGAAACTTCGGTTATATTTTCTTTTAAAGACAACTTGGCTACAATTTCTTTAAAATCACCATCCAAATTTCTATGCCAGCATAACGCATTCATTTCTCCTTTGAAATCGGTATGCACTAGTTCAGAAAAGGTTGGCACCACTCCTATTTGACTATTTTCAGAAAATGTATTGTTCATAGTAAAATATAAGAAGCTAATGGCTTCCTTATCTTACAAAATTATGCAATAGCGGGCAGTTGAAAAATATTTTGCAGAGGCTTTTTAGATAATAGTTTTCTATGACTGCTTTTTTTTATCCTTGGGATATAATTGCAGATATTACAATCGCAATCGATATTACCAAAACAGGCACAATAGAAAGTAAAATAGTATAGAATAATTCTTCTTGAAAAATGCCAATACTACATGAAGATTTGCGGTCAGCTAAAATGACGTAATTCAATAAAACCCAAATTGGAATAAAGATTATCAGCTCAATTACGCTTTTTAAATAGATCTTTTTAATAAAAGAAAATACCAAAAACACTATTGCTAAGAAAACGGCCGTCAGTAGAGACGCTAAATACACATTTTCAACAAAAGAACAATCTAAAAAACCCAATGATATTCTTTCAGAAAAATTTCCCATCGACCAGCAAATCTCCATATAAGTAATTGTAAAAAGTATTGCCCCCACCAATACTTTTTTCTTTAAACCCCGAACTATTTTATTCGGCATCCTTTAGAGATATGTTTTATTCTTAAGCGGACTATTATCATTAGTAAGCAAGTCATTTGCAATCTGTATCATTCCGCTGTTGTTTGAACCGCCCCAAACGGCTCTTCCAAAAATATAGCTCGTGGTGTATTCTTTCCAAGTAGTACAGTATTTCTTCAAATCGGTGTGGCATTTTTTTAAATATTCTTTGAGTTCATTTTCTGAAAGATAACCCAAATCGTAACAGCAACGCGCTAAGAAAGCCCCTCTTCCGTAATTCCAGCCACTGTCTTTGGTCTTTTTTATTTGAGAAAAATCCGTGATGATGTTTTGTTCCATTAGTTCTGGAATCGTATTATTAAGCTGTCTAAATAAATCTATGTAATGTTCAAACAAGCCTTCTTCTTTTGGCAGATTAGATTTTAAAATGTCCACATAATTTTCTCTATCCTCAAATGCTCGGTAAACGATTTCCATATTTTCGTCTTGGTTTCTGTCGTGCAGATTTTGCAGCACTTCAATAGCTTGCTCTCTATTATAGATTCCCCAATACTCTTCAGCCAATGTGACAATATTAGATCTATTCAAACCTGTTTCATAAGAATTCAAGTAAGCCGACTGCTGTTCTCCATACATGGAGCCAACAAGTAAATGATCTAATAAATAGCCTCTTACAGCATTTTGATTATTTAATCTAAGGCTTTGAAATGAATTCAAAATTTTTGAAAAGAATCCCATAACTCTTTATGCTACTTTTAAATGAGGAACTTTGTTTTGTAAAATATCGAGAAATCTTTCGCCAACTACTTGATATTTGGCTCTAGTTTCCAATTGTTTTTTCAAGTTCAGCATATCTTCGGGAGCAGTTACATAATTTAGCCTATCATGAATTTCAAGCGACAACGGACTTCCGTCAATATAAAAAGTGATGACGTGTGTTTTTGGCAAGTATTCTTCTGAAGATTTAGAATAAACGCCCAATTGCGATTTCAAAACGCCTCCATATTCAAGTTTAGCATCTTCAATTCTGAAATTATCAAAAACAATATGCTCGTCTAATTCGCCCACCGTATTGGTAGTAAAGAAATGCAAATCGTTTCCGCTCAAAACCCAAAAACAATCTGTTTCTACTCTTCTCAGTTTTACACCAATGGTAGATAATGCTGCATTTTTTAGACCATCGGTAATAATTTCTTGAACTTTACTGCTTGTAGATTGTGGCACAGATGCAGAAGTAAATGCATCTATAGCTTTACCTTTCATCCAATGCTTTAATTGTGAAAAATCATTAGCCAATAATTCTTGTTTGTATTGGTCATATTTTGTTCGTTCAAAATTTAAATCAATTTCTCCTTTTGCAGTCTTGTGTTTCTTATTTACATAAATCATAAAAACTATGCCTGCAATTACCAATACAATTGGAATAAAAATTAATGTGCTCATGCTTTTTTTTTGTTTGATTAATTTGTTTTTAGATATTTTGCTGGGTTTAATGTTATCTCAAAGCAAAACGATATTTCAAGACAAATTTTAGAAAAAAGAAAATGAGAATTTAAGCAGATATAAATTCGCTTGAAACGATTAGATATACGCAAATACTTTTTATAAATCCGTTTTTAATTACTTGACATTTTGGCGCAGAAATTTTTAATCACGCTTTAAACGACATTTTGAACAAAGTAAATTGACTTTTTAAGCAAAGTCAGACCTCCAAAGTGTGCCTTACTTTGCATCATAACTTTTAATAATTAAAAAAATGATACAGAACAATTATCAAGGAGCATTACAACAGCCGCTCAATTCAGGATTTAATGCATCATCAACAACCATTGATGTAATCAAAGGAATTAGTCTTGAGGGAAAAAATGTAATTGTGACAGGCGGAAATGCAGGCATAGGTCTTGAAACCACCAAAACACTTGCAAATGCGGGCGCGACAGTAATCGTAGCTGCAAGGGATATTGAAAAAGCTAAGAATAACTTGAAAGGCATTAAAAATGTAGAAATCGAAGCAATGGATATTATAAATCCTGATTCTATTACCGCATTTGCAGATAAATTTATCTCGTCAGGAAGAGCTTTGCATTTGCTTATAAATAATGCTGGGATTATGTGGGTTCCTTTACGCAGAGACAGTCGCGGAATCGAATCGCAATTGGCTACGAATTACTTAGGGCAATTTCATTTGACGCTAAAGCTTTTTCCTGCTCTTAAAAAAGCCAACGGCGCGAGAGTCATTAATGTATCTTCACTTGGACACCATATGTCGCCTTTCAACTTTGAAGATCCAAATTTTCTTCATCGCGAGTATGAAACCTTACAAGCGTACGGGCAGTCAAAAACGGCATGCAACTTATTTTCTCTTGAGCTGGACAATCGTATAAAAGCGTACCATATAAGAGCTTACTCACTTCATCCTGGCTCAATTGGAGGCACAGAACTAGGAAGAGAAGCATCAGTAGAATTATTTCAAAAAATGGGTTTCTTAGATGCAGAGGGAAATATGCTTCCTGAAGTTGCTGCAAGATTAAAGTCAATACCGCAAGGCGCAGCCACAACTATATGGTGCGCCACAAGTCCTTTACTGGAACATATTGGAGGTGTTTATTGTGAAGATGCAGATATTGCTCCATTAGCATCAGAAGAAAGCATCGGAATATATGGTGTCCAGCCCTATTCTTTAGATGAAACCAATGCTAAAAAATTATGGGATTTAAGTGAACAAATGACTGGTGTGTCATTAGCCACTGTAAACTAATATGGGTTTTGAACAAAAAGAAATGATACTTTCTATCTTTGTAATCATAAATTAATCAAATCAATTATGGATCACATATCAAGATATTTAACTCCAGAAATTAAACTTTCCTGCTATGAGGACAAATTCTTTAAATCAGATATCATGTTTGATGATCATATGCTCATTTGGTTTATCTCTGGTGAAACAAAAATTATACAATATGATGCCTCCTTTCTTTTTAAGAAAGGAGATATCTTTTTAATACCAAGAAACCAGCTTGCAACTATAATCAATTATCCCTCAAACGGAGAACCGCACAAAACAGTTGTAATGCACCTTTCTGTTGAACGGCTAAAAAAATTTTATCAGAATATCGAACTTGTAAAGAAACCGATACCTGAAAATAAAATTTATAGTTTTAATAATCATCCTTTGTTAGAAAGCTGCCTGGCTTCGCTTGTGCCTTATTTTGATTTGAAAAGCCATTTCTCAGAAGATTTGGCTTCTTTAAAAATAACCGAAGCTCTAAGCATTTTAAGAGCAATCGACAAAAATGTTGACAATGTACTCGCTAATTTTGATGAACCAGGAAAAATCGATCTAATTGGTTTTATGGAACGTAATTTCATGTTTAACATGCCTTTGGAAAAACTAGGCTATCTTACCGGTCGCAGTTTGTCAACATTCAATAGAGACTTTAAAAAGCACTTTAATACTACTCCTCAAAAATGGCTCACTCATAAAAGACTGGAATTGGCCTATTATCAATTGGCAGAAAAAAAGAAAAAGCCAATCGATGTGTATCTTGAAGTAGGTTTCGAAAACTTATCTCATTTCTCATACGCGTTTAAAAAACTATATGGCATTTCTCCCAAGCAGCTGATTTAAAAAGCATCTTTAACTCCATTCTGGAAATTGAGTTCTATTTAAATCCAATTTTTCAATCGCTTTCATATCAGCATCATCAAGCTTGAAATTGAATATATCTAGATTCTCTATAATATGGGCTTTTTGAGAAGATCTCGGAATAGCAACAATACCACGCTGGTAATGCCATCTTAGACTAACTTGGGCAGTAGTTTTACCATGCTTTTTAGCTATTTGAGTTAATGTTTCATTTGTAAAAAGACCATTGCGCCCTTCTGCAAAAGGTGCCCATGCCTGCATCTGTATAGTATGCTGCTTTAGCACTTTATAATCATTGGACTGCTGAAAATAAGCATGAGTTTCTATCTGATTCACAACTGGTTTTACCTGTGCATAAGACAATAGATCGGCCAACTGTTCAGGATCAAAATTGCTTATGCCAATAGCTCTGATTTTTCCTGCTTTGTAGAGTTCTTCCATTGCTTTCCAAGATCCTTTTACATCGCCTCTCGGACGGTGTATTAGATATAAATCCAGATATTCCACCTGCAATTTTCTTAGTGTTTCTTCAAAACCCTTTTTTGCATTTTCATAACCTGCATCATCAACCCAAAGTTTTGAGGTAACAAAAAGCTGTTTTCTGTCAATGCCACTTTGTTTTATAGCTTTGCCTACCTCTATCTCGTTTCCATACACTTTTGCAGTATCAATAAGGCGATAACCTGCAGATATAGCTTCAACGACAGATTTTTGACAGATCTCACCACTCAGCCCATAAGTTCCAAACCCGAGCATAGGCATCTTTAGACCATTATTCAGTTTAACATCTGGAATGCCTTTAGGCTCTTTATCTATCAAGACATTTCCGAACAGTTTAGGCATACCTAAAATACCTAAGTAAATTCCAGCTGTCGCTAATGAACTATTTTGTAAAAACTTGCGTCGGCTTATTTCGTTTTTTTGGTTTTGAGAATTCATATTTTTGGCACATTAATCAATTCATAATCAGCTAAAAGTAATATATTATTTTTTAAAAACACCAAGTATAAAGTTCTGAATAGTTTCAAAAGGAGTTTTATGATCAATTGTAAAAGAATCCACCAATTGAAAGTTTGATTTAAACCGTTCTGCCAAAGATTTCTCAGAATATTGTCTGATTTCGATTCCGCTGCATTTTGTTGGTCCAGTTTCAGAAAAAGTACCAATTGTCAAAATTCCATTTTTGTTTATTCCTTCACTGGCAATCTGGAGATATTTCAGAATATCTTTTTCTTCTGTCAAAAAATGAAATGCGGCGCGATCGTGCCAAAAATCATATTTATGAAGTGGTTTGAAATCTGTTATGTCAGATACGATCCAATTTACTTTTTCAGCTTCTTTTCCTAAACGGTTTTGGGCTTTTGCAATTGCTTCTTTAGAAATATCTAAAACAGTTATGTCTGAATAACCCAATTTCAGAAGTTCGTCAACCAAAAAGCTGTCACCGCCTCCAATATCAATAATTTTAGCTTGAAACAGAATATTATATTGCTTAAATAGATCTAGTGAAGTCTGAGGAACTGGCTGATACCAGCTAACTTCTGTCAGATCTTTTGTTTGATATATGTTTTCCCAATGTTTCTTTCTATCCATTTTTACAATTTTTAAACCGTTAATTCTTTTCTAAATCTCAGCAATTGTTTCAATAATTAGGAGACCTCATTAAAAAATAAAGATATAATAAGAATAAAAAAGTAAAAATAAAGTGCGGTAAATTATTCCGAAAATGTTATTTAAAAATATTTCGAATTGCTTTTCCTATTTCTGCAAAATCATCATGACTGCTTACAGATCTTTTTTCTGTATTGTTTGAAGCAATTTTAGAAAAAGGATAAATAAGCATATAGTTATTGTTTTTAAACCTGTGATTCAAAAGATCTGGAATATCTCTCATTTTGGGAAAATACGAATGCATTCCTCGGTCACCCATCATAATCACTAGGCCTTCGTTTTCTTCAATGGAAAGTGCTGTCTGTTCTGCATTTTCCCAATTTGAGAAAACATCAAATGTGGCTTCTATAGAGGCTTTTTTTGCAATTCTTTTCAGAATATTCAGCGTTTTCTCTTTTCCATAAAAACTCATTTTTGCTCCAGAATTACGGCCTATATTCCAGATTCTCAACATCGAATGAAAAAATCCAGCATCCAGCTCGGCATCTGCTGGTATAAAAACCAAATATCTTTTAATCGTGGCAGCAGGCTGTACAGCGTGATATACCATCAAATTGATGCTTTTATTTCGAAGATAACCGTTATACAAATTATAGACAAACGAAGCCGAAAAACCTTTTCCGCCTTCAAGCCCTACAATAAGGTCTGTAATTTCTTTTTCTTTTATCACATTACTTATTCCGCTTGCTATATCATTGTCGTGACGTGTAATTGGGTGCAATTCAACATCGGCAGCAGAAGCGGCTTTAATTGCATTTTCTAAAATCCGTTCGGCATTTTTTTCAGAAGATTCATTGGCATCTTCGTTAATTACATTTACAGCATACAGCTGCTTATTTGCAGAGGACTTTACCATCAGTCCAAGATTGACCATTTTTTCAACAGTAGCCTCATGGTTTACTGCCAAAAGTATATTTTCTTTCTCTTCGTTCTTACCCGATACGGTATTGTCTTTATCTGCCTGTGCTATACGCTGTGCACTTGCCATCGATACAAACGATGATACGGTACAAGAAACGAGAATAAGAAGAATACTGCCGTTAAGCACATGTTCATTTAAAAGTCTTATAGGTTCTCCCGCATCATTTTCACCAATAATTATATTATACCCAACCATTACAGATGCCAGTGTAGCTGCCGCAGATGCAGAACTCAGTCCAAAAATCAGCTGTCCCTCATCATTTGTAAGTTTAAATGTCTTTTTCGTTAGCATAGCTGCAACATATTTTCCTCCAATAGAAGCAATAAGCATAATTGATGCTACCCACAATGTCTCCCAACTTTGTATAAAAGCACTAAAATCAATCAGCATTCCTACACTTATTAAAAAGAAAGGAATAAAAATGGCATTTCCGACAAACTCCACCCTATTCATCAACGATGAAGTATGCGGAATTAACTTGTTTAAAGCCAATCCAGCAAAAAAAGCTCCAATGATAGATTCGATACCTGCCAATTCGGCCAAAAGTGAAGCCAAATAAATCATGACGAGTACAAAAAGATATTGAGAGATTTTATCGTCCACATTTTTAAAGAACCAGCGGGCAATTATCGGAAAAACAAGCAGTACAATTAATGTAAAAATGACCATCGAAACTGATAACTTCACCCAGAAAGCTGTTCCGACTTCTCCCTGTGACATTCCGACTACAGCGGCCAAAACGAGAAGCGAAAGCACATCAGTAATCATCGTTCCTCCTACTGTTATATTAACTGCAAGATTTTTGGCAATTCCTAAACCGCTTACCATCGGGTAAACGATTAAAGTATGTGACGAAAAAAGACTGGCAAAAAGAATTGAGGTAAGCAATGAAAATCCCAGTATATAGTAACCACCAACGAGTCCTAAAATAAAAGGAACAGCAAAAGTGAAAATAGAAAAAATGATACTCTTCCATTTGTTCTTTTTAAAATCGGCCATATCGATTTCCAGACCTGCTAAAAACATAATGTACAAAAGACCTGTAGTTCCAGTAACTACTACACTGCTGTCCCTAGAAAGCACTCCAAAACCATTTGGACCTATTAGCGCACCGGCAATAATAAGACCCAACAGATGTGGCACTTTAATTTTATTCAATAAAAGCGGAATGCATAAAATAATGATAATCTCGATAAGATACTTTAACAAAGGATCTTCAATAGGAAAACTTATATGATGTATACTCAGCTGCATAAATTACTTTTTATTGGATGGAGTAAGTTCAACTGAGAATTTTGCGATGCAATTATCTTGACCCGTAATGGTCTGCGTGCCTTTGATTATATTTTTTTTAATATCATCAAGTACCACGCTCACTTTTATTTTGTTTTTAGCAGAAGCTTCTTTTGCCGAATCCAGCACTATTTTATTCTCAAGATATTGTCCTGTAAAAACTCGTTTAATTTCATTATTGCTCAATACATTGGTATACATTCCTGTCGAATCTGATCGGAACTCCCAAGTTTCAGTGCGCTGATCGCCAATGACATAATTACTGCAATTCGATTCCCTGCAGACCATTTTGCTGTTCCATGCCACTTTTAGGTTTTCAGGCCATTCTTTTATTTTTGGAAGCGTATCTTTTACTTTAGAGAGAGACAGTAAACTGTCTTTCATTTTTAACAGCTTTTCGTATTCTGCTTCTTTATCTTGAAACTGTTTCTCCCTTTCTAAAAGTGAGTTTTCGCGCACAATAAGCTCCTGCTCTTTTTTGTTTCCACAAGAATATAATGCAAGTATAAAACCGACAAGAATAAGTCCCTTTAAAGTCATAAGAATTGATTTTGGATTCTACAAGTTAAGCAGAAAAATCCTTTTAACCTTCCAAAAACTGATAAAAAAAGGAAAAATTGTTTTTTAATTTGCAAGGATCTTAAAAGAAAAAGACGCCAATTATAGCGTCTTTTTACGTTTATTGCTTTTCGCTAATATTATTTTTTCAAATCAAATCTATCCAGATTCATTACTTTAGTCCAAACGGCAATAAAATCATGCACAAATTTCTCATGTGCATCAGATGCAGCATACACTTCTGCAATTGCTCTCAATTCTGAGTTTGAACCAAAAACAAGATCGGCACGTGTTCCTATCCATTTAGGCTGTCCAGTGCTTCGGTCGTTTCCTGTATAAAGTTCTTTATCGTTAGAAACGGCTTGCCATTGTGTGTTCATATCCAAAAGATTTACAAAGAAGTCATTTGTCAGGCGACCTGGTCTAGTGGTAAAAACACCATTTTTGCTTCCGTCAGCATTAATATCCAGCACACGAAGACCTCCTAAAAGCACTGTCAATTCTGGCGCTGTAAGGGTCAGTAAATTAGCTTTATCGATAAGCAATTCTTCTGTCAAAACAGATGATTTTGTTTTTCTGTAGTTTCTAAAACCATCTACTTTTGGCTCAAGATATCCAAATGATTCAACATCTGTCTGTTCTGCAGATGCATCCATACGTCCAGGAGCGAAAGGCACAGAAACTGAAGCTCCTGCATCTTTAGCCGCTTTTTCAACGGCAGCAGAACCTCCTAAAACAATTAAATCTGCTAGTGAAACTTTTTTCCCGTCATTTTGCGCTGTATTAAATTCGTTTTGAATGGCTTCTAATTTATCTAAAACCACTTTTAATGCAGTTGGATTGTTTACTTCCCAGTCTTTTTGAGGCGCAAGTCTTATGCGCCCGCCGTTTGCACCGCCTCGCTTATCTGATCCTCTAAACGTAGAAGCAGAAGCCCAAGCTGTTGAAACTAGTTGAGACACCGTTAAACCTGAATTTAATATTCTTTCTTTAAGTTGAGCTATATCCTGATCATTTATTAGAGTATGATTTACTTCTGGAATTGGATCTTGCCATAACAATTCTTCCGCTGGCACTTCAGGTCCTAGATAAAGGGCGCGCGGTCCCATATCACGGTGCGTCAGTTTAAACCAGGCACGTGCGAAAGCATCTGCAAATTCATCTGGATTTTCTAAAAATCGGCGCGATATCTTCTCATAAGCTGGATCCAATCTTAATGATAAGTCGGTTGTAAGCATGGTTGGCAAGTGCTTTTTATTAGGGTCAAAAGCGTCAGGAATAATGGCCTCAGCATTTTTTGCTACCCATTGATGAGCACCGGCAGGACTTTTAGAAAGTTCCCATTCGAAGCCAAATAAATTCTCGAAAAAGTTATTGCTCCATTGTGTTGGCGTTTTTGTCCAAGTTACTTCAAGTCCACTTGTAATGGCGTCTGACCCTTTTCCTGAACCATAGCTATTCTGCCATCCTAAACCTTGCAATTCTAAACCAGCAGCTTCTGGCTCTTTCCCCACATGGTCTGAAGAAGCAGCTCCATGAGTTTTACCAAAAGTATGTCCACCAGCTATAAGTGCTACAGTTTCTTCATCATTCATTGCCATACGACCAAAAGTATCTCTAATATCTTTTGCAGCCGCAATCGGATCAGGATTTCCGTCTGGCCCTTCTGGATTTACATATATAAGTCCCATTTGCACTGCGGCAAGTGGTTTTTCTAGATTTCTACTATGAATATTTCCATCTGCATTATCATCGGATGAAACAACACCATGATCTTTCGGCACGCCTTCAGATCCATCTTTATAACGTTCATCACCACCAAGCCAAGTCGTTTCAGATCCCCAATATACAGATTCGTCTGCTTCCCACACATCGGCACGTCCTCCTGCAAAACCGAATGTTTTAAAACCCATTGATTCTAAGGCTACATTCCCTGTTAAGATTAGCAAATCGGCCCACGAAATCTTTTGACCATACTTTTGTTTTATTGGCCAAAGCAATCTTCGTGCTTTGTCTAAGCTCACATTATCAGGCCAGCTATTTAGCGGCGCAAAACGCTGTTGCCCTGCTCCTGCTCCTCCGCGCCCGTCATGAACTCTGTAAGTACCGGCACTATGCCAAGCCATTCGAATGAAAAGTCCTCCGTAGTGGCCAAAATCAGCAGGCCACCAATCTTGTGAATCAGTCATAAGAGCATGTAAATCTTTCTTTACAGCGTCAAGATCTAGAGTTTTAAACGCTTCTGCGTAATTAAAATCCTTATCCAAGGGATTTGACAATACTGAATTTTGTCTCAGGATATTTACCTTTAACTGTTTAGGCCACCAGTCACGATTTTTTGTTCCTGAAGCCGCTTGCTTGTCCATGCTCCCATTATGAAAAGGGCATTTGCTGATGTCATTTGATTGATTATCCATAGTTGAAAATTTTTATTTTTGACTAAATTACAAACTAATGAAAGAGAAAATTAGGGCTGTAGATTGTAAATACTACTTCCGAAATAGACAAAATCTATTCATGTCTATTTTTAATATTTAAAATACTTATAAATCAGACAGTTTAAAAAAACATCTTTTATTGATGAAAATGACATTTTTCAATATGAGATATTAACTTATAAATTTAATAAAAAGAATCTTTTATTTATATAAAATTTTACAGTACAGCTATTTGCACAAAGTCTGTCCTTAACACTTAAGTATTTCAAGGAAAAATAATGGTCTGAATTCTCCCAAAAGAAGATAAAAAATAGAGCCTGTATTTCTATGTACGTAAAAACGTACTTTATTACTCCTTCCCAAAATTATTATTGCCCAACTTTACACTTTCGGTTCCAATACCATAATCTACTATCTATTATTACTAACTATTAATCGTTTACTAACCTTAAAAAATTAAAAGATGAAGAAATTCTTAAAATTAACCAGTATGCTATTAACCATGGCATTAGTGCTTACTTCTTGTGAAAAGGAACAAGAAGACATGAACGGTCTCCAAACCGCTAAAAAAGAGGCACAGCAAATCGCAAGTAAAGATACTCTTGGATCTAATTCGGCACTGGATGGCAACACAACAGCAAGAGGGACAGCCGGAGCAAGAACAATTACATTGCAAACCAATACCTTATCTTGTCCTGGCGGTTTATGCACATCGTATGGTGTTTGGTCAACTGGCGTTTACACGGTTTGGTTCCAAATGAAATTTAATAACGGATTTTACTGGAGCCGAGGCGGAAAATGCGGATACGGAATCTTAATTGGTGACCAAAATACAGGTGGCGATGCTGCATGGGATGGAAATGGAGGAAGCGCCAGATTTATGTGGTATTGTCCAAACGGATCAAACACAGCTAAAGGAAGCGGCGCTTATCTTCAGCCTTATGTATATTATAGAGATCAGCCAGGACAGTACGGAAATGATTTTGGAAAAAAATATTACATTCAAGAAGGCGTTACCTATAACTGCCAGATATCTGTGAAACTGAATACGGGTTCAAATACAGACGGATATGTAAAGTATTATGTAAATGGTACAGAAATTTTGAATGAAAAGATTCGTTGGGTAACTAATGATGCTAAGAGAAATGTTAATGCTGTAAGCTTCCACACTTTCCGTGGGGGAAGCCAAAGTTATTGGACTGCTCCTGTAACAAGCTCTATCTACTATCCAAGTGCATCTTGGGATGCTCTGTAGTGCATAAGCTTTAAAAAGAATTTGGACCGAAAAAACAAAATATACAACTTCGATGTTTTTATCATTACCAATAAAACATCGGAGTTGTTATTAATACAAAAATCAGACAGGCAAAGGATGCTAATTGAATTGATTTTTAAAAATAAATCCTGAACCAAATTATTGATTCAGGATTTTATTTTTTTAAGCAAATAGAATCTATCTCCAACCCAATGCCGGAGCCACGTGTTCTAGTATAGAAGATAAAATGTGTACATTATAATCTACACCCAAAGTATTCGGAATGGTCAACAGCAATGTATCTGCTTCCTGAATGGCTTCGTCTTGCGCCAATTCTTCAATCAGTTTATCAGGTTCTGCGGTATAGCTTTTACCAAAAATTGCTCTTTTGTCTTGCTCTATATAACCAAAACTATCATTGCCTTTGGCTTGTCCGCCAAAATAATATTTGTCTTGATCGTTGACGAGTGCAAAAATCGAGCGACTGACAGAAACTCTCGCTTCACGCTGATGCCCAGCTTTTTTCCATGCTTCTTTATATAATCTTATTTGCTCTGCCTGCTGAATATGGAATGGTTTTCCATTTTCGTCATATTTAAGCGTAGAACTCTGAAGATGCATGCCGTTCTCTGCTGCCCAAATAGCAGTTGCATTAGATGCCGCTCCCCACCAGATTCGTTCTCTTAATCCTTCAGAGTGTGGCTCTATGCGCAACAGGCCAGGCGGATTTGGAAACATCGGGTACGGATTGGGTTCTGCAAATCCTTCTCCATTTAATTTATCCAAAAATTCCAAAGCTTTTTTACGCCCCATATCGGCATCGGTTTCACCTTCTTCGGGTTCATAACCAAAGTAACGCCATCCGTCAATAACTTGTTCTGGTGATCCTCTGCTTATTCCAAGTTGTAAACGTCCTTCTGATATCAAATCGGCTGCTCCGGCATCTTCAACCATATACATCGGATTTTCATAGCGCATATCGATTACGCCCGTCCCAATTTCTATTTTGCTCGTTTTAGCTCCCACTGCCGAAAGCAACGGAAAAGGAGACGCTAACTGCTGTGCAAAATGATGCACACGAAAGTAAGCTCCATCTATTCCTATTTCTTCTGCAGCTACAGCTAAATCAATAGATTGCAGCAAAGTATCTGCCGCTGTGCGAGTCTTGTATGATGGATGATTAGCCCAATGCCCAAATGATAAAAATCCTATTTTCTTCATAATGGCTTCTATTTTTTATTCTCTCAAATATACGCATCACAACCGAGTAATGCTATACTTTGCATGATAATTACGTTGCAGATAAAATCTTAAAAATTGACATGTATTTTCTAAAAAGCTCATCTTGATTATAAAAACATG
This sequence comes from Flavobacterium sp. F52, assembly GCF_000278705.1. Classification (NCBI taxonomy): domain Bacteria; kingdom Pseudomonadati; phylum Bacteroidota; class Flavobacteriia; order Flavobacteriales; family Flavobacteriaceae; genus Flavobacterium; species Flavobacterium sp. F52. Next base: position 173,055 of record NZ_AKZQ01000018.1, on the reverse strand, counting down.
TTTCAAATTATAATTTGCAACCCAAGTTTTTTTGTTTCAAGTTATAACTTGAAACATCTCTAGCCCTAATTTTATGCAATTATTCTGACTTTCTGGTCTAATTTTGAAAGACATAAAATATCTGCCCTTAAAATCTCCTCGCCAATTTTTCTGCCTCCCTGCGATTTTCATAATCAATTATTGACAATAACTAAAACAAATACTTTATGGATTGGATTATTACTACATTAAAAGATTATCCCGAACTAGCCATTTTTCTCACCTTATCTTTAGGCTACTTTATAGGAAAATTTAAAATCGGAAGCTTTTCTTTAGGAACTGTAACTAGTGTTTTACTTGTTGGAGTCTTAATCGGACAATTAGATATTGTGATTTCTCCTAACGTAAAATCTGTATTTTTTCTGATGTTCCTTTTCGCTGTCGGATATAGCGTAGGACCACAATTCTTTGGAGGTCTAAAAAAAGATGGGCTGCCTCAAATGCTGTATGCTGCAGTAGTATGCGTTTTATGTCTAATTTGTCCTTATCTGGTAGGCAAAATTATGGGCTACGATATGGGACTGACCGCTGGTATGCTTGCAGGTTCTCAAACCATATCTGCTGTTATTGGTGTGGCCTCAGATACCATAAATCAACTGAGCATTCCTGCCGATCAAAAAGCGGCTTTAATTAATAAAATTCCAGTTGCCTATGCAGTCACCTACATTTTTGGAACCGCTGGATCGGCTTGGCTATTAGCTTCTATTGGTCCAAAATTATTAGGTGGCAACTTAGTAGAAAAAGCAAAAGAACTTGAAATTCAGCTGGGTGGTGATGCCATTGGCGATGATCCGAGTATTGCCTCTGCGTATGATCGCGTAATATACAATGCCTATGAGATTGCTGCACATTCTTATGCTTGTAATAAAACCGTTTTAGATGTTGAAAATGAGTTAGAAAGCAAAGGAAGACGCTTATTTATACAGCGAATCAGAAGAGGAAAAGAAATCATAGATGCTACTCCAGAATTTGTAATTCAAGAAAATGATGTAGTTGCCTTGGGCGGAAGAAGAGAATATATGATGAATTATGTGGCTGTAAATGAGAAAGAAGTTCTGGATATCGAACTTCTTAATTTTCCAGTAGAAGTTTTAAGTGTCTTAATTGTAAAAAAAGAAGTAATTGGCAAAACTCTTGCAGACTTGCGTCATCTCAAATACATGCATGGAGTTGTCATCAGATCATTAAAACGATCTGGAATCCAGATGCCTATATTGCCTAATACCGTAATGCAAAAAGGAGATATGATCGAATTAGTAGGAATCAAACGAGATGTGGATCAAGTTGCCACTCATATTGGTTATCCAGATCGTCCAACAAACTCAACTGATATGGCTTTTGTGGGTTTAGGAATAGTTCTAGGCGGATTACTAGGTGCATTGACCGTCAAAATTGGTGGAGTGCCAATAAGCCTAAGTACAAGCGGAGGTGCCTTAATATCTGGACTTTTCTTCGGATGGTTAAGAGGTCAGCATCCAACTTTTGGGCGAATTCCAGAACCTGCTTTGTGGATTATGAATAATGTTGGATTAAACATTTTTATAGCCGTAGTGGGTATTACAGCAGGACCAAGTTTTATCGTGGGATTTCAAGAAGCTGGCTGGGGACTTTTCATCGCGGGCGCGGCGGCAACATCAATTCCGTTAATTCTTGGACTTCTTATAGGACGATATATTTTCAAATTCCACCCTATTATAAACTTAGGATGCGCCGCTGGTGCAAGAACTACTACAGCCGCCCTCGGAGCTTTGCAAGATGCCGTAAAAAGCAAAACACCTGCTTTAGGATATACCGTAACCTACGCCGTCGGCAATACGCTGCTCATTATATGGGGCGTCGTCATCATTTTAATCATGAGTTAATCAAATTTTATATAATCTCTAAAACAATTTAAATCATGGCAATTGATATTTCAAAAATAAAAACATCTCGAGAGGTCGAGAAAACACTTCAAACCCTAAGTCCGTTTGAAATCAAAAATGAATTAATCCATCTGGCAGAAGAAAGCGCCCTTAAATCGACAGCGATAACCCTTAATGCCGGAAGAGGAAACCCAAACTGGATTGCTACGGTTCCGAGAGAAGCTTTTTTCCTTTTCGGACAATTTGCACTAGAAGAATGTCGCAATGTTATGGAAGAACAAGGCATTTTGGCTGGTATTGTGCAGAACAAAAACGGTGTGGCTTCACGTTTTGAAACGTTTTTGGCTAAACACAAAGATGCTCCTGCTGCATCACTTTTAGAAAAAACATACCATTATGGTGTCGACAAACATGACTTTGACGGCGATGCATGGATCCGTGAATGGATAGAAGCCGTAATCGGATTTAACTATCCTGTTCCTGACCGTATGCTAAGTCAAATAGAGGTCATTGTACACGACTATTTAGTACAGGAAATGTGCGGTACAGGAAACGACAAAGGCAAATATGATATTTTTGCTGTTGAAGGAGGAACTGCAGCGATGTGCTATATTTTCGATTCCTTAATGCAAAACCATCTTACCGAACGCGGTGATAAAATAGCGCTCCTTACTCCTACTTTTACGCCTTATATTGAAATTCCGGAATTAGATCGATACAAATTTGATGTCGTTTACGTACAAGCTAGCGGAGTTGGCGAAAACGGATTCCATACTTGGCAATATCCAAATTCTGAATTAGACAAACTGAAAGATCCTGCTGTAAAAGTTGCCTTTGTAGTAAATCCGAGTAATCCGCCCTCTTCTGCAATGAGCAGTGAGACATTAAATTATATTGCCGATATTGTAAAAAATGATAATCCGGAATTGATGGTCATTACTGATGACGTTTATGGAACATTCGTTAATAATTTCAAATCCTTAATGGCTATTATCCCTCATAATACGATTACGGTTTATTCATATTCAAAATACTTCGGATGTACAGGCTGGAGACTTGGAACCATAGCCATTCATGAGGACAATATATTCGACAAAAAGATTGCCAATTTAAGTCCTGCTCTCAAAAAAGAATTGCATGACCGCTATTCCAGCTTAACATTAGAACCGGAAAAAATCAAGTTTATTGATCGACTGGTTGCTGACAGCCGACAAGTGGCTTTAAACCACACGGCAGGATTATCATTACCTCAGCAATTTCAGATGATGCTTTTCTCTGCATTTTGTTTACTAGATACTCAAGATGTTTACAAAACGCTTACGCAATCTATCATTCATAAACGTCTTAATTTATTGTGGGAAGGATTAGAAGTGCCAATTCTAGAAGACCCAATGCGAGCAGGATATTACTCTGAAATTGATGTTATGGTGGCTGCCAAACATTTTTATGGAGATGATTTTGCCAATTGGCTAAAAACCAATTTCGAACCTGTTGATGTATTGTTTCGCTTAGCCGAAAAAACAGCCATTGTACTTTTAAATGGTGGCGGTTTTGCAGGTCCAGAATGGAGTATCAGGGTTTCTCTTGCCAATCTTCCAACTGATAGTTATCTGATTCTTGGAAAAAATATCCGTAAAATTTTATTGGAATATGTAACCAGCTGGGAAAATTCAAAAAAATAATAGAATTGTAAAATATAAACATTTGATCTATGAAAAATCTATTTACTTTATTATTATCCGTTTTATTAGTAACAGGCATTTATGCTCAAAAATTACCTCGAATTAAAATACTAGCAACTGGAGGAACAATTGCAGGCCAAGGTGCATCTGCAGATCGTTCTGCTTATACCGCGGGACAATTACCTATAAAAGATTTAATTGCAGCAGTTCCAGGAATTGACAAAGTTGCAGAGATTTCAGGAGAACAGATCTCAAATGTAGGAAGTCAGGACATGACTGTAGACATTTGGATTAAACTGAATAAAAGAATAAATGAGATTTATAAAAATAATGAAGCTGACGGAATCGTAATCACCCACGGAACAGATACTCAGGAAGAAACTGCTTATTTTTTATCATTGACAGTACGATATGACAAACCTGTAATTGTTACAGGTTCTATGCGTCCAGCAACAGCCATCAGCGCAGACGGGCCAAAGAATTTGTATGATGCAGTAACTCTCGCAGCTTCAAAACAAGCGGCACACAGTGGCGTTTTATTGGTATTTAACGAATACATTTTTACAGGAAGAAGTGCCGTAAAAACCAGTACAACACACTTAAATGCGTTTACAGCGCCAAACAATGGTCCAATTGGGCAGGTTTATGACGGTAAAGTCATTCTTTATGAAACTCCGGTAAGAAAAGCCAATAAAAATACCCCGTTTGATATTACAGGTTTAACAACTTTACCTGAAGTCGCGATTGTCGAATTATATGCTGATGCACCTGCAACTGCAATTAATGCATATGTAGCATCTGGAGTAAAAGGAATTGTAACTGGCGGTTTGGGTAACGGAAATCTAAATAAGGTAAATTCAGATGCTGCAGCTAGCGCTGTTAAAAAGGGGATTGCCGTTGCAAGAGCTTCCAGAGTACCGTCTGGAAGAGTTACTTTATTTGACGAAACCGATGACCAAAAGCTTGGAACAATTGTCACCGATGATTTGATTCCGCAGAAAGCACGAATTTTACTAATGTTGGGCCTTACACAAACAAGCGATAGCAAAAAACTGCAGGAGTATTTCTTTGAGTATTAAACTTGAAATTGTAAATTATGCGTGTCTTAACTTCAATAATTTTGGGCGTTTTTTTGGCTTCAAGTGTTTACGCACAGCAAGAAAAACAGACTGATACGGTCCTGAATCATAAAACACCACTAATAAAAGCAACAAAAGTTGATTTGCTCAATAATGTTGATTTAATTTTCAATACACAAGTAGGGTTCAACACCTATTTTGATGACGGAAATTACACTGGCAGTAAATTTGAAGTAAATCAGTTTAGATTGGAAATAAAAGGAAAAGTGTATAAGGACAAAGTTTTTTTTAGGTTTCGAGACCGATATACTAAAGAAACTGAACCGCAATCTACCGATAACATCAGCAGTTCTACTGACTTGGCTTTTATTGGTTATAATATATCCAACAGAACAAGTATTGCAATTGGAAAAATGACGGCTAACTGGGGTGGTTATGAGTTTGATATGAACCCTATTGACATCTATCAATACAATGACATTGTTGATAATTCGGATAACTTTCTGACAGGAGTTCAGGTAAACTGGAAATTGAATGCCAACCATGTCTTTTCGGGACAGATCTTAAATTCAAGAACCAAAACTTTTTCTGAACTCTATCAAAATGTGCCAGATGTAGAAGAAGCAAAATTTCCGGCAGCTTACGTTGGAAACTGGAACGGAAGTTTTTTAGGCGGAAAATTCAAAACGATATACAGTTTCAGTATTTTTCAGGAAGCCACAAAAAATGGAAGGCCTGTAAATATGTACTATACGGCATTAGGAAATCAATTTAGAAGCAAAAAATGGCTTTTTCAATATGATTTCAAATGGAGCAGTGAAGATCTAGACCGAACAGGAGTGGTTAGTACTATTATTCCAGATACCGTTTTAGATCATGCCGCAGAAAATGTGTATTATGTAGAACATTGGCTTAGAACGGTATATTCTCTGAATGAACAATGGAAACTTACGGTTATCGGGATGACAAGTAAAGCCTCGTGGAAAGAGATTCCTGATCCGACTGTAAGCTCGAACCGAATTCGTACCGCATACGGCATTATTCCAACAGTAGAATTTTATCCGATCAAAAACTTCAACTTAAAGTTTTTTGCCACATATGTGCAGCGATTCTACAATTATAGCGATTATGCTAAAACAGATTTGGGACAATCGAATATCACAAGCGGAAGAATTATGCTTGGCATAATTTCTCCATTGGTGGTATTGTAATAAATTTAGGTAAGTAAATAACTCAATTAAGAAGCTGGAGCAAATCGTAAAATGCGATTTATTCCAGCTTTTTTTTATTTGTTCTCTCGCAGATTTGGCAGATTGAGCAGATTTAAAAATTATTAATAATTCAAAACTCTCGAAGTTGAGTTTTTTTTATGAGTTGCCTCCAACTTGAGCTAGAGTCAATTCAAATTATACCATATCATTCGTATCCCCGTGGTTGAAACCCACGGGCTATGTATGAATGTATGCGTAACGATTAGGCAAAACTCATAACTCATAACTCATAATTCATAATTCATAACTCATAATTCATAACTCTTTACTCGCTAAATATCGTAAGCGAACAAAACAAATTGTGCTATAAAAAGCAAAAAGCAATATAAGATGCAATAAAACAGACGGATTGTTCCATAAACTCGCACCCGATTGTACGATGGACGTATACAAAACAATAAAAGGCGTTGTCGGCAAAAGGTTGGACAGCCATTGTAATACTAGCGGAAGCGACTCAAACGGCCAACTGTAACCTGTAATCAAGAAAATTGGATAAGTAGAAAAAGCCATCATCTGCAAACAAAGCAATTGCGATTTGAACAAAGAACCAATAAACTGAGCCATCGGAATTAAAGTGACAATGAACAAAAGCAACAATAAACTCAATTCCAATCCGTTGCCTCTCATGGGTAAATTAAGCAATTTGTAATTTACATTTAAAAAGAAAAAGCCATAGGAAGAAAAAAGAATCAGATAGAACAATCCTTTTCCCCAGATGCCATTAGAAATACCAGAACCCAACCATTCGCTCAAACGAGAACGCTGACGCTCGCCTGCAACACTTTCGGATAGACCAATCAGTAAGGTCTGCTGTAAAATCAGAGCTAATAATCCAGGCAACAAAAAGGCTCCATAACTTGATCTTTCATTAAATAACGGACGATAATCTAAATTTACAGGCATTACATTTTCCATAGCAATAGTAGTGCTCATGCCTTCTTTTTTCTGATAATACTGAAGCCTCACTCCCGCCCCAACCGTGAGACATATCTGTTGGACATTTAGTAAGAGATCGCTCGAGGGAAGAAACCTTGCAGCATTGATTGCCAATACAACATTACTTTGTTTTAAACTCAGCAAATTGGCTTCTGTCCCTTCTGGAATATAAAAATAACCTTGGCAATTGCCTTGATACATCTGCTCTTTTGCCTGTTCTAGATTAGAAAAATGAATGAGTTCTACTATCGGAGAATCGTCGATGTTTTGCTGCAGCAAGCGGGATAATCTCGAATTATCATCATCGACAACAGCCAATTTCACATCAAATTCTTCTTTATTGATATAAATGCTTCCGTAAAAAAAAGCATAAAGCAAAGGTGCGATAAGAAGCGTTAGCAGCAAACTATGATCTTTTACTACCTGCGAAGCTTCTCTCAAAAAAAAATTAGTCAGCGATTGTTGCGGTTTCTTTTTCATTTTTAATCGAATTAAATTGACGTTTGAACAACAACATAGCTGTCGGGTACATTACCGCACAGAACAATAAAAGTTTGGAGAAATCTCCTAAAGCATATTTTAAAGGGAGATTCATATAATAGACTTTAAAAAATCCATCTAAAAACGAGGTATAAGGCATAATAAGCGCATAGTATTGGTCGTACCAAGGCATTGCCCATCTCGGAAAAGTAAATCCGCTGAAAACAAAAGCGGGTGAAGTATAGAAAAGGGCAACATCTCCCGAAAGCATTACGTCTTTAAACAAAGCCGATATAAACATGCCAATGCCTATACAGGCTAAAGAAAGCAGTGTATAAATGATAAAAAACTTACCTGTTGCTGCAGAAACACCAATATCAAAAAAGGGAAATATGACACCTACAATGATGATAAAATTAATCCAGCTGATGGCGAGATGCGCAATTGTTTTTCCAACAATTACAGCAACGACAGAACCTCTAGATGAATCGTAAAGTTCGTGCATTGTTTCTGTCACCCATTCATAATTTAAAGCCAGCATAGAACCAATAATTAGAATCATCTGCATACCGACAGTTATTAATCCTGGAACCAAATATTCCTGATAATTATAAGTCGGATTATAAAGCTGATAGGTATTGAGACTAATCGGATTCGCAATTGCCATTGCCCGATCAGATTTCATTCCGGTTTTTACCAATTTCTGCAAAATTACGCCTGTGCTTCCAGTAATTACAACTTCGGCAACAGCCTTATAAACTAATTTGGCAGGAACTAACGCCGCAGCATTAGTATACAAGGTTACAGTACTTGGATGTCTGCTGTAAATATTCTTTTGAAGATTTGCGGGAAAATGTATGGCTCCTAAGATTTTACCTTCTTGTATCAGTTTTTTTACTTCGGCTTCACTGCTTACTCTTCTAGTAATTTGCAATGCTTCTTTTTGCTCTAATAAAAAAAGCAATTCACGGCTAACAGGGCTTTGATCTTCATCCCAAACCGCAAATGCCAAATTTTTAGCCTCCTGCTTCTGATAAATAAGAGCATAGAAGAAAAACAAAGCCGCAGGAACCACAAGCATTACCAAGTAAAACACTTTCAAACTTAGAATGCGCTTCCATTCCCTAACAATTATGTTCTTGATAGCATTCATTAAGGAAGAATTAAAGAAGCTGTCATGCCAGAACGAAGTCCTTTTATCTGTGAAAGGTTTTCAGGCTTTAGTTCTATGGTAAAAGTTCTCAGTTCAAATTCTCCTTTGTCTTTAGACGGAACCCAATTGGCAAATTCCAATGTAGGCGCAATAGAATGTACGGTAGTACTAAACGTTTCAGGTTCGCAGCCTGGAACTTTAACCGATACTTTGCTTCCTACCTTTAGCAGATTTGATTTATCTTGTCTGATATTAAACTTAATTATAGTTGAGTTTTTCTTCTCTATTGTCATGATCGGATACCCAATTGATATAATTTCTCCTTGATGTGTAACCAAACTCGAGATTACGCCATCTGCTGGAGCATATACTTTTGTATTATCTCCAAGTGCCTTCGTCAATTCATAAGCTTGTTCTGCTTGTTTTACAATTGCATTTGCAGTTTTTAGCAATTCAGGTCTTGTACCATTTTTTAGCATTTGCAGATTTAACTGAGCGGTTTCCATTTCTTTTTTCGCAGCTTGAAACTTAAAATAGAAAACATCTTTTTCCTGTCCCGATATAACATCTTCTTTGTATAATCGTTCCATGCGGTCATAAGTAGTGCTAAACAATTTATATTGCTCCTGACTGATTTGATACAATTTAGAAGTGGCTTCAATGAGTTCTGGCCTTGCTCCCTGCGTAAGCAGTTCCTGCTGACCTTTTGCTGCATCTATAGCCGATAACGCCTGCGCTTTAATCGCATTTATTTCGTTAGATCGAAGCACGGCCAATAATTGCCCTGTTTTTACAGTGTCGCCCTGCTGAACAAGCAACGAATCTAATCTGCCTGGGAATTCTGCCGCTACATCAACACTTGATGCATCGACCATTCCTATGAAATTATTTTCTTCGTTATTATCTTTTAAGAAAAAAATCAATCCTGCTATTACTACAAAGATCGGAATGATCAGCGCCCAATAGTTTTTAAATATCTCTTTCATCTATTTAATAAATTGCGTTATTTGACTTGGATTTCCTAAGCTATTAAAATATTCGGCTAATGCCAGATAGTATCCTAATACAGCGGTATAATATCCTTTTTCAATTTCCGTTTCTACCAATAAAGCATCATTCACGTCTTTTGGTGATGACAGCTGATTGTTCATTCTTTTGGTAATTAAACTGCTTGTTGTAGCGGCTTCTTTTCTGGCTGCATCCATGGCATCAACATCGTTTTGAAGAGAACTCATTTTATTCTTAGCTACTCTCGACTGCACTTGAAGCATTAAACTCGAATTCTCCTCTCCTAACTTGGCCTCTTCTATCATCTGTTTCGCGGCCAAAGTTTTTTTGCTTGTCTGTCCGTTGTACAAAGTCCATTGCAATTCCAACCCCACAAACCAATCTGGAATAGAAACCGGTAAATCTTTCTGATATAAGTTGTAATTTCCTATTGCAAAAATATTAGGCAAAGCCATTGATTTGCTGATTTTTTCAGCAGTTTCTGCGTACGTAATTTTGTTGTTTGCAATTCTGTAAACGGGATTTGTAAGCCAGTAATCCTTAACAGGCTTCTCTAGATTCACTGCATTGTATCTCAAGGTGTCTGAAATCACTATTTGGGTATTAAGGTCAACTCCCATAAGCTTATTCAGTTCCAAATGGGCATTTTGCTTTTCCAACTTAATATTGTTGTATTGGCTTTGTGCTTGAATTAAGACCACATTCGTCCAATTCTTCTGGTAAGGAGGCAGTATTTTATTTCTTACTAGCTCTTCTGCGTAATTTTTATTTTTATCTAAAGCATTTACAATCTGTTCCTGTTTTTTAATTAAAGAATTGAGATATAATATTCTGATGTATTGAATTGCAATTAAAAAATCAACTTCTTTACCAGCAAGCTCGACACCAATATCTGCTGAATTGACAACGGATTGAGCCAAATCAATGCTGGAATTTATTTTATTTCCCAAAAAAATAGGTTGACGAACTCCTACCCCCGCAATAAAATAGGATTGCTTGCTTAAACTAGGATTGTAATCTGGATAAATACCGCTAATCACTTTTTTTGAAGCATCGTAAATACGATCCTGAGCAGCCTGCGACAAATTGCCGCCTGTAATTTCATGATAAATTTCGTTGGCAGTATTTACACTTTGCTGCGATGAACCTTCGACAATTCCATCTTTTACCGTTTGCAGATTTATAGTAAGCGGGTTGCTTAAATAAGAATAACTCGACAAAAGATCCACCTTAGGGAAATACCCTTTCTTCTCGGCCTGAAGATTGTATTCGCCTGTTTTTAATGCAGATTTTGCTTGTTTTATGGTAATATTATTTTGCTGTGCTATAGAAAAACATTCCTCCAGAGATGTGGTTTGTGCTTTTGTTTCCAGACAGGATACTAAAAAGCAAAACAAAATACAGGGTTTTAGAAAATTTAGTCTTACGTACATCTATATATTATTCTTATAAATTGAAATTACTTTGAACTAGCGACTTCTTTTGCTGTTTTATTAAAACTGCAGGATAAAATAGAAATGAGATAAAAACTTATTGTTCCAGATAAATCCGGAATTATCCGAATGACCGAATTTAAATTGCTGTTTATGAAAATGGGGTCTTAATCTAAACAACAACGAGAAAAGTATAGCGTATAGACCGATATACCAACTAGTTAAAGATAAGATTTTATTTAATAACTGCCTGTTAATTTTTCTAAAATCATATATTTTTTCTTTTTAAAAAACTAGTAATAAAAAAAGATATTTGAACCTTTTCTAAACATTTGCATGTCTCTTCGCTAGAGCATCAGAACAATTGCCTCCAGCTTTAGCTGGAGGTTACAGAAATTTAAGCATATAGGGCTTTAGCCAAATTTATATACAAAACTTTACTATTTCAAAACCGTTTTCATGCCGCTCCTCTGGAGCTTTTTGTTTCTGTGAAATGGATCCTTCTACAAATATTTTGCTCCGCTGGAGCATTTAAATAACTTTTGCTTTTATAGTGTTCTTCTCCATTGGCATATTTCTTGAAAAAATATTCTTCATTATTAACTGATTTAAAACTATTTATCATGAAAGTTACTTACTACGGGCATTCGTGTTTTTCGGTTTATGCTAACGGAAAACACCTTCTTTTTGATCCTTTTATTACGCCAAACGAATTGGCCAAAGAAGTTGACGTTGATGCCATAAAAGCAGATTATATTTTTATTTCTCATGCGCATTATGACCACATTCTCGATGTAGAACGAATTGCAAAAAATACGGGAGCCAAAGTGCTCGGAAATTTTGAAATCTATAATTGGCTATTGAAAAACGGAATCGAAAATGCGCATCCTATCAACCCTGGCGGTAAATTTGATTTTGATTTCGGAACTGTAAAATGTGTCGTTGCTCAGCATCCCAGCAGTTTTATAGATGGTTCTTATGGAGGAATCGCTTGTGGTTTTGTACTCAAAACTTCTGACGGAAATTTTTACTACAGCGGCGATACTGCTTTGACTTTAGACATGCAGCTTATTCTTAAATTTGCAAAACTTGATTTTGCAGTTTTCCCAATTGGTGACGGACTTACAATGGGTATTGAAGAAGCTATCGAAGCCTCAAAACTGGTTGGAGTCAATAAGATATTAGGCGTTCATTACGACACTTTCGGTTTTATTGTCATGGATCATCAAAAAGCTTTAGATGCCTTTAAAAAGGCTTCACTTCAATTATTTCTTCCTAAAATAAACAGCACTATAGAGATATAAATTGGTTATTCTCTTTGTTATATTTCGCTAAAAGATAACTTTTAGCGAAATATCATCTGCAATTAATGCTGCGCTAAAAAAGATTCTGATTTTTTTTCATGAAAAAAGGAATAGCTGCTGACACTATTCCTTTCAACAGAAAATAGCTATGCGACTATTTTCTGCAATTTATATTTCTGTTTTTTGTTATGTATAGCTCACAAAATTAATGATGTACTGCGCTGTAAGTTCAGGATATTGATGTTGAGGTCCGTGTCCTGTTGCAGTGTAAACAATCATTTGCGTATTTGCCATCTGGTTGACAAACGAGTACCAATTTTCTACAGCAAAACTGATATCATGATCTCCAGAAATAATTAAAATAGGCGTTTTGATCTTCTTTATCTGTTCTCTAAAATTAAGAGGATCATCTCTAAAAGTATCACCTCCTCCAAAATACAATTGAAAAACATCCATAGTAGAAGGGATTTTTCCGCCATCGATTTTTTTATGAATTCGATCATGAGAAGCTTTTGCTGCTAATCGGCTAGATTCTGATTTTGGTTCGAAAAACAAAACAATTTCATCCTCAAAATCGTTTACTGGTTTTAGCGCCGCATCAAAAAATGCCTGTTCTATAGGAATCTCATTTTTCCCCGGCGGATTTGTTCCAACTAAAACCGCATGCGTTACAAGATTAGGATATAATAAAGTTGCCGTTTGTGCCACTAATCCACCGTAAGACCATCCTAGAACAACAATTGAATCCAACTTTAAGTAATCAGCAAGATCTTTAACATCTTTTGCTACAACGGTAATATCTGGCGCAAGACTGCCTGTAGAAGAACCAATTCCAGAATAATCAAATACAATAACATTAAACTTTTCGGCCACCTTTGCCACAAACAGCGGATCCCACGTATCTAACGTTCCTCTAAAACGGTTTACAAAAATTATTGCCTTTCCTTTTCCATACGAGCGATAAGCAATGGTACGATCGCCTAATTCTGCGAAACTTGTTTCTGTGTCATAAATTTTTTCCATAATTATAATTTAAAGATTGAAACCCATATTGTTTTTTGAGGGAGACAAAGATTAAACCAAAACGCAGAGCCTTTAAAATAAAGGATTTACTAGATTTTTTTTTGCTTGAACTTATGATATTTCAAGAATCAAAACTTGTTTTTAACGATATATAATAATTCTGCCACTAGCTGTTCTAACAATGCTTTTATAATCAATACTTTATAAAAAAGGCATTTCTTTTGTTTTCAAACTGTATTACTTTCTGAAAACTAACCTAATAGCTTCGATATGATGTATTTATCTAATAAAAAAACCATTATGTTTATTACTGGAGCATTTGTAAGCCATATTTGTTGGAAAGAATGGATCGTTTTTTTTGAAAGTAAAGGGTATAAAACTGTAGCACCGCCTTGGCCACACAAAAATGAACTGCCTGCTGCCTTAAGACAAACGCATACTAATTCAAAAATTGCTTTAAACGGTTTGAATATTGTATTGGATTACTATATCGAAATTATGGACAAACTTCCTGAAAAGCCTATTCTAATAGGCCATTCTTACGGAGGTCTTTTAGCTCAATTGCTGATTCAGAAAGAATTGGGTTGTGCTGGAATCTGTATCAATTCTATTCCTCCTTACAATGCATTTCATTTTAATTTTTCCTTCTATAAAACCATTTGGGACCTATCAGACATTTTCAGTTCGGCAGCCAAAACTTACTTACTGCCTTTTAAAAAATGGCAACACTATTTTAGCAGCCAAATGACTTTTGAAGAACAAAAAGAAACCTACGAAACATTTTTAATTCCGGAATCAAAATTAATAATGCGTGATATTTTTACGAAAACAGGAAAAATCGATTTTAAAAAGAAACACGAACCTCTTCTATTTATATCCAGTTCAGAAGATGTCTTTACGCCTGCTTCTCTGAATTATGCTAACTTTATAAAATACAAAAATCTGCACTCTATAACTTGTTATAAAGAATTTCGAAATTCAAATCATCTGAGCATAAATCAGGAAAATTGGGAGAATATTGCTGAGTTTATAGCAAATTGGCTGATGAAAGTTACTTAAACATTACTAATCATTTTAAACACATAGAAATATAGTTTAGTCAAACTTAAAAAAGGCGTTTCACTAATTGAAAGAATAGGACAAACTATGTGAAAAAAATAGTTTTCTCTTTACCATGTTTTACACATAGAACATAAAATCTATGTTCCAATGTGTTTATTTTTTAAGATATGACTTAAATAATCCCTTTCTTAATCTCCAGCTTTTTAATTTTAGAATTCAATGTTGACGGATGAATATCCAGAATTTCGGCCGCACCGCCAGATCCAGAAATTTTTCCGTTGCATTTTTTAAGGATGTAAAGAATGTAATCTCTTTCATTTTCTAATATTGTTTTGATCGAAAATGATTCAGCTGGTTGTTCAGGATGCATTTTGGCAGACATCGAAAGTTCTATTTCCTTGATTGTGTTTCCTTCTGTCAATAAAATTGCGCGCTGGATGACATGTTCAAGTTCACGAATATTTCCCGGCCAATTGTAATTCATAATCTGCTGCAAAGCAAAATCAGACAGCGCTGGTGCTTTTCTGCCCATCTTATCACTGTAAAGGGCTATAAAATGATTGGCTAAATCTGGAATATCTTCTTTTCTCTTTTTTAATGGAGGAACCATAATTGGGAAAACATGCAGACGATAATACAAATCCATTCTAAATCTTCCTGCTGCCACTTCTTCTTCGAGATTTTTGTTGGTTGCCGCAATAATCCTAACATCAATTTTCATAGGAGAAGTACCGCCAACGCGCTCAATTTCTCTTTCCTGCAAAACACGCAGCAATTTGACCTGAAGTTCTAGAGACATCTCTCCTACTTCGTCTAGAAAAATAGTTCCACCGTCAGCCAATTCAAATTTACCGATACGTTTATCTAAAGCCCCTGTAAAAGCACCTTTTTCGTGACCAAAAAGCAGTGATTCGGCAAGATTTTCAGGAATTGCTCCACAGTTGATAATAACCAGAGGCTTATCTTTTCTGGGAGATAAAGCATGAATGCTTTGCGCAATTTTTTCCTTTCCTGTTCCGCTTTCGCCAAGAACCAGTACCGAAGTATCGGAAGGTGCTACTTTTCGAATATAATTAAAAACAGAATTCATTTGCGAGCTATTGCCAATAATCCCTTCAAAGCCTTCTTGGGTGCTTACTGGTTTAGCGTTTTTGGCTTCAGCTTTTTTCGGAGCCACACTAAATTCTTCTTTCGAATAGATTTTTGCTATAAACTGCCCGAATATAGGTTCTAGTGAAGTCAAAATTCGCAGATGTTCCTGGGAATACACATTCAGGTTACGGCTGTAAAAAGTAAAATGATAGCTCTGGATTGCGGCAATCGAAAGCGGAAAAACTAAATATGATTTTATTCCGAAATTATGCGAGATCAAAGCTTTTATTGGCGCTTCCTGAAGGTTGTTTATCAGTGCTTCTTCGCTATAAATAATCGGTTCTCGATCTATTTTTGATTTCTTGTACGTTTCATTTATCTCTCTCTCAGACAATTCTGTTATTTGAACAAGTTTCTGCAGGTTAATAATCTGATACTGATCGATATTTCTGCGGACAATTCCGAGATTATCGTAATGTGTACTGGCCACAAAACCAGTCTCTAAATAATCGAAAGGAATAAAAGTCTGAACTGCTTTTGCAAAAGCCAACAAAGCCTCTTCTTTCTTTACATTTGAATTTATGATCTCTGAAATTGCTTTTTGAAGCTGAAATTGCTGTCTCAACTGGCTTTCTAAACTATATTGCTGACGATAAAAAGCGATTTCGAGAGTCGTGAGAACATCTTGCTCTCTAAATGGTTTTACAATAAATCCGTATGGTTGCGTAGTTTTTGCTTCGTCTAAAATACTTTTGCTGGAATTGGCCGAAATAAAGATAAAACCAATATGCTTTTCTTTAAGAATATGTGCTAACTCTATGCCGTCCCGCTTGCCTTTGAGCATAATGTCCAAAAAAACAAGATCTGGTTTTTCAATCTCAATCTGTTCCAAAGCCTGCTCTACCGATCTTGCAATTCCTGTAACTTCATAATTAGCTTTTTCAAGAATAAGCTGTAAATCGTGCGCTTCAATAAACTGATCTTCAACAATTAAAATTCGCTTTTTTAATGCTGAAACTGCAGCTTTATTTCCGTTATCGGCAGACTTTTTCATAAGTGGGTAAATTTTGTCCTACATAACACTTAATTAATTGATACAAAAATAGTTAATTATCACATTTAAAATTAAGCGTTTTCAAATTTAGTTAAATAAAAATCATATTTTACCATAATTTTCTCGTTATTTTGCAAGCCAAACTCAATTGTTTCTCTTTATATTTGTTAATCAAAAACTTACTAAATCTAATCCCATTCAAATTCATGAAGCTGCTGTATCCTTTTTGTCTTCTATTCTTTATTGCAATTAATTCTGAAGCGCAAAATCACCCTGCTACAGCGGGCTATGATTTAAAAAAGAAACGTTTGCTTATACAAACCTGTTCTTCTTATCTGTATAATTCAAATCAAGGATCAATAGATCTAGACAGTGCAGTAGTTTTAACCTGTAAAGCCTATAAACTGCCTATTTCTTTAGCCTATGACGAAGGTTTTAATGATGGTTCTTATTTGATTGGAAAAGATTTAATTGAAAAAGGCAATATCGATGCTGCCAAAAAACTTTTTCAAAAACCAAAAGGTGTAAACAAAGTAAAACTAGCGTTGCAATTGGGAATTTTTTATCTGTTTAAACCCTTTACCAAACCAGATGATATCAAAAATGCGCATCATTTTATAACAGAAGCAGTCAAAATCAGCAATCAGTTAAAAATTCAAAAATGGCAACATCAGAGTTTGATGCTTTTAGGAAAGTTTTATTTCCAGATCAACAATTATCCTGAAAGCAAAAAATGCTTTTCGCAAGTAGTAAACGAATGCCGAAAACAAAACGACAAAGCTGCTTTAGCAGACGCTTTATTCTATCAGGCAACAAACCAATATGATTTAGATCCCGCAAAAGAAAAAATCCTGAAAGAAGCCGAAGCTTTATACAAAACTTTAGGCTTTGAAGAAAAAAGAATAATCACAAAAGCAAGAATATGTACCATCTATTTCTGGCACGGAAAAATAAACGATGCCAAGAAAATCTTATATCAAAATGCTGCCGATATGCGAAAAATTGGCTTCAGGCAGCAGCAATACATTGAAACCACAATTGCTTATATAGAAGGCGTACAATTCAATATTAAAAGTGCTCTTTATTATGCTTTAAAGAGTGTAAAAAGCATGGAGTCTACAAAAGATTACACTTTTGCTGACATTTTTTATATGCGCTTAGGATTGGTGTATTTGCAAATGGGACACACAGATGAAGCCATAAAAATGTCTGAAAAAAGTATTAGATACGGACAAAACATTTTTAGTAGCGGCAGTTGGTACAAAAGTTTTATGACAGCAACCGCATCTTTATCCATGAAAGGAAAAAACAAAGAAGCCATAGAATACATGAATTCTATTACGAGCCACTATCCTCCTCCAAATAAGTTTGACAATATGCTTATGAATTATGGTTACGCCAACTGTTACTGGCGAATCAAAAATTATGGCACAGCCGAAAAGTATTTTATAAAAGCTGGAGAAGCTGCTGATGGTTTAGACTCTCCACAAACCTACAGAGATGTCTGCAACACGTATTCGTCTATTGCTTTATTTTATGCGAATCGAAAAAACCTTCATAAAACAAAATTGTATATCGATAAGATTGATGCTGTATCAAAAAAATATAGCCAGAACTATAATTCTGAAGCGTTGCAAATGTCCTTATACAAATTAGATTCGTTGAACGGCAATTTTAAATCGGCATTAGAGCATCATAAATTGTATAAAAAAATGAGTGATTCCGTTTTAGATTATGCTAAAAACAAGCAGATTGAAGAACTTAGATTCCAATACGAAACAGAAAATAAAGAACAGAAAATCAAATCATTAAATCAAGAAACTAGTTTACAGGAAACAGCCTTAAAAAAATCAAAATTATTAAATACAGTTTCTATATCGAGTTTGGTTTTATTGGTTCTTATTATTGCCTTATTGTACAACAGATATCGTCTGAAACAGAAAAACAATGCCGAACTTGAATTGAAAGAAAAAGAAATCAATCAGAAGAATATTAATCTAAGACATTTACTGGATGAGAAAGAATGGCTTTTAAAAGAAATCCACCATCGTGTAAAAAACAATCTTCAAACTGTAATAAGTCTGCTCAATTCGCAATCTGCTTATCTGGAAAATGATATGGCGCTATCGGCAATTAAAAACAGCCAGCACCGTATTCATTCTATGTCGCTCATTCATCAGAAATTATATAATTCCGAGAATATTTCGACTATCAATATGCCGAATTATATCAAAGAATTGGTCGAATATTTAAGAGAATCTTTTTCGCTTGGACAAAGAATCCGTTTTGAATTAAAAATTGATCCCTTGGAATTGGATGTAGCACAGGCCGTTCCAATTGGACTTATTCTTAACGAATCGATTACAAATTCTATAAAATATGCGTTTCCAGACAACAGAACTGGAATGATTTACGTCACTTTACAGGCTACATCTGAAAACAAATATCTTCTTACCATTGCAGATAATGGAGTTGGTTTTGATGCTAATATAAGCAATAAAAAAATCAACTCATTTGGATTGAGCCTTATAAGAGGTTTAAGTGATGACTTGGATGCCACTTTTTCTATGGAAAACAATAATGGAACGATTCTTAAAATTGAATTTTCAAAGGAATTTCCAATCAATGAAAAGAGAAGATAATTTGAACAGCAGACAATCATTATTTTTATAGCGAAATCTCACGAATCTAAATCCGTTTAGCGATATATAGCGCTTGTAAACGAACAAAAAGCACTAAAACACTGATTATTACACAATATAACGGCATGGCATATAAATTGGTTTTCTACGGAAGTTAACCCTTAAAACCATGTATTATGAAAAATTCAATATTGCTATTAATCATTCTATTTCTAAATTACAGCGAAACTAGAGCATGCGACAAATGTGCCACTTACAATAACAGCGATTTTAAGATTAAATCGGCAACCATTACTCATAAAGCTGATTTGGAACTTACTGTTTGGGATATTAAAGTCGAAGGAACAGCAGGAAAAACAATACCTAAACCTATAGGACAATTAAATGGTGCTCCTGTTTTGGCTTACGTTTTTCCGACTACTCTAAAATCATCTGATATTGGTTTTGGTCAAACTGAGGGAATTGTGGCTCTTGCCCTAACTTCTCATCCTGACTTTGAAGACACACCGCTTTGGGACGAAAATCTAGACGGAAATTATCTCAATGATGGTTTAGTATGGCATGCCCATTGGGTTTTGCTTGTTGAAGACAAACGTGTTGGCGGCGGACTTTCGGTAAAAGAATTTACAAAAGGAGATCCAAAAGTAGTACTGCCTCCAACCAATCCTGGTATGGCTATGTATATGGACAGTCCTGGTTTTAACATCGTAACTAAAGGCAATTCTATAAAAGTTATTGTGCCTAATTCTAGAATTAACAACAAAACCAACTTTAAGTTTGATGCTGTAAGCTGTTATATGGAAGTAAGTACTGGCGCTGGCGGTTCTCATGATTCTGAAGGCACTAAACCAATGCTTGGAGTTTACAAAGTGTATACTGTTGCAAGCGGTAATTTATCATTGCCTTATTCGGTCAAATAAATTAATCTTAAAACAGAATTTTGTTCTTCCTAAAAACAAAAAGCCATAACCCACTGAAAAAGAATATTTTAAATATATAAAATTTGTAAATTTAATGTCCTAAACGAAAAGTTATGCTTCAACAAGAAAACACTGGCTTAATTATAATTGATGTGCAGGGAAAACTTGCCCGAATTGTACAAAACAGTGAAAAGCTGGCTGAAAATCTGGAGAAACTTATCAAAGGCTGTCAAATATTGTCTATCCCGATTGTTTGGGCAGAACAAAATCCAAAAGGCCTTGGAAGAACTATCCCTGAATTGGAAAAATTATTGCTTCATCAGAAACCCATTGAAAAATATACTTTCAATGCATATGAAAATGATGTTTTCAAACAAGCAATTATGGATTCTGGAAGAAAACAATGGCTAATCTGCGGCATCGAAGCTCATATTTGTGTTTATCAGACTGCTATCGGATTATTGTCTAACAATTTTGAAGTAGAAATAGTTATCGATTGTGTTTCTTCACGAGAAACAAAAAGCATTGAAACTGCTATACAAAAACTGCAGCAAAAAGGAGCTTCTGTAACCAATATTGAAATGTGTCTCTATGAATTGGTAAAAGACTCCAGACGAGATATCTTCAAAGAAATTCTAACATTAATCAAATAAAATCATGTCAAAATCAAAAACAATTGTACTTATACACGGAAATTTTGTCAATGACAAAACTTGGGCCGATTGGAAAAAGCACTATGAACAAAAAGGATATACGGTTTACACTCCTGCAAACCCTGGACACGATGGAAATCCTGCTGATTTAAGAACAAAAGTTCATCCAGATCTGACTAAAACTGGGTTTATTGACATCGTCAACAACATCAGCAGATTAATAGATACTTTACCTGAAAAGCCTTTGGTTATTGGACATTCAATGGCTGGTATGGCAACTTTAAAATTGGTAGAATTGGGCAAAGCCGCTGCGGGAGTAAGTATTGACGGAGCACCACCAAAAAATGTGTTTCCGCCATTTCAAACTTTAAAGACTGTAATTCCTGCTTTTGGCTTTTTTTCTTCTTCTAAATATTTTATGGGAAGCCGAAAATGGTACGATTATGCCTTTTTTAACACCATACCTGAAGCACAAAAAAGTATTGCTTTTGAGAAATTTGCTGTGCCAGAAAGTTATAAAGTAAGCCGAGAATTGGTTTTGAATTCTTTCTCCAATATCAATTTTAAAAAACCGCATGAACCTATTCTCTTTGTTGGCGGCGGAAGTGATCATATTTTTCCACCTAACTTAACAGAAACAATTGCCAGTAGATATAAAGAAAATGCAGGACGAGTAGACCTTAAAATATTTGATGGCAAAAGCCATTTTATCTGTGGAGAACCTGACTGGGAAAGTGTAGCCGATTATATTTTAAATTGGTACGAAAACCTATAAAAAAATTGTAATTGAAATAAAAGCCCTGTAGCAAAATATGGTACAGGGCTTTTTTAAAATCAAAAAAAAATTTATTCCGTAGGAATATTGATTACTGTTATTTCAGTCAACAACATCTGCTAAATTCTAATTCGTTTATATTGTATTTATTATTAATTTAGAACTTACTATAAATCAGTTAATTTACTTCTAAATTACAACAAAAAGCGATATGCAGATTTTACCGTCCGCCAGTTTAGCGCCGTTTATAAAAAATTATACTGTTGTTACAATCGAAAAAGATCTCGACAACGAAGTTTTTTATCCAAGCGGATATGTCGATTTGATTATAAATATTTCTGGAGGATTTGCAGCTACTATTATTAACGGAAAACAAAAAGATACTCCTGCAATAGAATTATTGGGACATCTTACGCTTCCAACACGTCTTTCTGTAGCAAAAGGAACGTCCGTACTCATAGCAAGAATTTATCCGTATGCCAGCGCACTGTTTTTTTCAGATCCTCTATCAGAATTTACCAATTATGCCACCGATATGTATGATGTTGCTTTGGGAGAAAATAGAGATTTGTATGACCAGATCATGGAAAGGGACGATTTATTGTCTAAAATAAGTGTTTTAGAAACGTACTTTCTTAAAAAATTAAAGAAAAATGAAACTCGATTAAAAAAAGTTTCAATAGTTCAGAATCTGAGTCAGGAGCTTTTTCGACATCATAAGCAATTGGATTTACCTTTCCTTGCCCACCATTCGGGATTATCAGAAAGGTATATCCAAAAACTTTATTTGTCTAATATTGGCATAAGTCCTGCTGCTTTTACCTCTGTAGTCCGATTTAATAAAAGTCTGGATTTAGTACTCAACACGACAGAATCATTGACGACTATAGCTTACGATAATGGCTATTATGACCAATCTCATTTTATTAAAGAGTTTAAGAAGTTTACTGGCATTACGCCATCTGCATCCAGAAATTCGATGCTAAAAAACGATACCGATTTACAGCAGGCAGTTAACATTGGTTTTTAATCTTGTTTTGCAGGATGATTGCTGCTAAACATATCACGATGCATTTTCCAGCCATCTTTGGTTTTCTTCCAGATCACGATTACTTTTCCGTCATCTAGTTTTTTGCCATTCATATCAGTCATTTCATAAAAACTTTCTTCAGTAACGGCTGTTTTTGCGTCTCCATAAAGATGCTGGATTGTGAATATAACATGCACTTGAGGTCCGCCTCTAAAAAAGGAATCAATTTGTTTTGCTCCGCATTTTGGCTCTCCATTTGGCGGAAATAGACAAGCATCATCCGTATATCTTGCAACAATAGAACCATCGTTCTTGTTGGTAAAGTCGGAGAACGTTTTGTTACTGGCTTCAATAATTTTTTTTACCTCTTTTAAAGCAGGATCTGTGTTTTGGGCATTACACCAAAAAGTAAGCATCATGAATGTGCTTAAAATGATTTTTGTTTTCATGGTTTATATATTTTTTTACAAAGAAAATTATTCTGCTAGCCCAAAAATTGTAAAATAACGAACAACTTTATCATAATTGAAAACAATGCAAAAACCCCGCATCAAAGTTTGATACGGGGCTTTTTTGATGAAATTTATTAAATTCAGATTTATTTCACATCAAACCATAATTTGGTTGTCAGTAAATCTTTTCCTTGATCTGCAACAGCAGCTTGATAACTTGCTCCATTAAGAGATTGTTCTGTACCCGGATAGAAAAGACGTGAAGGAATTTTTCCGTCTAAAACAGTTGCTGGACCAGCAGTTAAGACAGGATAATCCAATCTTCTCCATTCTGTAAATGCATCAAGACCTTGTCCGAAGAAAGCAATCCATTTTTGTGTACCGATTGATTTAGCATAGTTTGAAGCATCATATTTCACGCTTGCCTGATTCAAATACGTTGAAATAGTTGTAGCATTTGTAATTCCAAATTGATTGAAAGACGCTGTAATAGCATTTTTATAATACTGCTCTGCATCTCCAGAAATATATCCTCTTGCCGCAGCTTCTGCCAAGTTAAACAAAGTTTCAGAGTAAGAAGCAATTACAGCAGGCGAAGCTGATGTAAGGAAATAAGTTCCTGGTTTTGATGTTTTTGCAAAACCTTGGCTATTGGCATCACTGTTTGATAATCCGTTAGCACCACCAACATATTTTCCTACGCTTGCATCTGATGGCAATTGTGCAAATACTGGCAAACGCGGATCAGATAATGCATACAATTGATCTACCATAGTTTTTGAAATACGGAAATCGTCTCTCGTTTCAAACCAAGCTGAAGCTGGATTTTGCTGTGGCGAACTAGTGTAAGTGAACTTAAATGTTTCACTTTCGCTGCCGATTAGTCCTGCAGCATCGCTTGTTGCCTCAATTGCAGCTTGTTTCGCCAGAACAGGTTCTCTGTCTGAAATTCTTAAAGCAATTCTCAAACGAAGCGAATTCACAAATTTTTTCCATTTTGCTATATCGCCTTTATAAACCAAATCTCCTGTTACAGAACCGTTAGCAGCATTTAATAAAGATTGAGCTTGTTTCAAATCTTCAAGCAAACCTGTATAAACTTCTTTTTGAGTGTTATACGCTGGCGTTACTTTTTGACCTGCTTCTTTGTACGGAATGCTTCCGTAAGCATCTGTCAGCAATAAAAATGTCCATGAACGTAGCGATAAGGCAATTCCCTTATAGTTAGAATTCGCCTGTGCATCTGGAAACTTTATAATTGTGTTCAAATCTGTAATTAGAGTTGAATATCCTTTATCCCACAATGAAGTGAAAGAAGTGTTCGAAACATCGTAACGGTCTGGTTCTGTATATTGAATTTTAGCCCAATGCTGTACAAAAAGTAATGTTGAGTTAAAGTTATTTGCATCTCCCCAATACAAATCTGCACCTTGTTTTAAAGTACCAGTCAAAAGGTACGGCGCAAGTGGCGTTTCAGTTGCATTTGGGTTTTTATTTATATCGTCAAGAGTATCACTGCAAGAGCTCAGTGTCAATGCAAACAGTATTGTATATGATAGTTTTTTTAGCATGATTCCGAGTTTTTAAAATTTAACATTAAGGTTAAGACTGAAGTTTCTAGTTGTTGGCAACGCTAAACTTTCCAATCCTTGTGCATTTCCTGTATTGAAAGCTGTTTCAGGATCAATATTTGGCGCATCTTTATAGATAAAGAATAAGTTACGTCCAGCTGCAGTAATGCTTGCTCCTTCTAATCCTAACTTTTTAACCAATTTTTTATCAACATTATAAGTTAGTTTGATCTCTCTCATTTTTACAAAAGTTGAGCTATAGATATAGGCTTCGCTAATATTGTATGATGCTTTATAATATTCTTGTGCACTAATCACTTTATTATTTGGCGTCCCGTCAGCAAATACACCGCCGAAAATCATTCCGTCATCATAAACCGTTACACCGCTTGGAGCAGCTCCTCCGCTTACAAGAGTCTTCGGGTTCGCTGTATTATTTCCTGGGTAATAGTAGCTTAATCCGCCGTTTTCAGCGCCACGTCCTGGAAGAGTCTGTGCTAAAACTCCTGTATAGTTTCCTGTTCTGTTAGTTCCAGAGAAAAGTTCACCGCCAACGCTAGCATCAACAAGGAAAGAAAGCTCAAGATTTTTATAAGTCAAAGTATTCGTAAGACCTGCTAAATAATCTGGCGTATAATGTCCTAGAACCTTTTTTGTCGGATCTGCTTTTGGAAGACCGTTTGCTCCTACTACAATATTGCCGCTTGCATCACGCTGATAAGCTGTTCCGTAAAGTGCTCCGTAAGCTTGCCCAACAGACGCCAATACATCAACACCTCCAGAAGAACCAATTGTATAGTTTTTAATATCTCCAGCGTAATCTAGAATTTCTACTTTACTCTTATTTTTTGAATAATTTACAGCCACATTCCATTTGAAGTTTTCCGTTTGAACTGGATTTCCGTCCAATTGCACCTCAATACCTTGGTTGTTGATTTTACCTGCATTTATTAACTGCGAAGTATAACCGCTTGATGCTGTAGTTTTAATTTCTAAAATTTGGTCGAAACTATTTGTATTATAGTATGCTACATCAAAATGAAGTCTGTTTTTCCAGAAAGAAGCTTCTAGACCCACCTCTGTAGAACGTGTTGTTTCTGGTTTTAGGTTTTCATTTAATTTCTTTTGAGAAGAAGTCTGAATTGGGTTTCCGTCAAATGCTGTTTGGAAATTGTAAACCGTAGACAATTGGTACGGATCTGCATCGTTACCTACTTCAGACCATCCACCTCTAACTTTTAAGAAATCAAGTGTACTGCTCTTAATGTTCAATGCATCTGTTAAAACTACACTTCCGTTAAAAGAAGGATAGAAATAAGAACGGTTGCTGCTTGGCAATGTAGAAGACCAGTCATTACGCGCTGTAACGTTTAAGAAAGCATAGTTTCTAAATCCTACTTGAGCAGATGCGTAAGCACTATACACTCTTAATCTTGACAATGAATTTGATGAAGTCAACGGATCTCTAGAGTTAGTTAAAGTATATAAATCTGGAACCGCTAAACGTGGCGCTTTCTGATAATTATTTGCATCGCTATGGTTACGAATATTGAAACCTGCAAGCGCATCTAAACTGAAATCATCATTTAGCTGTTTTGTATATTGAAATATACCCTCAGTATTTTGTTCATTTACTGTGTAAGCATCTTCAGCATACGATCCGAAAGGAGTTCCGTTTGTACCATACTTAATAGTATATTTTCTGCGGTCATTATAATAATCAACACCTGTACGGAATCTGAAGTTAAGTCCTTCAGCCAATTTCGCGTCTAAATGGACATCTCCAATTATACGGTTACGCTGTTGGCTTGTTGTATTGTAATAGGCGTTCCAATATGGGTTACTGTAGTAGCTATTGTTCCAGTTCGTATTCCAGTCTTTATCCAATTCATTAATGTCGACCTGACGTCCGAACCAAAGAAACTGAAGCATTACACCCGCAGCACGCCCTCCTGATGGACCACCTGGCAATTGTGGAGCATTTGTAACAATATAATTTGCATTAACACCAACTTTTACATTTTCAGAAATCTGATAATTGGTATTAATTGTAAAGTTTGTTTTGTTTATTTCACTGTTTGGTACAGTTCCAAGCTGTTTCTGATTGTTTACACCTAAACGGAAATCTCCTTTATCATTAGCTTTTGCAATAGAAACACTATTGTCGTAAGTAAGTCCTGTATTAAAGAAATCTTTTACATTGTTTGGATGCGCTACAAAAGGAACAGCTTCACCTTTAGAATAAAACTGAGGTATTAAACGACCGTCCATTCTTGGTCCCCAGCTTTCATCAACTCCATCATTAACTCCTCCTCCTTTTCCGTCTACGTAGCTAAATCTTCCGTTAGAACCTTGACCAAAAGTATTTTGGAAAGAAGGTAAAGTAGCCACTTGAGAAACGGTTATACCAGTATTAAAAGTAACTCCATATCCTGATTTTTGTCCTTTTCCAGATTTTGTAGTAATAAGTACCACACCATGCGCAGCACGCGATCCGTAAAGTGCGGCAGCATTTGGTCCTTTCAAAACAGTCAAAGTTTCAATATCCTGCGGATTTAAATCGGCAATTGCATTTCTGAAATCACGAGTTGCTCCTCCAAAGTTCAATTGTGAGTTATCTACAGGAACTCCATCTACTACAAAAAGTGGCTGGTTGTTTCCTGCAATAGAAGTTTCCCCACGGATAATAATACGTGAAGATCCCATATCTCCTTGTGAATTTGTAATACGAACACCCGCTAATTTACCCGAAAGACCATTCAAAAAGTTCGTTTCTTTCGTAGTAGCCAATTCTTTTCCTTTTAGTGCCTGAGTCGTATATCCTAGAGATTTCTTTTCTTTTGAAATTCCAAGTGCCGTAACCACAACTTCAGACAATGCATTCTGTTCTTCAGTGAGACTGATAGTGATAGCGTTTTTGTTTACTACA
Organism: Flavobacterium sp. F52; assembly: GCF_000278705.1. NCBI lineage: Bacteria > Pseudomonadati > Bacteroidota > Flavobacteriia > Flavobacteriales > Flavobacteriaceae > Flavobacterium > Flavobacterium sp. F52. The sequence goes on along the minus strand of NZ_AKZQ01000018.1, from coordinate 145,605 downwards.
ACTTCTTCTTTTTTATATCCTAAATAACTAATTAAAAGTGTGTAAGGGAATTTTTGTCCGGTTTGAAAGAAAAATTTTCCATCTGTATCCGTAACAACACCGTGTGTAGTACCTTTAATGGTTACCGAAGCTCCGATAATTGGCTCTTTTGTAATGGCATCAACTACGGTTCCTTCCAGTTTAGACTGAATTAACGGCTTAGTATCTTGAGCTTTAACTCCTATGGAAATCAACAAAATACATAGCCAAGCATATCTTTTTAATTTTATTTTCATTACTTTGTTTTAGTTTAATAAATAAGGCGAGCCTCGAACAGTTTTAGACTATTCATGCTTTCCTTTTAGAGATGACAATTTCTTTAAACTCTGACCATTTCTGCTGCAACAGAAATGGTTTTCTTTTTTATCTGCAGCACATTCGTTTTTTCATTTTTACTTTTTTTTAGATTATTATTTTATTTGGCCTATACAATTTTACCCCTGTTTCAGGATAGTGTTATTAAAAATTTACAAATGAATTTAAAAGAGGAATTTTAACCGTAGTGATGCATAAGGTGCAAATGTGTTATGCTTTTATATTTCTGAAAATGAAATGATAAGGCTTAAATCTCTGTATTTCTAATTAAATTTTAAACTCTACTAATTTGATAGAACAAAAGTATGTTAAAAATTTTAGTTCCCAAATTTTAATTAAACTTTTTGCAAAAAAAATGTTAATCCCTGTAAACAAAAGGACTTAAGCATCTAAAAATAAAACAGTTATAAAAAATGCGCGTTTTTACAGTTTTATAAGAATTGTACTAATCTTGAAACTCAAAAAATGCTTTTAATAGCATTTTAGCAAAGTTTCGTGCAAAAAAAAAAGCTCCAAGATCATAAGACCTTGGAGCTTCTATTTTAGTATTGAAATATTATAACTCGTTAAACTCGTGCAACGATTTCAATGTAGTTTCATAAAATAAGATGGCCGCGATAAGATTTCCTTTATCAGAATAAGGCATCATTTTTCTTTGGAAATCTACTGTAGTATCTAAGAAAACAGTGGTGCCTTCTGCCTGTCCATCTAAGATTTTTTTATTCTCACTTGTATCTGGAATACCTAAATCTGCCATTGTTACACCAGGTTTAGTAACCAAAGCAATATAAGGAAGTGTTTTTACTAGAACTTTAATACGTTCAATGTACAATTCTAAAAGTTCTCCTTTTTGCATACCACTTAGTTCTTTTTGGTCATGGTATTTGCGGATTAAGGCAGTTGTACTAATGATACTTCTTGGAGCATTTTTTGCCTGTGCAGAAACGGCAGCAGTCGTCAAGAAGAAAAGGACACATAATAAAATAATCTTGCTCTTCATTTTCTTAATAGATTGGTTCTTGAATAAAAGCAAAAATATATAAATTATGTTAAAATGCAACTTTTATACTTTCTTTTTCACAATAAAATTATAATTGTTACGTTGCGATAAGGAAAATATTACAGTAAAACAGGAATTTTGGCTATTTCAGCACATTTTTCCCAAAGCTAATTGTATTGCTTTTATGATTTAATTATTCTAAAACGGCTCGGATATTTAATCCATAAACTTTTTTTGTTTCCGTAATAGTCCATAAATTCTCCGCAGACAAAAACAGCATGCACTTTTGACCAAGCCACAACGCCGCAATATTCAGTTCCAGATTCTTTTTTCAATTTCTGAATCTGTTTGCCTAATGTGAATCCAAGGTACTTATAAATAGTCGGAGTATACACTGTACCGTCTTCTAGATCTTCCAACGCTTTGTCAAAAGTGGCTTCCTTATCAATAATCTGTTTGTATTTTGCCATTACAGCATAAGTCAATTCTGCATAATTGGTAATTTTCTCACTATCGCAGTTGTCCTTGATATAGACAAAACCTGCAGATTCTTTAGCTTTGCTTATTTCTGTAGTGTTCAGGTTGAATGAGGCATTGTTCTTTAAAGTAATTTTATATAAATCGTCGGTTAGCTTTTCGGTTACAAAAAGATTATCTAATCCGTAAACATTTAAAGAAGCTTTAATAAAAGCTATAGATGAACAATTGGTGCGTTCACCTTGCTTAAAACTTTCGAATATTTTATCAGAACTCAATTGAGCGAATGCATTTGAACAGATAAACATTAAAAGTAAAAAAACTGAAGTAACCGATTTCATGCCTTGTATTATATATTGTTTCCCAATTATTATTGAGAGATTGTATTAGATTTTTACAAATCTATAAAAATCATGTCATATTTTTCACTTCTTCACTTTTATCTCTTAAAAAAAGTCTTTTTAAAGAGGAAAATGGATTTGTGATGAAAAGAAGAATAAAAAAACGTCCCAAAAAAACTTCAGGACGCATTAGCATTATTTTTTATCTTCATTATTCAATTTATCATCGAGTTCAGGTTCTTCTCCTTTGAACTTTTTAGTGTCAACATCATAATTTTCATCATTTGTCAACACTTCATCATGTTCTTTATATTGATGTTTCCTTGTATCATTTCGATGATCTCCCCCGCCCTGTTGTTTAGGGTTTGGGTTTTTCTGGGTTTGATTATTCTTTTCCATAATTTCTTCTTTTTTAAAATGATTATTAAAATTAAGTCAAATGCAATGGTCTGGCTTATATAATCATTTTTAAAAATTATAAAATGAAACGGCTTTGGTCAATTCACTTTATTTCGATAAATCCGTTAAATATCGCAGTTTTCATTTTGTCATATTTTGAAAACATCAATAAAACTGCATCATAAACAAGTGGCATATTATTAGGATACAAGAACTTAACTTAAAAACTTTAAAATTATGGGCTTGTATCAACTTCAAAAAACCGCACTTGTCATTATTGATCCATTTAATGATTTTCTTTCTGAAGGAGGAAAATTATTTCCTGTAACAAAAGAAACTGTTGAAGGAAATAAAGTAGTCAGCAACATCAAAAAACTATTGACTGCTGCGAGAGAAAAGAAAATTCAGGTAATTTACGCACCGCATCGCAATACCCAGATAAGAGATTATTTGAACTGGAAATTTATGGCGCCTTCGCACCTAGGAAGCAAAAGCATTACTTTGTTTGAAAAAGGTTCTTGGGGAGCCCAATTTCATCCCGATCTCATTATGCAGGAAGGCGACCTTATTGCGCAAAATCATTGGACTGCCAGCGGTTTTGCCAACACCGACTTAGATTTTCTTTTACGTCAACATGATATTGACCAAATTGTTCTTGCCGGCATGAGAGCCAATACCTGTATCGATTCAACTGCGAGATTTGGTGTCGAACTAGGCTATCATGTCACTTTAATCAAAGATGGAATTGGTGCTTTTAATTGGGAAGAAATTAAAGCAACGGTCGAAACTAATTTTCCGAATTACGGGCATGTTCTTCTCTCTACTGAAGAATTCATAAATAACATCAACTCCTGAGTTATGGAATCTTTTACAGAAAGCACGACAACAGCTATAATTAATGCTCCTTTGGAAAAAATTGATTTGACAGAATGGCTTTTTACTTTAAAAGACAAAGAGTATCAAGAATGTTCTGCATCGCATATTGCGGCAGGAAACTCAATAGCAGAAGATGGACGTAGAATATCTATTAATGTAGAACAGATTGCAGGAAATCTATTAATTCAGCATTATGTTGAAGATATTTCAGAAAGAAATCATTGCGCTGTAAATTCAGTTTCAGATTCTTTGTCTCCTCTTGGGCGCACTACTTTGATAATTAAATGGGAATTGAAGGTTAAAAAGCTATCCGATTCTTCTTGTGAATTTTCCAATCATGTCGTGATTTCGCTTACCGAACATTTCCTTCAATTGCTCCATGAAGCTGGCGTTTCAGATTTAGAACCCGTTCGTATTAATATGAAAGATAATTTGGAAACACATAATAAAGAAGAGACACCATTGTTTGCGGCAAACATTCAGAAAAAAGCTTTGTCTGGCATTTGGAATTAGATTAGCTAATCTAAAAAATACTGATTATCAAAGATTTGACAATTCTTAAACTTCAATATTGAAAATCAGTAGTTTAAACGTAACTTTGCGGCCTCAATAAGTTACAATAGAATATGTGGACTATATGCCATGAATGCCAAGGACAGGGCAAAATAAATCGCGGACTCAGTAAAAAAGCGCAACGTCGTTATCAGATGGAATTAGCTGCATATGAGCAATCGCCAAACTTAAAAACTGCGCCAGTTCGTCCAAAAGCTCATCTGCATTTGTGCATAAATTGTTCAGGATCAGGATTAGTTCAATCTGAAAAGTATCTTGAACCTGATCTCACTAAACCGCATGTTGCCATTATTGGTGCGGGTATAGGCGGAGTTGCCTTAGCAGTAGCCTGTTTACATCGCGGAATTCCTTTTACAATTTACGAAAGAGACGGAGACTTTGATGCCAGATCTCAGGGCTACGGACTTACTTTACAGCAAGCCAGTAAAGCCATGAAAGGTTTGGGAATTATTTCTCTAAACGGTGTAATTTCGACAAAACATATCGTACACAATACCGATGGAAAAATATTGGGCGAATGGGGAACCAGAAAATGGCTGGAAACCGCCATTAAATCACCTGCAAAACGCACCAACATACATATCGCAAGACAATCGCTTCGATTAGCTCTTTTGGAACAGCTTGGAGGAAACAATACTGTACAATGGGGACATCAATTAGTAAATCTTACAGCATCTGAAGAAAGTGTAGAATTAAACTTTCAGGCAAACGGAGAAATAATAACAGCAAAAGCCGATCTTGTTGTAGGTGCAGATGGCATTAGAAGCGCTGTTAGAAGATTTATAATTGACGAAGAAGCAACACCGCTTCGTTATTTGGATTGTATTGTAATTTTAGGGATTTGTCCTTTAAGTTCTCTAGGAGAACTTTCGAGTGATTTGCTAGATGGTGAAACAATATTCCAGACTGCCAACGGAAACGAACGTATTTACGTAATGCCATACACGGCCGATTCTGTAATGTGGCAATTAAGTTTCCCTATGTCTGAGGAAGAAGCCAAAGAATTAAGTACCAAAGGACCGCAAGCCTTAAAAGAAGAAGCCTGCCGAAGAACGCAATGGCACACTCCTATTCCCCAGATTTTGAAAGCCACGCAAGAAAATCTAATTTCTGGATATCCTGTTTATGACCGTGAATTATTAAGTGCATCATTATTAGAAAAAAATCACAATATCACTTTAATTGGCGATGCAGCGCATCCGATGAGTCCGTTTAAAGGACAAGGCGCCAATCAAGCTTTGTTAGATGCTTTAAAGTTGGCTAGAAAAATTTCGAAAGGCTGTAATGCAAAGTCAAAATGGAAAGAAAGAGGATTGAGAGAATGCGTATTAAACGAATTTGAAGCTGAAATGCTCGAGCGAAGTGCCGCAAAAGTTAAAGGCTCTGCCGATGCTGCGCAGTTCTTGCATTCTGAAATTATACTTCAAGAAGGCGATGAACCTAGGGGAAGGTGCCTTAAGAGGGAGAAAGATTCAGAGAAAAAAGACAAAGATTAAAGACGAAAGATTAAAATTCAAAAAGCTAAACAAAATTTGTTTAGCTTTTTTTATATTATTAATTCTCAACCCTATACATGTAAATTAAACAACAATTTAATATTATTTTATAACTGAATTACTTCTCATCTTTTTAATTTTATGATCTCATTTACAAACCATATAAAAAAAACACGTCATGAAAAATTTACAAATAAATTTCAGTCCAAACAATGAAACCTGTACAGACCGAACTTTGGTTTGTAAAGGTGACAATAACGAATTAATATTTCGTAAAACTTATGTAGGCGATTGGGGAGATTGGGATGAAAAACCAGAAGATGCTTTACAAGATAAGCCTCTTTATCTGGATCAAAATACAAGTTTTACAAGTGCAGTTTAAGCGCAAACTGTTATAAAACTATTTAGGCAATACAATTATGTGAAAATTATGAATTATCCTAAAACACTAATTGTGTTGCTTAAATTTTCTTTGTTTATAAAATCCAGAATAAATTCTTTTACTTCGTTGCTTGCTTCTGTTTTTGTTGCAAACGAATTAATATAAAATTCATCATCCTTATCACTAATATGAATAATTTCTGTGTAGCCTTTTGTAATTAAACTGCCTTTTAGTTTGATTACGTTTACCTGTTGCTTCCCATCAAGTTCTTTGCGAACCTGTAATTTTATAGCTCTTTCCATATTCAAATAATTTAAATAATTAACTATCATTCAGTTACTAAATTTAAAACATTTAATCTATCGAAATCAGATTTTAACACTATCCGCAACGTATTATTTATCAACATATTATAAACATTTCTTTTTTTTTTATAATAGAAATGCTAAATACCAGTAAAATCAAGTCTTTCGAGGTTAATTTCCTGTAAATTCTTTGTCGCTAAGAGTTTTCATAAACGCAATAAGGTTTTCTTTTTCGGGTTCTGTCAGCGGAATTTTATTTCCGTTATTTTTAAAAATAGGATCCAAATTTTCTGCTTCCAAAACACCAGTGTCAAAATAATCCAAAACAGATCTTAATGTAGCAAATTGACCAAAACTTCCATAAGGCGCTGTATATTCAATATTACGCAGACTTGGAACTCTAAAACTCATAAAATCAGATGGGATTCCGGTAACTCTTCCTCGTCCTGCTTCATTAGAATCTGTATTTACTGGAAACCCAATATTTCTAAAACTTTGATCTGTAAACAATTCTGTGCTATGACAGCTGGCACATTTCCGCTGAAATGTTGCGTAGCCTGCCGCTTCACTTTCTGTAAACGATTGTCCTTCTTTTCGTTTTACTTTATCATATTTGCTGTTGGCAGAAATTAAAGTGTATTCAAATTGTGCGATACTTTTATAAATCCTGTCAGCAGTAATTTCCTGATCGCCAAATGCTTTTTTAAATAAATCTTTATAAGAAGCATCATCTTTAATTTTTCCGATCACTTCCAGAATCGATGAATCCATTTCTTCATGCGTAATAATTGGCACTAAAGGCTGCGTTTCCAACTGCAGTCTGCTTCCATCCCAATTAAAAAACTTTAAAAACATCAAATTCTGAAGCGGTGGTGCATTTCTTAGTCCAACTCTGCCTTCAATTCCAATTGCTCGCGCATTATGATCTGCAAAAGCATTCGCTTGGATATGACAGCTTGCACACGAAATTGTATTGTCTGCGCTAAATCTTTTGTCAGAGAAAAGTTTTTCACCCAATTCAACTCCATATTTTGTAGGCTTGTTCAAACTCACGTAACTGTTTACTTCTGGAAAATCAGTCGGAATAGACAATGCAAGTTCAGGATTATCAAAATAAGTTTCATCAGAATCACTACTGCTACAAGAAGCGAAAAAGATTACGATTATGATGAAGCCAAATATTTTTTTCATTTAAACGAATTTTAAAATAGAGCCGTCTTTTAATTTCAGACGGCTCCAAAATATATTTAGTTTTCTACACTAGTAACAGAAAACATTCCTGAGATATCATTTGTTCCATTTCCTCCCAAATTATCCACAAATTTTACCATCTGAGCTGCAGTATGAATATTCGGAGTTGCATTATCAGTCATTGTTGTTCCAGTCGATAATGTAATTGTATTGATTTTTCCGCTCAATAACTTATCAAAATCAGCTTTAATTTTGATTTTTGGAGCTTTGCTTCCTACCACTGCGTTTGCTGTAAGGCTTAATGTAATATCTCTGTAAGCATTTACACCTTGAGTATAAGCGCCTTCTTTTCCTGCTACAGTACTTCCAGTATGAATAGACATAACTTTATTATCAGTATCATAAAAACCTTCTACTTTCGTAAAACGGTATCCTGTACCCCATTCCCACATCATTTGAGTATCATTGGCTCCTGCTGCTGCATAAAATTTAGGAAATCTAGTCTGATCTAGAGTATTCTGCTCTGTTTTAATACCCAAACCAAATTTAATCTGTTTGTATGTTGCTGATGGCACATTGCTCAAAACATAGCTCAATGATTCTGTTTTTGCCTGATCGATTACAGTTGCGCCTTTATCTAAATCATTTACATTGTAAGGCACTTCACTCCCATCATCTTTTATAAGACGAATATTGCTGATTACGTATTTTAACTCAGAAAAATGGTGAATTTGCCCTGCTGCAGAAGTATTTGTTGTTGCTGAAGCTGAAGTTGCATCACCTAAAACAATTGTCTTTTCTTTGAAAGTATTATTGAATTCCAGGGTTAAGTTGTTTGCCGCAGGTGTATCGTCATCGCTTGAACATGATACAAATGCTAAAGTAGCCGCTGATAATAAAAGGTATTTTTTTAAAGTTTCCATTATATGATTTTAATTTTTGTATTGCATTCTATTTTAATTAATTGACAAGGACAATTATAAAATAGGCGGCGGTACAAAAATTTCAAGACAAGGTTCTGGCTGACCAGATTCTTTATATAAATTTACTTTTTTAGAATGAATTGCTTTTGGAACAGAAACCGCAAATTCGATATTAGCAATCAAAGCAATATCAATCTTTTTGCTGATGCTTCTCAATTCTAAATCTGTATTTTTTTCGGTTTCCTGAAGTTCTTTTTTCAAATGGCATTTACCATGGCATTGCAATTCTGGCTTGGCTTTGTTAACGCAAAATTCTTTTTCTATAGCATTTTGGTTCAGTTTAAAGTGCACAATGATAAGCGCCTGCTGGAAAGAAACCAGCAGGAACAGAATCGTCATAGTGATACTAAAAACTTTTTTCATTTTACTTGTATAATGATTCTAACACATAAAAACATAGTTTTTAGAAATTTGTAAAAGGTGTTTCACTTTTAATAAAACTCATAGAACTATGTGTTAGAAACTAGTTTCTTTCTTTTTCTTTTCAAGATCACAGAAAATCTATGTTCCTATGTGTTTAAATTTAATCTTGATGTTTTTCTAATTAGAAATTCAATTTTAAAGACGTGAAAATATTACGCCCCATTCTCGGGATATTTCCCCAGTCAGCATACGTACTGTAATATTCATTTAATACATTCTCTGCACCAATCTGAATTGTGCTTCTCACTTTATTGATTGCAAAAGAATAATCAGCAGAAATATTCCAAATGGCATAAGCTGCAGTCAAATCCTCTCCGTATTCCGGACTGTAATTAATTTGCTCAAAATCACCATTGACAGAAGTCTGGATTCCGAAATTTTTATACATATAATGCAATGAAGTCAAATAGCTTAACGGACGTATAAATGGCAGATTTCCTCCTTTATTGTCCATTCCGCGAGCATAAGTCAGCGTTCCTTTCCAGTGCAGATGCTCTAAAATATCGTAGCTTACATTCGCAGACATATTCAAAAGTGTTGCATAATCTAAAGAAGTATAGCCTTTTACCCCAACCGACTGATAATTCATTGGACTTCCTAAACTCAAGATTTTACCAATAATATAATTGTCAATGTAGAAATAGTTGATTTTTCCCTGAATACTTAATCTTTCGTTTGCAAAACCTGCGCTTGCATTTCCTTCATACGAAATTTCATTTTTCAGATTTGGATCTCCGATATAATCGTAGCGGTCAAAACTATTATAAATGTAATATCCGTAACCTTCAGAAACAGAAGGCGCTCTATGACCATAACCCGTTCCAACAGAAAAATTAAACTGATCTATATTTAATTGGTAACTGGCATTTAAACTTGGCAGAAATCTCGTTTTTTCCTGAGGCGCGCCTGGGTGAAAAATCCAGTTGAACTCTATATATTTAGAATAATTGTAGTTCACCCCCAAAGAACCGCCAAGATTCACAGTGCTTTTCTCCGAAAGCTCCCAAGAATTATTCATAGAAAGTCCTGCAAAACGTGTTGTTACCCAGGGCCAGCTATAGGCAAACATGGTTCTTTCGCTTCGATCCTGCGGATACATACGCATTTCTGCAATAGACAAATTATCGTAGGCATTCAACTGAATTTCAGACGAATAGTCATTTCTTTTCAAATTGGCTTTAGAAACTAATCCGTACGTTGTGCTCCAACCTGGCATATCCATATGAACCAAATTCTCAGGACGTGTAGTATCATCCATATAATGTTCGATTGCATTAAAATATACTTTCGTATCCACTACTCTAACCAAACCTTCTTCAAACATTTGTTTGTAAGAAGCCGAAGTAATGAGTGCGCGAGAAAGCCACAAATCCATTGGCAAGGCAGGATAACCTACGTCTTTTGCCACATCAAAAATCGCGTCTAATCGTAATGATGATAAATCGCTGGTTTTATAAGCGAATCCTAATGAAGTATTGAATTTATTGTATTGCGAATGCTTTACTTCATCGTTGTTTCCGTCATGATAATTATCGGCCGTTCGGTAGGAAATGCTTCCGTCAGCCACAAATTTAGTTCCCGAATAAGAGATATTTCCTAAATTGAAAAACTGCTTATTATTAAACTCAAATCCTGTCTGATACGTTCCATTCCATTTCTTTTGAAGTCCAAACGGCGTGCTTTTTCTTTTTAAATCGATGCTTCCTGCAATTGTTGATCCATGCAGGCTTCCCTCTTGTCCCGATTTAATATCGATTGCCGCGAGATTATTGCTTTCTACATAAGACGTAATCGGATCCATTTTATCGGTACACGCGCCAAACACATGCATTCCGTCAATGGTAACCGTAGAACGTTCGGTGCTCATATTGTTCAACAAAGGTTCCCATGCATAAGCTCCACGCTTTATAAAACTGATATTCTCTGACGATGACAAAAATTCATCAACAGAAACCGCCATTTTCATCTCGGTTTCAATTTTCTTTTTTGCGGCGTTTTTTACTGTTACTTCTTCTAAGTTTTTAATACTGTCGTGATGTGCATGCTGGTTTTGAGCCGTTACAGACATTCCCAAAAAAAGTAGCATTATAATATATTTCATGTTATTAGAATAAAGTATCAATATATAGTTCGCTTTTCACGCCTTCAACCCCCGGCGTATGATCGGTCGGAACTACAGTTCCTTTTACGATTAATCCGTTTTGATTCATCATAATTAAATTCAATGTCCAGTTTCCTGTCATCGTATAATTAACCACACCGTGATACAAACCATCATTTCCTTGCGTTAAATCTTTATTATTTGGCGAAGAATGATTGCCCATTGAAGGTTCAGGCATTCTAGGATCTAACTTTAAAGTGTAGCCTACAACTTCTGAATATGAAAACTGTGTTGGATCAGGGAAAGTTCCCGCAGGCGTGGTTGGTTTGTTGTATTTATAAACCCCTGCCACAAGTGGATTTTCTGAAACCATAGGTTTTTGAGGCGAAATCAATGCTATAACATATTGTTCTCCATCATTTCCTGCAAAAGCCGTCATGTTTAGATTTTTATTGGGTTGCTGTGCTACCGAAATATCTTTATTAATCTCATATTTTTGGTTATCAGCCGTAAAACTAATGTACAATTTCCAACTTGCAGTCGTTGAGCTTTCGCCAGTAAAAACAGAATAACCAATGTAGTATTTGTTAGTAGGATCATATGCTAGATTATATTCATGCGGACATGAACTTTTGCTTCCGTCAGCATTGCTCAAAATAGGCAGAAAAGTTACAGCAGAAGAAGTTAGCTCCTGATTGTTTTGAGTGCTCACAATTTTGAAGTGAAGCTCATTATATCCTTTATAGAATTTTCCGTTTAAGGCATCTATGGTTATCTTATAGTTACCGTTAATAAACGAAGCTGCTTCTTTAAATTCGTAGCTTTCAGGAACTTCAGAACCAGTTTCAGCTTCGTAATCTGTTTTATCGATTGTACAGGAAGTAACCGCAAACAATAGTGCGATTATCCAAAAATTAAAAGATTTCATTTGATGATGTTATAAAAAAAGTTCAATATTTAGCACTTGGCCATAAATTTTTGAATATCAAAAAAGAACCAAAATGCTGTGAGCAAACCAAAATATTGGCAGTGTAAATGAAAATGGAAGTGTTTTCCTTTCAATTACAAAAGAAGATCAAAATCAGTTTTAGAAAAATAAATTGAGTAATTTTATCTCAACTAGAATTATAAGCACTAGTAAATCGAGCAAAACAAAACTATTCGAAAATTCAAATTTCAGAATTGGAATTTGGAATTTCACAAATTGGATTTTATAAAAACAACAGGATTTTAATCTCTATACTGTATAGAGAGGAGGATGAAAAGTAAGATTAGAAGCCCCGATAGGTTTCTTTTCAAATAAAATTGAAGTATTCTCTTTTGATTCGATAACTGGAATTGTACTAAAATTAATTTCAGCAGTATTTTGAACGTATACAAGCTCTAATTTATCTTTTAGGCTATCCTGCATTTTTCGTTCGTTATCAGAATATTTTTTAATGCTTTTTTGAAGTTCGCAACGACCATTACAGCTATTAAAAGCTTGTTTGCGTTGCACACAGATGGTTTTTGCAATTTCTTTTTGATTGATTTTAAAAGAAGCATAAACGAACAAGCTGCCAAAAGATGGCGACAGTATTAAAATAGAAAGCGCTATGATAATTACTCTTTTCAATGCTTGTTCAATAGTTGCTGGCAAAAGTACATACTATTTTGTATTTATTTTAACGAATTCTTCATTTTTTATTGGATAATAACTAATCAATTGCATTTGCAAAAAGCGAACTCCTCATCAATTAACGAAATATCGCAAATAAAAAACTTTCTCTTTTCGATAAAGCCTTTAAAATAAAGCCATTGTAAATAAGGCACGTTAATTGGCTACTGTCTGGCATAATTTCCAAATATAAAATGAATAATATGAAAATTAAGCAAACATCCTTCTTTCAGCATGCCCCACCACGTATTCTACACAAAAATTTTCACTTCTTAATCTAGATTAACCGATAGGCCTTTCAATCTGCAATACATTTGCAGTGTAATCATAACAAAACAAAATATAATACCACTTATAAGTTTAAAATTTAAACATATAAATCAATTTAAATTAAAAATATAAACAAATATTAATCTTAAAATCAAAAACCATGAGCACATTTACAGTAAAAGACGGAACAGAAATTTATTACAAAGATTGGGGAACAGGACAGCCAATTGTTTTTCATCACGGATGGCCTTTATCAAGCGATGATTGGGACGCACAGATGATGTTTTTTCTTCAAAAAGGATACAGAGTTATTGCACACGATCGCCGCGGTCATGGACGTTCAAGCCAGACTTCTATAGGAAATAACATGGAAACTTACGCATCAGACATTGCTCAATTAGTTGAGGCTCTTGACTTAAAAGATGCAATTCACGTTGGTCACTCAACAGGAGGCGGTGAAGTAATTCGTTATGCTGCAAAATACGGAAAAGGGCGTATCTCAAAAGCAGTAATCATTAGCGCTGTACCGCCAATTATGGTTCAAAGCGAATCGAATCCTGAAGGTGTGCCTTTGTCTGTTTTTGATGAAATCAGAAAAGGAACGGGTTTTACCAGATCACAATATTTTTATGATTTCCCTATTCCTTTTTACGGATGGAATCGCGAAGGTCAAACCGTTCAAGAAGGAATTAAGCAAAATTGGTGGCGTCAAGGAATGATGGGCTCTGTATTATCTCATTATGAAGGAATTAAAGCTTTCTCTGAAACTGATTTTACAGAAGATCTTAAAAGTTTAGATATTCCGGTTCTTGTGTTGCACGGAGAAGATGACCAGATCGTTCCTTATCATCAAGCGCCAAAATCAGCAAAACTGCTAAAAAACGGAAAATTGATTTCTTACCCAGGATTTCCTCACGGTATGCCAACCACAGAAGCAGAAACGATCAATAATGATATTCTAGCTTTCATAAAATAACTCTTAAAACCTAACTGTCTGCAAAACTTCTTTGCAGACAGTTTAAATCTCTCCAAGTTATGAGTTCATTACAACAACCTTATTTTGAAACCGTTACCGAAGCTTTACAATGGCTAAATGTACAAGGTTTTACAGAAAACTTCAATCTTGATGTAGATTGCATCAGATGCAATACCAACACGCTTAGAATGTCTCCAGAAGAGTTCAGAATCGAATATTTATTTCGTTTCGAAGGTGATACTGATCCCGGTGATGAAGATATTGTATACGGCATAATCTCTGACATTTACAATGTAAAAGGTGTTTTAACCAGCGCTTTTGGAATTTATGCAGATTCAGTTTCTGCTGAAATGATTAAAAAACTTTCTACACATTAATATCAAAATAACAGCCTATCGTAAGAATAACGATATATCGCTAGTTCTCTCGAAAATTAAATACTCTATTGACTAATTATAAAATCTAAAAAATAAACATCATGAAACCATCATCTAACTTATTGACACCAGACAATCACGCCTTAGTATTAATCGATTTTGAAGGTCAAATGGCTTTTGCAACAAGCAATCTTCCTGTACACGAATTGCGTACAAATGTGGCAATCGTTTCTGGAGCATCAAAAATATTTAATGTGTCAACAGTGGTAACTACAGTTGCAGAAGAAAGCTTCTCGGGTCCTGTTTTTCCTGAGGTTGAAGAATTTTATCCAATCGCTACTTCTGGATATATTGACAGAACAACAATGAATACTTGGGAAGACGAAAATGCCTATAAAGCTATTGTAGCAAAAAATAAAAAGAAAATAGTTCTTGCTGGATTATGGACAAGCGTTTGTATTGTTGGGCCTGCTTTATCTGCTATTGAAGAGGGATACGAAGTTTACATTATTACAGATGCCTGTGGCGACGTAAGCAAAGAAGCTCACGAACGTGCCGTACAGAGAATGGTACAAGCTGGTGCAATTCCTATAACTTCTATCCAATATTTATTAGAACTTCAAAGAGACTGGGCGCGAGAAGCTACTTATGGTCCTGTAACTTCTTTAATGAAAAAATATGGCGGTTCTTATGGAATAGGCATTCAATATGCACATACTATGTTGAAACACTAATCTAAAGAGTTCATTTAAACCTATATACCTATCCGAGGCTCTACTCTAAATAATTTAATTATGAAAGCAGATTTAATTTTATTCAACGGAAAAATTCATAGTTTCAATCCAGAAACTCCAAATATAACAGCAGTCGCGATTAAAAACGGAAAATTTATTGGCGTTGGAAATGACAGCGATATCATGCAGTTTGCTTCTGAAGAAACCAAAATAATCGACCTTCAGAATAAGAGAGCTGTTCCAGGAATCAACGATTCGCACATTCACCTTATTCGTGGCGGATTAAACTATAATTTAGAATTACGCTGGGATGGAGTTCCGTCTCTAGCCGATGCGCTTCGAATGCTAAAAGAGCAAGTTGATCGCACTCCAAATCCGCAATGGGTACGTGTAGTGGGCGGTTGGTCTGAATTTCAATTTGCTGAACGCAGAATGCCAACTTTAGAAGAAATCAACGCTATTGCGCCAGATACTCCTGTTTTTATTCTGCATTTGTACGATAGAGCGATTATGAACAGAGCGGCACTGAGAGCTGTTGGATATAACAAAAATACGCCTGCGCCTCCAGGCGGACATATTGAGCGCGACTCAAACGGAGAGCCAACAGGACTTATTATTGCAACACCAAATGCGATGATTTTGTATTCGACTTTGGCTAAAGGCCCTACTCTTTCTTATGAGCATCAGCTTAACTCGACACGTCATTTTATGAAAGAATTAAATCGTTTCGGAATCACCAGTGTGATCGATGCTGGCGGCGGATTTCAGAATTTTCCAGACGATTATAAAGTGGTGAATGAATTGAATGAAAAGAACCAATTGACAGTGCGAATTGCCTACAATCTTTTCACACAAAAGCCAAAACATGAATTTGAAGATTTTTCAGATTGGATTGATACCGTAAAATTATATCAAGGAAATGATATGTACCGCCACAATGGCGCTGGTGAAATGTTGGTTTTCTCTGCTGCTGATTTTGAAGATTTTCTACAGCCAAGACCCGATCTTCCAGAAAACATGGAAGCCGAATTAGAAAAAGTGGTTCGTCTTCTGGTAGAAAACCGTTGGCCGTTTAGACTGCATGCGACTTATAACGAAAGCATTACCAGATTCTTGAATGTATTTGAAAAAATCAACCAAGATATTCCTTTCAACGGACTTCCGTGGATTTTTGACCACGCAGAAACTATTGATGAAAGAAACATCGAACGTGTAAAAGCTTTAGGAGGCGGAATTGCTGTTCAAAGCAGAATGGCTTATCAAGGAGAATATTACACAGATCGTTACGGAGCTAAAGCTGCAGAAAACACACCTCCAATCAAAAAAATGATTGAAATGGAAGTTCCTGTTGGCGCAGGTTCGGACGCCACAAGAGTAAGCAGTTACAATCCGTGGGTTTCCATGTATTGGATGACGGTTGGAAAAACTGTTGGAGGCTTGCAATTGTACAATGAAACCAGATTGAACAGACAAACGGCTTTGGAATTGTACACCAGAGGAAGCGCTTGGTTCTCGCAAGAACAAACAAAAAAAGGAGATATTAAAGTTGGAATGTTTGCCGATTTAGTGGTTTTAGACCGAGATTATTTTGCAATTGACGACGAAGACATTAAAAAAATCGAAGCTGACTTAACCATTGTAGACGGAAAAATTGTGTATGCAAACGGAGATTTTTCTTCTTTCTCCCCTCCTCACATTCCGATTCTTCCAGATTGGTCACCAACAAATATTTATAACGGATACCCTGTAAGGAGCGGTTTGCAAAGTGCAATTGAAAAAAATGCAAAAGCCGATGCAAAACCAAAACTGACTTCGCAGATTCATAGCTGCAGCGGAAGTTGCGACGTTCATTTACACAATCACAACGCTGCCCGATTGAGCAATGTTCCTGTTAATAATTATAATGCATTCTGGGGAGCTTTGGGCTGTTCTTGTTTTGCTTTTTAAATCTCAAAAAATGATTGATATTATAAAACAAATCCTGTATTCCGATTTAGGGACATCATTCAACAATGCAACTCTTTTAGCTTTTAGAGTTCTGCTTGCCATTGAATTATTCAGAGTACACGGAATGAAAAAATTTAGAGTCGAAAACGGACAAAAAGAACATGTTCCAAATCCGCTGCATCTGCCAGAAAAACTAAACGGTTTGGTAGCAACATTTTCAGATACTGTCATCCCGTTTTTCATCATTTTGGGGTTTGGAACAAGGCTCGCGGTCTTACCTACAATTGGTGTCACAGCAATTGGCTATTTTGTGGTTCACCGAAACGATTCGCTAGAAGTGCGCGATGTGCCTTTTATGTACACTTTATCTTTATTACTGCTTCTTGCCCTTGGCGCAGGAACGTATTCACTAGATTACTATTTAGTAACATTATTAAACAATTAATTTAAACGCAAATATTTTTTAACACATAGAAACATAGATTTTTTTGGGAGCAAATAAAAGACGTTTCACTTTGCATTAATACACATAGCATATTTTATTCTCTCGCAGATTAAACAGATTGGGCAGATATTTTCCATTACAAACTTTGTCAAAGTTTAAAACTTTGACAAAGTTCTCACAAAGCGTTAATAAATCTATGTGTTAGAAACTAGTTTCTTTCCTCTCCTTTTCAAAACAAAGAGAAAAACTATGTTTCTATGTGTTTATTGATTTAGATTCCTCCACAACTCAAAACTCATAACTCATAATTAATAACTTATTAAAACCCAATTCAAAATGAAAGCAAACATCGGAATCAAACAAGAAAACATTTCAAAAATCGTAGAGATTTTAACTAAAGTTCTTGCAGACGAATTTATACTTTACACCAAAACAAAAAGAGCACATTGGAACGTTGAAGGTCCTGATTTTTACAACAAGCACATTTTCTTCGAACAGCAATATGATGCGATCGATGAAATTGTGGATACTGTTGCAGAAAGAATTCGTTCTTTAGGCCATTATACTCCAGCTACTTTAAAAGATTTCTTAGCGTTAACACATCTTAGCGAAGAATTACAAGAGAAAAATGACAGTAATGGTTTTATTAAAGAATTGCTTCTCGATCATGAAAGCATCATTATATATCTGCGAGAAAACATCAATCTTATTGCGAATGATCTCCAAGATGCAGGGACAAGCGATTTTATTACAGGTCTTGTAGAAAATCACGAAAAAATGGCGTGGATGCTTCGCGCTCATTTAAACTAAAAAGAAATTATGGAAATAAAACAAAACAATATTTGGTACGTAACCCTGCTTCTAACCATAATAGCAGGGTATTGCGATACCGTAACCTTTGTCGCAGCCGATTCGATATTTTCGGCGCATGTTACAGGAAACTTTATCGTATTTGCCTACCAGATTATCAAAGGTTCAGACTTGCATGCTTGGATAAAACTGCTAACTTTTCCCATTTTTATTATCGCAGTAATTACAGGGGGAAGAATTGCTTTAAAAGCCAGAAATCGCTACACTATTTTATTTTGGGAAGGGATAATACTGGTTTTAAGCGGCATTGCATCCTACGCCTTTGGTTATCTGCAAAATTTCGAAGAATGGACGATGTATACCATCGCCATGACAACTGTATTTGCCATGGGGCTTCAGAATGCTTTTGGAAAACTTTACGCTAAAGAAACGCACGGCCCGACAACTATGATGACAGGAAATGTCACTCAGGCTTCGCTTGACCTCGGAAATCTATTAAAAAACGGATTTAAAGATGCCGAAGTACTTTTAAGTTTTAAAAAACAATTAGTTACAATAATTGGATTTCTTATCGGATGTTTTCTTGGTGCCGTTGCAGGAAAGTTTTTCGGATTAGGCACTTTAATTCTGCCTGGAACTGCTATGATTATTTGCTATTTATACCACCGAGACAGCCAGTAAACACGCATTTTTGAATTGCAGTTTGCCAATAATATAGTATCTTTAAAGAATGGTTTTTATCTCTTTTCCTAAAAAAGAAATTGCTGATATAGGAATAAAACAAAATAGAACCCAATAATATGGAAACAATAAAATTAGAATTAGACGAAAAAAAACACGGCGCTTTTAATCTCTATGTCGACGATAAAAAACTAGGCGAAATGACAGTAAGCATTAAATCAGATTTGTTGACGGTTTATCATACTGGAGTTGAACCAGAAGCAGAAGGAAAAGGTTATGCAAAGAAACTTTTAGAAGAAATGGTAGCATACGTTCGTGCCAATAATTTAAAAGTTTTACCGCTTTGCCCTTATGTTCACGCGCAATTCAAAAGACATCCAGATGAGTACGAAGATATTTGGAAGCAGTAACGTTGAAAAGACGAAAGATTAAAGACGAAAGATTAAAGACGAAAGATTGGAGATGAAAGACTCTGATCTCTAGGCTAAAAATTAAAGATTAAAAAACTATGAATATAGATATATTAACAGATGGTGTTCCTTTAAATGAAGCCAAAAAAGCCCTCATCATGATTCACGGTCGTGGTGCAAGCGCGCATGATATTCTTTCTATCGCCAAACATCTTAAAGTAGAAGATTTTGCATTGGTTGCGCCTCAGGCAGAAAACAGAACTTGGTATCCGTATTCTTTTTTGGCACCCCTAAACGAAAATGAACCTTCATTTTCAAAATCATTAGAAGCTATCCACCAGGTTGTTGTTGCAATTCAGCAAAACGGAATCGAAAAAGAGAATATTTATTTCTTGGGCTTTTCTCAAGGAGCTTGTCTTGCTTTGGAATTTACAACCCGAAATGCCGCAAAATATGGCGGAATCGTAGCTTTTACAGGTGGGCTAATTGGCGATAAGGTGTATGAAAATCATTATTCAGGAAATTTTGAAAATACTCCTGTTTTTATAGGAACAAGCGATCCTGATTTCCACGTTCCTGTAGAAAGAGTGAATGATACAGAAGCGCTTATGGAAAAAATGGGTGCTGACATTACTAAAAAAATCTATCCAAATATGGGACACACCATCAGTCAGGACGAAGTAAATTGTGCAAATGCATTGATTTTCAATAAAAAGTAATGATTACTATAACTCGTGTTTACAGCGATGCTAACGGAGAAAGCCATTTTGAAGAGTTTCAAGTTCCGTTGAAAAACAATGGAGATATTGGATTTTTATCTGATGATGAGCCTGTCAAATCTATTGTTTTTAGAGAAGTAAGTCCGTCTTACGATTACGATTTTCATAATGCGCCAGACCGCCAGTATATTGTGTTACTGGAAGGAGGCGTAGAAATCGAAACTTCGCTGGGAGAAAAAAGAACATTCCCGACGGGTTCAATTTTATTGGTGGAAGATACTACTGGAAAAGGCCACAAAACTAAAAATATCGAACCAAAGCTTCGAAAATCAATATTTATAAAATTGTAATTTAAAAAGGGCCACTCCCGATAGCTATCGGGATAAAGAATTAAATTGATTTTTTTTTCCACGAAGGCGCTAAGACACAAAGTTTTTTTCAAATACTAAAAAAGAATCTCGCAAAGACACAGAGCCGCAAAGTTTTACTTTAAGTAATTTAATC
This sequence comes from Flavobacterium sp. F52, assembly GCF_000278705.1. Lineage (NCBI taxonomy): Bacteria > Pseudomonadati > Bacteroidota > Flavobacteriia > Flavobacteriales > Flavobacteriaceae > Flavobacterium > Flavobacterium sp. F52. The sequence goes on along the minus strand of NZ_AKZQ01000018.1, from coordinate 125,174 downwards.
TGCTTAAACCTTTTAAACCTGATAGCTATTGGGAGCGTGAAAAAAATCAAAAGTAAGCGCGAAAAACTATGTGCATTTAAATAAGTGAAACGCCTTTTATACATCTAAAAAGCTATGTTTCTATGTGTTTAAAAAAAATATAAACCTTTACTTAAATCTTTTAATCCCGATAGTTATCGAAAGCGTGAAAAAATTTCAATCTTAAAGATTTTTCTTTTTATTGATTCTCTAAATATACATTTTCCATTATCAAAATCACGATATATCGTGTAATATCAAATTGGCTCTTTCTTAAAAACCCTAATAATAAAGCACTTACTCAAATGGAACAGGGTTTGGTTATTCTTTAAAAAACATCAAAAACGTGCCGTATTTCATTTCTTAATCTAGGTTAATCGATCCAGAAGCATAACGAACGTAAATTTGTAAAAGAAAAATCAATAACAATTTAATATAACAAATACCATGGAAAATAAAATATTAGGCTTACACCATATTACTGCAATCGCAGGTGACGCTAAACTTAATTTTGACTTTTATTCAAAAGTTTTAGGACTAAGATTCATCAAAAAAACAGTAAACTTTGACGATCCTGGAACATACCATTTTTACTTTGGCGACGAAGTAGGAAGCGCTGGAACAATTCTAACTTTTTTCCCTTGGGGAGAAGGAATCCAACAAGGAAGAAAAGGTTCTGGAATGGCAACAGAAATTGGTTACTCTGTTCCAAAAGGAAGTTTGGATTTCTGGCAGAAACGTTTTGAGAAATACAATGTAATTTACAATAAACCAGCTGAAAAGTTTGGAGAAAAATATTTGACTTTTTTAGATCCAGACGGACTAAAATTAGAGTTAATCGAATCTAAAACAGAAGATAACCGAAAAGCTTGGGAAACAGATGAAGTAAAAGCAGATGTGGCAACAAAAGGTTTTCATAACATTACTTTGACTTTAAACAGCATCAAAGCAACTGCTGCCATCTTAACTGACATTTTTGGTTATAAATTAATCGATCAAGAAGTAAACCGCTACCGTTATGCAACAGATGCTGTAGAAAATGCTGCCATTGTTGACTTGGTGGAATTACCAGAGGAAAAACGTGGATTAAATGCAAACGGAACTATTCATCACGTAGCATTCCGTGTTCCAAATGATGAAATTTTGATGAAATTCAGAGAGAAAATCGAAGATTACGGATTACAGATCACTCCCCAAATTGATAGACAATATTTCCATTCTCTATATTTCAGAGAACCGGGCGGAGTTTTATTCGAAATTGCAACTGATAATCCTGGATTTACTGTAGACGAAAGCTTAGAAGAATTAGGTCAAAACTTAAAACTTCCAGCTCAATACGAACCACAAAGGGCTGCTATTGAAGCTCATTTGGTTAAAATTAATTAATTGAAAAGCTAAACTGGGTTTGATCCCGAAACACACAACTATTTTGAAAAAGCTGTCCTTAATGGGATGGCTTTTTTATTGGGGGGATAAATGGACTTTTGATTTGTGAAAAAACCTATTTAAATTTACTAACAAATAACTATATATCATCTATAATTAAAACTTACTTCTGAATTCATAATGGAAAGAATTAAAGAAATTGCCGAAAAATATATAAGTAGTCTCCCATTTATTAGAAATTTTACATGCACTCTTTTAAAAAATCTAAATTCTTATAAACAACATGGAACAGGAGTTTTTGTAAAAATTGGAGATAATTTTTTTTTATTCTCCGCTGCTCATGTTTTTGATGATTTTGAAGAATTATTTATACCAATTGAAGAAGGCAAAACATTAATAAAACCAGGAGGAAATATTATTAAAAATCATCCAAAAAAAGAAAGAAAGTGTGATGAGTTAGATGTAGCAATTTTAATTTTAGACAACCAATCTGTAAAAGATTTGAGCAAAGATTATTCCTTTCTCGAAAGTTCAAATTTAGAGATTAATCATTCTTCAATTGATTTTATGAGTTACATAGTTTTTGGATATCCTAGTACTTGGTCAAAAAAATTATACTTGCAAGATTGTTTTCATTCCATCCCATTTATTGGATTCACGAAAAGTGTGAATTCAAACGAGTTTAAGAAATTAAACAGAAATGATTTTTTAAATATTATTGTAGAATACGATCGACAAAACACACCAAATCTAAAATCTAAATCAATATGCTATGGACCTGATTTGTTTGGAATTAGCGGATGTGGCTTATGGTATATTGATAATTTTGACTTGACTAGCGAACCAAAATTAGTTGGAATTATGAATGAGTGGTCAATATCTAATAGAGATCGATTAATAGCAACGAGAATTGATGCGTATACAGAAATACTACGTGGAAAAGGAATAATAGATTTTAATGAAACGAATTTATTCGGATTTAAATAAAACCCCTGCTATAAGAAACATTACGCAACGAACTCAATTTAGTTTCTAACACAAAAAAGCATGCCAAAATTTTCAATCTACACAAAGTCTAATAAATTTCATTGGAGCCCAGAAATTATTACATATTCAATACTATTTTTTTGTTGTGGAGTTATGCTTTTTAAACAAGAAGTTCTTAACCTAGAGCATAACTTTATTGATGAAATTTTTATTTGGTTTACCGTTGGCACATTTATGTTTGGTGCAATTTTAAAATTCTATAACTTAAATAAAACTGAACCACTTCGCGGAAAATTTGAAGGTTACTTATCATTTGAAAAGGAATCAATAACTGTGGGCAACGAGATTTATCCAATTGAAAGAATACGAAAAATTCAAATCTCCAATGATGATTATGTTGGTAGATTGGCTCATATTTCAAGCGGAAATTTGGGACCAGCGCTTTCAAATGGAACGAATAACTTTGTAATTATCTATTTTGAATCCGGCACATCAAAAAGATATGATTTTGAATTAATTAATTCAGATGATTTTCAAAAAGTAAGGGAAACGCTTATTTGTTATCACTTAATTGGAAAAATTGATTATTGGGAATTGGCAAATGTATTGGGCGAAAAAAGTACTTCAGAAATTCGTTCACTTACTGATGAAATTAATACGAAAAGAGATATCGCTAAATTTTAAACACTTACTACGAACACACTATAAAAAAAGTTGCCTAGAATCCCGATAGCGCGGATTTGCAATCCGTGCCCGTAAAGATTGTCAATTTTCTGTAAATACAAAAAAACATATTTAGTGTTAAGCTTGTATTTGATAATTTATATTATGTCTCACTGTTGCGGGCACGGATTGCAAATCCGCGCTATCGATGTGACATATTTTAAACCCGAAGACTTGGGATGGCATCTCAAAATCAGCGATCCATCCACTGTTTAAAGAAAGGCGTTTTTTCGCGACTTATGATTACCTCGCGTTCTGGATCAAGTTTTAATTGGATTTTTAGTTTTGCGTTGAAGTAGTTGGCAATAGATTTAATGCTTTCTGCACGAATGAAAAACTGGCGGTTGGCACGGAAGAAAATATTTGGATCTAATTCTTGTTCCAGTTCTTCCATAGTTTGCGGAATAGAAATAATTACACCCGATTTTAGGAATAAATTACTGGTTTTAAATTCAGAATATATAAAATCAATATCGGCGACATCTACGCTTTTGTAGCCGTCGCGATAGGTTACTAAAAAACGCATTCTGAATACAGGTTTCTCAATCAGTTCTTTTAGAATTCCAGCTATATTGGCAACGTTGGCTTCGTTTTTATTTAAAGATTTAAATTTGTTTAAGGCAAACTCCAATTCGTTTTTTTCTATAGGTTTCATCAAATAATCGATGCTGTTAACCTTAAAAGCGCGAATCGCATATTCGTTATACGCTGTCGTAAAAATAACAGGGCAAGTGATTTCGATTTCGTCAAAAATAGCAAAGCTTAGTCCGTCAGCTAAGCGGATGTCCATTGTAATGAGATCTGGAGGCGGATTCAATTTTAGCCATGCAACAGTATCTACAACTGTATCAATAATGCCAAGAATTTCGCAGTTGGGTTCGAGCTCTTCCAACAGCCTTTTTAAACGGCTAGCGTTAATGCTTTCATCTTCTACAATTAAAATCTTCATAACTCTTATATTAATGGCAGACGTACGTCATAATAACCGTTTGATTCAGTGAAAATGGGCATTCTCTGAGATAAAATTTTATAACGGAATTGAATGTTTTTATTTCCAATTCCTGTCGAAACCAACGTTTTTCCAGCGGTTCTTTGCAAATTATTTCGAACAACAATATCGCCAGAATCAGAAAAAACAGAAATCGTAAGCGGATTCGCTAAAGTTGCCATATTGTGTTTTACGGCATTTTCTACCAATAACTGCAAGGTTAAAGGCGGCAAATGAAGAGCTAAAGAAGACGAATCAACTTCAATTTTTAAGTCGATTTTTTCTCCCAATCTTTTCTTCAACAAATAAAAATAGGCATTCAGAAATTCAATCTCCTCTTTTACAGTAATCGTGTCTTTATTTGAGTTTGAAATCATATAACGATATACTCTCGTTATATTTTCTAAGAACGAAGCGGCTTCTTTCTGATCTTCATAAATCAATTCTGTCAAAGTGCTGAAATTATTGAACACAAAATGCGGATCTAACTGCATCTTTAAAGATTCTAATTTTGAACGTGTTACCGCTTCTTGAAGTTCAGAAGCTCTAACTTTTAATTCAGCAGTTTCTATAGCTTTTAAACGCCACCTGTTTAGAAGAAATATTCCAGTATGAATGGCACTTATGAAAAGCGAAATAATTGCAGCCATAATTTTAGACTGCCAAATGGTAACCAAATCATTTTCTTCTAAGGCTGTACATGGATAGAAATAATCCCAAACACTGGAAAAAATAAAATTTAAGAGACTATTTCCGGCAATTAAACAAATAAACTGTGCTATTGCCCTAAATGCCGGATTTTGTTCCCATCTTATATAATAATTCAATTTTCGCCCCACAAAAAGTGTGAGCTCTGTCAAAATCGCGCAATAGACTAAAATAATAAAGATATCAAAGGTCTGATCTAAATCGAGCAGGCTTTGTTGTTCGAAATCTCGGTACGGATTGAGCCAATAATAAGAAGAAAGATAAACCAAAAAAACGGCTGGAATTACTATAACTCTGTAATATTTATAGAAAAAATTCTTGCCTGATTTTTTATTTTGGTTCTTTCTACTCATTAATTCATTCAAAAAATCCAATCCTATCTCATTAGTGTTCTACCAGAACAGCTTCTGCCTTAGTGGTTGCTGTAATAGTTTCAGCTGATTTTCTCTCGCGCATAACTCCCCATTTTAAGCAAGTTGCTCCCCATGAAAATCCTGCTCCAAATGTAGTTATCAATACATTCTGTCCTTCTTTAAAATCATCTTTAAAATCCCATAAACACAACGGAACTGTTGCAGAGGTTGTATTTCCGTAACGGTCAATATTTACTTTTACTTTTTCGAAATCAATTCCTAAACTTTCGCCAACAGCAGTAATAATTCTCAAATTAGCCTGATGTGGAACCACCCAGTCAATTTGGTCTGCTTCTAATTCATTTTTTGCCAAAGCATCTTGCGAAACCTGGCTCATGGCCGCAACGGCTCTTTTAAATACAAAAGCACCATCTTGTTTTAAATAGTGTGTTCTATGTAAAAGACTCTGCATAGACGTTGGATTTCTAGAACCTCCAGCTGGCACAGCCAAAGAAGAAACTCCACTTCCGTCCGTTTTCAGGATTGTTTTCATTAGACCAGCATCAGATTCACTTTTTTCTAATAAAATGGCTCCTGCTCCATCTCCGAAAAGAATACACGTATTACGGTCTTCGTAATCTACGATTGAGCTCATTTTATCTGCTCCAACGATGATTAATTTTTTATAACGCCCGCTTTCAATCATGTTTGCCCCCATTTCCAGCGCATACAAAAACCCGCTGCAGGCTGCATTCATGTCAATTCCAAAAGCATTTGTAAGTCCGCTTTTATCGCAAACAATACTTGCTGTTGGTGCCAAAATGTGATCCGGAGTAGCTGTTGCTACTAACAAAGCTTCTATTTCTTCACGGTCTACATTATAATTTTCGATAAGGTTTTCAATCGCAGCTGCGGCAAGATCAGATGTTGCCGTATCGTCATCTGCGATTCTGCGTTCTCTAATTCCAGTTCTTTTGATGATCCATTCTTCCGATGTATCAACTGTTTCTGAAATTTTTTTGTTGGTTAAAATTGATGATGGTACGTAACCACCTATAGCTGTAATTACTGCGCTCATTGTTTTTTATTTTTTTTTAAGCTTTGTACTCTTAGAACCCAACGCTTAACACTTTTTTTCTTTTTTTGGACTGCTCATGATAGGAATAGAATCTTTGAGGTACCACAGGAAACCAATATAGCATTCCTTAAAAACCGATTAAATCTGTTGGCAATAACTTTTACTGAGAAATAGTGTTTAAAAAACTTAACAAACTATGAACATTATACAAAATCCAATTAAAATAAATTAAAAACCTATACAAAGTGTTCTCTCGGTATTACTCTGTATAGAACCTTTAATTTACCTTATTTTTAAAATCATACTATGCGGTTTCAGTTTGCAGATAATTCCCAATTTTAGCTGTTGCTGTACTGATAAAAAAACCTTTGCATTACGTTTTTAGAGTGCCACAAAATTAATTTAAAAATATCTTAAACCATCAGGTTATTAAGAATAATTAACAAAACTGGTCGAAATGTTAAAATATAATTTTGAAATTCGACAATTAGCTCCAAAAATTATAGAATCTCTAAAATCAAAAAATATCTGTTAAATTTTATTTTGATACTATTTCCTCAAAAAAACTTTATAATTTTTATATCATTAATTTTAAATCAAATCAATCATTAATAATTCGGAAATGACAATAATGGGATATCTAGACCCGCTGCCAGAATTCTAGTTTTGCTTCTGTGAACCAAAGAATCCCAAAAACCGTATTTTTGAGGCACCATAATCAGCAGATCGGCCTCATAATTTTTAATTTCTTTCCTGATTTCGTTAATAACAGCATTCGATCTTACCGTTTTATACAAATATTTTACATCTTCAAATTCTTTTTCAATATTTGAATTCATCAAAATTCTCTGCTGCTCTTCTTTCAAATCATCCAATTTATCATCGACAGTAAAAAACTCAATTTCTGCTCCAAAACCTCCTAAAGTATTTTTGATCCAGCTGAATTTCTTAATAGCCGAAAAACTTAAGCTGTCACAAGCATATAATACCTTTTTTATGTTCACAAAACGGGCAGCCTGAGGAACAGCCAAAACCGGAATCTGTAAGTTTTTAATCGCTGTTGTCGTTGAATTTCCTAATAATTCCTGCTCAAAAGAACGCTCAGCCATTCCCATTACGACAGCATCAGCGTTGGTTTCCTTAATGATTCTCGGAAGCTCATCTTCTAAAAAAGAATAAGTACAAATTGCTGCTGTTTCTATTTGAAATGAATCGGCTATTTCTTTCGCTACATTTTCAAGCTTAGAAATTGCTCGGTCAATCTGCTTCTGCATTGCATCTGCAGTTATATGCGAGTTGGCACTATGCACACTCAGAGAAAATGAATTAAATAAAACCAATTTTGCGCCAGTAGCTTTGGCTAAACCAGCAGCATACGCAACGGCGTTATTTGCAATATCAGAAAAATTTGTCGCGGCGATTATAGTAAGAGGTGAAATCATAAATTATGTAATTAAGCTTTCTGCAAAATTGCCCAAATAAACGCTTTACACCTTTTTTATATCACCGAATAATCATTTTTTACGACCCAACCGTAAAATTTCATCCCCGAAAAAACAGGCTTTATTTTTTGGTTTCTTACTTTAAAAACAAGAAAAATCAAGTCTGTCAGTTTTTATATTTATTACTTTTACTTATTATTAAAACTTAGCGAATGGACGCCAAATCTCTCTTAAAAGAACATGTTTCTAAAATTGTTTCATTGACCGACGAACAATTCGAGTATTTCTTTTCGCATTTTAAAACAGAAACTTATAAGAAAGGGCAAACTGTTATTAGCGAAGGGCAGAATGTTGACAAAGAATATTTTGTTATTTCGGGCTGTTTAAAATCTTTTTATGTTAATGATGAAGTAAAAATGTATATTCTGCAGTTTGCCATGCCTACTTGGTGGGCGTCAGATTATGCGGCGCTTTACAACAAAACCAAAGCAACAATTAATGTTGATTGCATTTCGGATGTTGAAATTCTCTCTCTTTCAAATGACGACCGAGAAAAACTCTGCAGAGAAATACACGAAGTGGAGCATTTTTTTAGATGGAGAACCAATCGCGGTTATGTGGCTTCTCAGAAAAGATTGCTTTCTTTTATGAATAATGATACGAAAACGAGATACGAAGAACTGCTGGCTCTCTATCCTGCCCTATACAATGCTGTTCCCAAACATTTAATTGCTGCTTATCTTGGTGTTTCAAGAGAAACTTTAAGCCGATTGTACAACGCTTCTAAACCACACTAACGAATGTGATCTACATCACGTAATCAATTTTGAATACCGCCATTACTTTGTATTATAAATTAATAACAATTTAAAATACAGAATAATGGAAACTAAAAATTTTAAAATTTCGAATACTGAAAGTCAAGTAAACTGGATAGGAAAAAAAGTTACTGGACAGCACAATGGAACAATTAATATTCAAGAAGGCACTTTTACTTTTTCTAATGACGAACTGACTGGAGGAAATGTTGTAATTGACACCACTTCTATCGTAATTCTTGACGTCACAGATCCTGCAACAAATCAGCAATTTGCCGGACATTTGGCTTCAGATGATTTCTTTTCTACAGACAAATTCCAAACAGCAGCTTTAGACATTACAGCTGTTTCTAAACAATCTTCTTCAAATTATTTTATTGAAGGCAATCTTACGATTAAAGCCATTACACATCCAATTGGTTTTAATCTTGAAGTAAAAAGAAACGATAGCGACTTGAAAGCTACGGGCAAAATCATCATTGACCGTACCAAATATGACATGAAATTCCGTTCTGGAAACTTCTTCACTAATCTTGGCGACACTTTAATCTACAACGATTTTGAATTGGATTTTAACCTAACAGCAAAACTTGCTTAATATCTAGAAATCATGCCATATGTAAAAATTGAAGTAACTCGTGAAGGCGTTACAAGAGAACAAAAGCAAAAGCTAATATCTGGAATTACACAATTAATAACAGATGTTTTGGACAAAGACCCTAGCCTTACACACATCGTAATTCAGGAAATAGAATTGGATGATTGGGGATTTGCAGGCGAACAAGTTTCAGTATTGCGAGAAAAAGGCATTACGGCACAAAAGAAATAATCTCTTTAAAATTAGAAAAAATGAAAACAATTATCATAACCGGTGCTTCTACAGGCATTGGTAAAACAACAGCACAATTATTTTTAGAAAAAGGGTATAATGTGGTGATCAACTCCGCAAATTTACAAAACCTTGAAAACACATATCAAGAATTAGGTCATACGAACCGATTAGCGATGGTGCATGGCGATGTAAGCCTTATTGCTACCGGGAAAAAATTAGTCGAAACGGCCTTAGAACGCTTTGGAAGCGTTGACGTTTTAATCAATAATGCGGGAATTTTTCAGCCACAATCTTTCTTAGATGTAGAAGAAAAGGACTTGGATCGTTTTTTAAACATTAATTTAAAAGGAACTTATTTTACAAGTCAGGCAGCTGTTAGACAAATGCTGCAACAAGGAGAAGGATCTATTATTAATATCGGAACCGTTTTGGTTGACCATGCTATTGATGGATTTCCTGCTACAGCACCAATTTCAAGCAAAGGCGGCATTCATGCTTTTACCAGACAGCTGGCTGCTGAATTCGGAAAAAACAATATTCGCGTAAATGCCATTGCCCCAGGAATAATTAGAAGTCCGCTTCAGGCTAAAACTGGCGTAGACAATGCTGATAGTTTGGCTGGGCTGCATTTATTAAACCGCATTGGAGAAACCGATGATGTGGCGCAACTGGCTCTTTATTTGGCTGAAAGCAATTTTGTAACGGGAGAAATCATTAATTTAGATGGCGGTCACGTTGCTGGCCATAGCATTTGATAACTTCAAAAGTTAAAATCATGGAAAATTTTAGCACAAATGCAGCTTTAATTACGGCTGTACTTATGAATTATTTTAACGGAATTTATAATGGTGATGTTCCTCTACTTCAAAGTGTATTTCATCAAGAAGCGATTATTGGTTTTGATCTTAATGGAGAAACCCATTTTAAAACCGTAAATCAATATTTGGAAGGTGTAAAAAACCGTAAAAGTCCACAGGAATTGGGAGAAGAATTCAAAATGAAAATCCTATCTTTAGAAATTATCAATAATACCGCTGTCGCGAAAGTTCAGGTTCCGATATTCGAGTATAATTATTATGACTTCTTAAGCCTTATCGTTGTTGATGGCAAATGGGTTATCAGTAATAAATTAGCAACTAAAGTAAATTAAAATACAATGTGGAATTCAACCAAAATAACACAGTTACTAGGCATTGAGTATCCAATTTTACAAGGTCCAATGGGCGGTGGTTTTTCAACTGCCGCTCTTTTGGCTTCTGTAAGCAATGCGGGAGGATTGGGCAGTTACGGTGCTTATACGCTCACGCCAGAAGAAATTCGTGAAGCTGGAAAAGAAATCAAACTCGCTACTTCTAAACCTTATAATATCAATTTATGGGTTAATGATGTCGATAAAAGCCTTTTAAATTATCCTTCAGAAAAACTAGAAAAGATAAAACTGCTTTTTAAACCTTATTTTGATGAATTAGGGATTCCGCTTCCCGATTTATCTTCTGATATTCCTTCTAAATTTGAAAAACAAGTTGAAGTTTTATTCGAACTCAAACCAGCCGTTTTTAGTTTCATTTTCGGAATTCCGTCGAAAGAAATACTTCTAGAAAGCCGAAAGTTGGGAATAAAAACTATCGGAGCTGCAACCACTTTAGAAGAAGCGCTTGCACTAGAAGATGCCGAAGTCGATGCTATTATTGCCGCAGGATTTGAAGCTGGCGGCCATAGACCATCTTTCCTAAAACCTGCACAAGATTCTTTTACAGGATTATTTACCCTTGTACAACAATTAAAAGCTAAAACCAAAACGCCAATTATTGCTGCAGGCGGAATTATTGATGCAAAAGGCATAAAAGCTGCTATGGCTTTAGGTGCCGATGCTGTGCAATTGGGAACTGCTTTTATGGTTACCGATGAATCTGGCGCAGCTCCCATTCACAAAGAAATGCTTTTTTTAACCCCAAACACTCCAACAACAGTTTCGAAATCACTAACAGGAAGAATGGGTAGAATGATAAGTAATACCATTTCTGATGCTGTTCCTTTTGAAACTGAAGTATTGCCTTTTCCGCTTCAGACCAAATTAATTGCACCTTTAAAAGTAGCCGCACTCGCGCAAGGAAGAACTGATATGGTTAGTTTTTGGTCGGGACAGAATACAAGCAACTTAAAATACCATAAAGCAAGCGAGTTAATGCAGGCTTTGATTGCTGAAATGTCTGCCCTGCTGTAGTTTTTTACCGTAATCCCGATAGCAATCGGGAGTTAAGTTTTTTGCTTTAGATTGTGTTTTTAAGTTCGCAAAGCATTGTCTTTTATAATCTCGCAAAGTCGCAGAGTCGCAAAGGATTTTATTTTTGAGCCACAGATTATTGTGATTAAAGGAATTTGTCTCTCGCAGATTTAGCAGATTTAACAGATTTTTTTCATATTTAAAAATATAATCTGCTCAATCTGCCAAATCTGCGAGAAATAAAGAAAACTTTGCGACTCTGCTACTTTGCGAGATTAAAAATCATAATATTTTCACACAAAGCTTTGCGAACTTAAAATCTCTAGCATTTATATAAAAAAGATCCTTGCGCTCTTTGCGGTTAAAAAACACCACCCAACATCCCGTCCATTTCACCCCGAAGTTTGTCCGCTTCAACATATTTTCGATTTCGATTTTAAGGCTTTCAACGCACATTTGTACCGTTAAATAACTTTAAATATCAAAATCATGAACTCAAAAACAACAAAAATTATCTATTGGACAGGTGCAGTATTAACTTCTTTATGGTTTGGCGCAAGCGGTTTCTTCGAACTAACAAATAATCCATTAGTTTGGGGAATTACACAGCAATTGGGTTATCCAGCACATTTTATTTATATCCTTGGCGTTTTTAAAGTAGCCGGAGTAATTACACTTTTAATTCCGAACAAATTATTGCGATTGAAAGAATGGGTTTTCGCAGGCGTATTTTTCGACATCATTTTTGCTTTCTTTTCAAAAATAGCCGTTTTAGGTTTTGGTGCTGCGACTGATGCCATTGTAGCCTTTATAATGGTAAGCGTAACTTATGCAATGTATAGAAAACTATATACAGCAACTTACGTTCCTTCAGAAATCAATTAATACAAATTACATTAAAATAAAAATGCCTAATAATTAAACATTAGGCATTTTATTATTTTCTATTTAATCTTTCTTTAATTAATTATCATGAAAAAGATCATCTTAATTCTCTGTTTTATACTTTCAGCTTTGTTCTTTATAAGCTGCTTTATGTTTCCTGGATTGTAAAATCAAACCAATTAGTTTATCTGAAAAAATGATGAATTAATTGGTTTTATCGATTTTCCAACCAGCTTAAAAATGCCGTTGCTTTTTCTTTTCCAACCAATAATTTTTCTTCTGTTGGCACACTTAATTTCACAATTATTTTACGAGAAAAATAATGTTCTGCTTCGCGAATCGCCGAAAAATTAACCAAATATTGTCTATTGATTCTAAAAAACTGAATTGGCGATAAAAGCTTATGAATTTCATCTAACGACTGTGTTAACGGGTATTCGTTTTTATCTAAGGTCATAATTGTCGGCATTTCGTTTTTGATGTAAAAAAACGCAATATTCTCCGTTAAAACCGTTTGGTATTTATTGTTTTTGAAAACCAAAAAACTACTTTTCCCTTTGTTTTCTCCATTTCGCGTTAGCAAATAATCAAAATCGGGCATTGCTTTTTTATTTCTCTGAAAGAAATTTTTTAGTTCTCCCGCTTTCTTTAAAGCCTGCGAAATGCTTTCTCTTGAAAAAGGTTTCAAAACATAATCAATTCCGTTAGATTTAAAAGCATCGATCGCATAATCATCAAAAGCGGTACAGAAAATTACAGGCGATAAAACCTCAACGTTTTTAAAAATCTCAAAACACTGACCGTCTGCCAGCTGAATATCCATAAAAATCAAATCGGGCTGATCGTTTTCTGAAAGATAATCGACCGCGCCGTCAATGCTTTGTATATAAGACAAAATCTGAACATCAGGTCTGATGCTCAGAATAAGTTGGCCAAGAGCTTTGGCTGTTTTTACTTCATCTTCAATTATTATGATAGTCATAATCAAGTGGTATTTTTACTTTAAAGGTAGTTTCGTCTTTGTCAATTTCAATTTCTTTATGAATCAGGTGCATAAAACGCTGGTTGATATTATCTAACCCAACACCTGTAGACACAGCGCCTCTTTTGAGCTGAATCTTATTTTCGACCACTAAAAACTCATTTTCTGTATAGAGTTTTATTTTCAACGGCTTATCTAAAGAAACGACATTGTGTTTGATGCAGTTTTCAATTAACAATTGCAACGTGAAAGGCGGAATCGCCGAATCATATTGTTTTGGATTAATTTCATTTTCTAAAACAAATCCGTCTTCAAAACGCGCTTTCAGCAGATAAACATACGAATCTAAAATTTGTAGTTCTTCGCTTAGCGGAATCAAATCCATTTTTCGGCTTTCGAGCGTAAAACGATAAAAATCAGATAGTTTCAAAATAAAATCAGAACTCTGCGGGTCTTGAATATCAACCATAGATTTCAGCGTATTCAAACTATTGAACAAAAAATGCGGATTGACCTGCTGTTTCAATAATTCGTATTGAGCGCCTAGATTTACTGCTTTGGTGCGTTCTAGTTCGACTCCCATTTGCTGGGTTTGATAGTTCTGAAAAAGCAGATGCAAGAACATATACACAATCAGATTGATCAAAACTCCGCGAAGTTCGAACATAATCGGCGCATCCATTTTTGAAACCTGAAACAATTCTTGATGCGCAATTACCAGAATCACCATCAAGACAATCCCAAGAATAACACTCAGCAAAAGTTTCCAGTTAAACAGACTTTTATTGGCATGATTAGCAGAAAATTTGGGTAAACTGTAGATGTTGTAATACCATATAAAAAGAGAAAACAACAGCGTAATCGAAGAATTTATAATAAGATCTCCAGGTGTAGAATCGGCATCAAATAATTTGGGTATCGAAGCCATAACTGCCAAGGCAATCGAGCTTCCCCAAATGACTTTGAGCGAAACCTGAAAACGTTTTTGTTTTTCCATAATTGAAGTTTGTTTTTTTGATCTTACTCTGTCAAAGATAGGTTTATTTTGAAAAATTAAATTAGATTTTTACTCTCGCAGATTTTGCAGATTTAGGAGATTTTTTTTTGAGAAAACCAACGTTACACGTTTAGTTTGTCATTTCGACGAAGGAGAAATCTCCACAAGTAACTCCATACAGAATGTCGCCAATCTTTGTAGAGCTTCTTACGGAGATTTCTCCTTCGTCGAAATGACAACTAAGGTGACCCTAAGCACGTTTCACCCCAAGAATAGCACCCGATTTTATATCTTGAACAAAGCCAATAATTTCAAAATCTTGCGTATTAAAATTCTTAGGCAAAGTGATTGCCGAGTTTCCTTTTGCTACTTTCAAATCGATAGTTTGCAAACGCTGTACAATTTGGTAATGTGATAAAACGCGATGCGCATTTTCTCCTCGCTTTACATTGCTTTTAGCCGATTTCTGAACTACTGCAATAAGCAAATGACTGTTTTTAAAAGTACCATTAATACTGTAATTCAGCGACAATTTATCATTTTGCTGTTTGGTTTCTAAAGACAAATCAACCGCAGCGGGTTTTGAAAGCGCCAATTTTATTCCGTTTCTAAGACTTGTTTCCTGAGAACCTATATAATCTGTTTTTCCGTTAATGATTACTTGAGGCGTATAAATCGGTTCTTTTCCTATAAACTGAGCGTAATCGTATTGTCTTTTAGTAAAATCAGCATTACTGAAAATATCTTTCCAACCCTGTTTATCCCAATAATCAACATGATACGCCAATACATAAACATTCTTATCCTTGTATGCATTCTGAATTTTTCCCAGCAATTCATCTGCTGGTGGACAGCTCGAGCAGCCTTCTGAAGTGTATAATTCTAAAAGTGCAAAACCTTTTGAATTGTTTTGGCTGAATATGCTATTTCCAATCAGAAGAAACAGCGAAAAAATCAATATTATTTTTATCCTTTTCATAATTTCTATTTAATTA
Organism: Flavobacterium sp. F52; assembly: GCF_000278705.1. NCBI lineage: Bacteria > Pseudomonadati > Bacteroidota > Flavobacteriia > Flavobacteriales > Flavobacteriaceae > Flavobacterium > Flavobacterium sp. F52. The sequence continues at coordinate 109,758 of NZ_AKZQ01000018.1, read as the reverse complement.
AACCTGACAGGTTTTAAAAACCTGTCAGGTTTGTTAAGAGTAGAGTTTTCGGGTCAACTCATAACTCATAATTTAAAACTCTTTTTAAAGAATATTAATCTCAACGTTTATATTTCCTCTAGTTGCTTTAGAATACGGACAAGTCTGATGCGCTTGAGCTGCCAAAGCTTCTGCAGTTTGAATATCAATTCCTGGAAGGCTGATATTTAATCTTGCCTGAAGAGAATATTCACCACTTGTTACACATAAATCGACCTCAGCGTCTACCGCAGTTTCAGCCGGAAGTCTAACTCCCAGTTTAGAAGCAGCAATTCCAAGTGCTCCCATAAAACAAGCCGACCATCCCGCTGCAAATAACTGTTCTGGATTTGTTCCCGGACGTGAAGATCCTGGTGTGCTTAATTTGATATTCAATTGTTCATCTGAACTTTGAGAAGCTCCTTCTCTACCGCCCGTTGTGTGTGTTTTTCCTGTGTATAAAACTTTTGTTTCCATGATTTTCTTGTGTAAAATGTTATATGTAAAATGTTATATGTAAAATGTTATTTGTGAAATGTTTATTGTTATTGATTTTTGATATTGTTATTTGATTTGGAATTTGGAATTTCAAAAAAAATGGAATTTATTTAGATACATCAATTATCGCTTGTGCAAATGCTTTTGGATCTTCTTGCGGAACGTTATGTCCGATTCCTTTTAAAATTCTGTGTTCGTATTTTCCCGTGAATTTGCTTGCGTACGCTTTTCCATCCGCAAAAGCGCCATCAAAATCACTCCCTATTGTAATAGTCGGAACTTTAATTTCTGGTTTTGCAACCAAACGTTTTTCTAGATTATCGTATTTTGCTTCTCCTGCTTCAAGGGACTGTCTCCATCTGTAATTGTGAATCACAATCGCTACGTGATCTGGATTATCAAAAGATTGCGCTGTTTGATCGTAAGTAGCTTTGTCGAAGTTCCATAACGGAGAAGCGATTTTCCAGATCAGTTTATTAAAATCATAAGTGTTTTGTGTGTAACCTTGTTTTCCTCTTTCGGTTGCGAAATAATATTGGTACCACCATCCTAATTCGGCTGTTGGAGGAAGCGGTTTTAAGTTTGCTTCTAAATTCACCACCAAATAACCACTTACAGAAACCAAACCTTTTACGCGCTCTGGCCAAAGCGCTGACATTACAACTGCTGTTCTTGCTCCCCAATCGAAACCTCCAATTACAGCTTTATCGATTTTTAACGCATCCATAAAAGCGATAATATCACTTGCTAAAGCTGCCTGCTGACCGTTTCTGAATGTGTCTTTCGAAAGGAAAGTTGTTGTTCCGAATCCGCGTAAATATGGTGTGAAAACGTGATATCCTTTTGCTACCAAAATCGGAACGACTTCATTGTAACTGTGAATATCGTATGGCCAGCCATGAAGCAAGATTACTGGCGTTCCGTTTGACGGACCTGCTTCGGTATAACCCACGTTTAACAATCCGGCATTGATTTGTTTTAATGTTCCTAAAGAACTGTTTACTTCAATTGTTTTTTTCTGTGAAGTTTGTGCTTGAGTGAAAGCTACATTCATAAAAAGAATAGCGATTAGAATATTGGATAGTGTTTTCATAATTTTTATTTTTTGATTAGTTGATTATCAGTTAATTTCTTCGTCAAAGGTATTTTGACAATGCTTGTTTTAAAAGGTAAAAAAAGGTGAAGTGGACAAAGTTGAGGGTGAAATGGACAGGATTCGGGGTCGTGTTTTTTTACCGCAAAGCACGCAAAGGTTTTTTGTCTAGATTGCGTTTTAAGTTCGCAAAGCTTTGCAAATAATACGATGTGAAATTCTCGCAAAGTCGCAAAGTTTTAAAAACAAAAGCTTTGTGAACTTAAGGTCTTTAGACATTTATCTCAAACAAAACTTAGCGACCTTTGCGTTAAAACTATACGCATTTCAACCTGAAGCTATTTTTTCATTACAAGTATCGGTTTTCCTTTTTCTACGATATAAGTTGCCAGTTCCGAAGCCTTAAAATTGGTATTGTTTTTAGCAGAATGAACTACTCCTGCAGGAATAAAAAGCACTTCTCCTGCTTTTAGTGTCACTGGTTTTTCTCCTTCAATCTGATATTCCAGCGAACCTTCAACAACGTAAATGACTTCTTCGCCTGGGTGAGAATGTTTTCCGAAAGCTGAATGCGCATCAAAATCGATTCTTGCTTGTACCATTTCTTTTCCTGGAGTGCTTAGATCATGTTTTTGCAAATCGATGCGTTTTACTCCTTGTGCAGTAATCTGATTCGGAACTAAAAAGGCAATAATTCCTAAAACTATAATCGCGATTATAACCCATGTTTTTTGTTTTTTCGTTTCCATGATTTTTTATGTTTTTTAGTCTAGTGTATATTTCATTTATTTCACGCAGATTTCAAAAAGATTTGCGCTGATCTGGCAGATTTTTTTTAATTTATATTTGCGTTAATCTGTAAAATCTGCGTGAAACAACTTTTATTTTTTTCCCTATGTTCTTTATTAATGTTTTCCTCTTAAACTTCTGAAAGCATCACGAAGTTCAACCGTAAAAATTTGTGGTTCTTCCCATGAGGCAAAATGACCTCCTTTATTTACTTCATTGTAATAAGACAAGTTTTTGTATGCTTTTTCAGCCCAGCTTTTTGGGGCTTGATATATCTCTCCAGGAAAAACCGTGATCGCTACTGGAATTTTAATATCAGCTGTTTTCTGTTCGAAAGCATTAAAATTGTTATTGTTATTTTCCCAATATAATTGAGCCGAAGAATTAGCGGTATTAGTCAGCCAATACAATGAAATATCGTCTAACATTTGGTCTTTAGTAAGTGATTTTTCGGCATTTCCTCCGCTATATGTCCATTCGTTGAATTTATCCAAGAAGAATGAGGCCAATCCTACAGGAGAATCTGTCAATCCGTAACCTAAAGTCTGCGGGCGCGTTACCATCATTCCGGCATAACCACCGCCTTTTGTATACAATTTGTTTAGCGAATTAAAAGCTGCTTTTTCCTTAACCGATAATCCTGCAGGAGCTGGATCGCCATTTTTTAATGCCTTAGCAACATCAGCAGGAACAGTTGCGGGCATATTCACATGAATACCCAATAAACCTTCTGGAGCTTGGCGTGCCATAGCATCTGCAATTACAGAACCCCAATCACCACCTTGCGAAACATAGTGTTTATAGCCTAAACGTTTCATTAAAACGTCCCAAGCATTTCCAATTTTCTCTGGCCCCCAGCCTGCTGTTTTTGGTTTTTCAGAAAAACCGTAACCTGGCATCGACGGAATTACCAAATCGAAAGCATCTTCTGCCTTTCCTCCGTAAGAAGTCGGATCTGTAAGCGGTCCAACCACTTTTAAAAGTTCAAAAACCGAACCTGGCCAACCGTGTGTAATAATCAGCGGCATTGCATTTTTGTGTTTCGATTTTACATGAACAAACTGAATATCCAATCCGTCTATATTGGTTACAAACTGAGGCAAAGCGTTTAGCTTATCTTCGGCTTTATGCCAATCATAGTCCGTTCCCCAATATTTTACAAGACTCTGAATCTGATTCAGTTTTACCCCTTGCGACTGATCATTTACCGTTTCCTGATCTGGCCATCTTGTAGCATTGATGCGATTGCGAAGATCTGTAATCGCTTCCTCTGAAACACTGATATTATAAGGGCGAATTAGACTTGCATCATTTTTATTTTGTTTGTCCTTATTCTGTGCAAAAGAAGCCGATGCCAACAACATAAAAGTTCCAGTTGCAATTGTTTGTATAAATGAATGTCTGTTTCTCTGAAGTGTTTTCATTTTTTTGATTTTTAAATTAGTGTTATTCGTTAATTTCTTTGTCAAAAGTATTTCGATAACCCTTCATACGAAATCAGAAAATAGGTGAAGCGGACAAACTTCAAGGTGAAATGGACAGGCTGTAAGTTGTGAATTATGAGAGGGATTTTTACCGCAATCCCGATGCTATCGGGATTGCGAACTTTGCGGTTAAATAAGCAGTTAGCAAAAAAAAAATCAGGTATAGTATGTTATCACTATCCTGATTTATATAATTCTTCTATGGCTAATTCTAATTCTCTAATTTCAAATAATTACCATCAAAACTAATCACGACTTTTTTAAATTGCCCGAGTATATCCTGACCGATATTCCCATAGTTTACTTCGCCATAAACGCCATAATCCGTTGGGGCAATTTCCATTTTTGGAAGCTGAATTGCTTTATTTCCGAGTGATATAGACTGGTCTTTTAAAACCAAAACTTCAGTCGAAACTACTTCTGCACCAGCGCTAGAAGATTTTGTCGTTTCTAAAGTGCCTATAGAATCCAGATCCGTTTTGAATGTTTCGTAAAATGCTTTGTTAAACAAACTTACTTTTGCACCGCTGTCAAAGTTAAACGGCAAGGTTTTGTTTTTATACTTCAACATTACAATCGCTCTGAGTTCGTCGACAAACAAGTTTTTTTCGTTTGCACTTGATTCTGATTCTTTAGAAAACGTCAATTTATCTTTTTCAAAAGTAATTGTTCCTAATTCTTTTATTATCGGAAAACCAATAATTCCGTTAATCACATACGCTCCATCTGCAAAAGTAAAAGCCTTATCTGGATATACTAAAAACACTGCGTTATGAATTTTCAGTTCTCCTAAATTAATCTCCGACGCAACACCAATACGGACTTTATTCTTCTGCCCTGTAAAACTCTCCACCGAAATATTATGGTCTGGAAGAATTTTAACTCCCATTTTTTTCGCTATGCTTTCTGTAATACAGCTAATTCCTGCTCCAGTATCAAAAACAAAATGAGAAACAGTGTCTTTTGCTTTAACCTCTGTTGTAATCAAACCCGCTTTGTCTTTTACAGCAGCAACAGTAATTTTAGTAAATTTATCTATAGATTGTGGCCTAGTGCCTCTAAGCGTCTTCCAAATTTGCTGCGTGTTTATTTCATCCTGAAGTTCTTCTTTGGTAAAACGCTGCTGAAATTTCATTGTTAAAACTTTAGAAGCCATATAAGCCGAATTGTAACTAAAGAGTTTGATGTAATTATCATCTTTCAATTTGGCAAATTCGTACGTATTTATAAGTTCATTGTTTTTTAAACTATCTAAATACTGATTTGATAACTTTGGCTTGTTACACACATTGGCATATAATCCTTTATAGAAATAATAATCTTTACCCTTTTCTTTGCTGTTAAGACTATCCATTTTAGCAAACTGATGCTGTTTACTCAGCTGTTTTAAAATAGAATCCGATTTTGTCTGCCCCAATAGTATTTGCACCGCAAACAAAAGGCCAAGTAAAAGTTTATTAGAATTCATTTATCTGATTTTTTGAATGTTAAATATAAGGAAAATCCGAAAAAATTAAAGTTTCAAATTCCAATTCTTTGTCTTGAAATTTGAGTTTTTAAAAATTGAAATTTTCAAAAAAAAATCAGGTCTAACATTTCTGTCCTTCCTGATTTTTTTTGAATTAATTAACCTTTACACTTATTTATCTTCTTCCTCTAAAACCTCCGCCGCCTCTAAAACCGCCACCGCCGAAGCCACCTCCATTAAAACCTCCGCTTCTTTGAATATTTTGGAAACTTCGAGTTTGCATTTCGCCGCGATCTCTTGAAAAAGCGGATCGGTCTAGATCTCTTGTAACATCAGGATGACCTGCCTCTCCAAGCGGTTTATTTGGTTGTCCAAGCGTTTGATCTGCTTTAGGGAAATTATCCCTCTGAATTCCGTCTCCCATTCGAGTTTCACCTCCTAGGTTTTGGTTGTCGCGCTGCATACGTTCTCCAGCTCCATTTGCACCAAGTCCTTGATTATCGCGTTGAATTCTCTCTCCTGCTCCATTTGCGCCAAGTCCTTGATTAGGTCTGTCACGCTGAATCCTTTCTCCCGCTCCGTTTGCGCCAAGTTCTTTGTTAGCTCTATTCTGAATTCCTTCACTCGCTTTTTTAGACGAACCCAAAGTTCCTGCTTGCGTCCAGCCGCCGTTTCCGTTATTATAATGGCTCCAGTTTCCGTTGGCATCTCTTTTATAGACATGCCCATCGTGACCAGCATACACATTATTATTAGTGTGAATTGTTGTTCCTCCGCCTCTTCTATGCATAATTACACCTTTTTTTCCGCTCGAAGTTTCATAACCAATTGCAGTTCCGCGTCGCGTTGTAATATGTCCTGTCTGCGCCCACTGATTTCCGTTTGTTGCTGCAGAATGCCCCCATTGTGCATACGCATTGTGCCCTTGATTCGTTCTTGCATAATTTCCTGTCCATGGATTATAAGTGCTTGCAGCGGTGCGTCCGCCATACCAACCTTGCACACTTGCAGAACGTCCGTATCTTCCCGTTGCGGGATTATACCAAGCCGAAGTTCCAGCTGCACCATAAGGCCCATAAACACGTCTTCCAGCCGCATAACCACCTGTCCACGGATTATAAACGGCTCCTCCTCCATACGCATAAGGCCACGGACGATAAATCGGATACAGTCCGCCGTAATACACATAAGGCGGATAATACCATCCAGTTCCATAAGTCAAGATAGCGCCAAAAGTTGCGCCAATTATAAAAGCACCCAAATAACCTGCTGTTGCACTGCTTTCAACCGTTGTATCGGTTGTGGTTTGCGTAACATACGTCACATTATACACAGGCGAACTTGGCGGAATCGTATAAATTTCTTTCGGAACCGAATCGCATGTTTTCCAAGGTCCGTTCGGACTTGTCGACATAAACCAAACCGCTTGAAAACACAAATAATACAAATCGCCCACTTTTATAATCTTCTCTTGCGTGTTGCTTGCATATTGCATTTTAGTTCCATCGATAGGTTTAAACTGAGGCGTTCCGCCATCATACGATACTTTTACTTTTGACTCAGCATCCGATTTCTTTAAAATAGCGGTTGTCGGAACTTGCGATAACATAACAGCATCATTTGCTTCTTGTGTTCCAGGCACAGATGACAATACATTGGCACGCGGAGAATCTTTCGGAATTTTAGCAAAATCGGCCGGAAGACTATTACTGGCATAACTCCACGGTCCTGTTAGTTCTTTAGACTTAAACCATCTTCCAGACAATAATACATAGTACTGACCTTTATTTTCGTCAGCAAAAATATCATTCTCGGTATTGTCAATATATAGCAATTTTGTCCCTGGAATTTTAACAAACTTCGGGCTTCCGTTTATGGCAATCAATTCGGCTGGTTTATTGCTGTAGAAAACCTCGGGAGCTCCTCCAGAAGACGGAGGCGGAATCATTTTCTTAACATCATCAAAATTCTGTCCCGAAGGCAGATGGCTTAAACCTGAAGGCAGTTTGGTTGTTTTAGTCCATTTACCTGCGAGATTTTTCGAAGTTAGCCAGATATTCTCCACCAATACATAATAATCTTTTGTGGTTTTATCAAAAAACAAGTCCCAATTGGTATTTACCACATATTGAATATCCGTTTTTTCTACAGGCACCAAAACGGGTTCGCCTTGCACAATAAGCAAAATCGACGGATTCGTACTGTAAAAAATAGTTGGAGGATCGTTTTTAGCAGCAATTCCCTTTGGCGGACTTTTGGTATGACTTAAATCTGCCAAAATACGGTCTACCGAGATTGGATCTCCGCTCTGAGGCAGCGTTTCTTTAAACATCTCTTCCATTTCAGGCACTTTCTTTTCATCCAAAGCTGGAAATCGCACATCGGTTACCTGAATATTTTTAATAAAAGCGCTTCGATTGTCTTTGTCGACCAATGTCCCAGCTTTTAAAGAAGCTACACCCAAAACCTGTTTTCCGTCTTTTGGAGTCAGCGAAAAAGCCACTCGGGCAATAATTTCTTTAAAATCTTTCCAGTCATCTATCTGAGGCTGATAATAAACCAATTTTGTACCGTTATTTTCAGCTTCGCGAGGCCAGCCGCGATCTGCAATTAATGTAGAGTCGGCAAGATTTGACTTTTCAGTTTCGGTAGATTGACCTGTTTCTTTATCTTTTTTGCACGAGAACAAAACTGCACTCAAACAAACTCCAATTATTAGAAAAGCATTTCTCATAAATTTAAAAGTTAGATTATTCATTGAAAACTTATTTTCTCGATCGTCTTATAAAATTGTTTCGCATAAAATTAAATTCACCTCATAAATAAAACTACAAATCAGTCCCTTACTTTGTTTCACATTATAATTTGAAACCAAATAATCCTTCTTTTGCGAACCTAGATTTTAAATCTGTTTCTAAATAAGTATGATAAAGTGAAGCATTGACATTGACATTGATATTAATTAGGAGCTGCTTCCCGCTATCCGCTATATCTTTTCCTTGATAAAGAAGCAAGAAAAAGGATGCCGCTACTATCGGGGCTAGGGCATTCATTTTCAAAAGGAAGTTTTCGAAAAATTTATTTAAAGTCTTTTGCGTTCTAACCCCAATCTAATCAATACTTATAAATTATTTTTATAAATACTAAAAATTATTAATTTGATTAATAAACACCTTCCCTATACCTTTGTCTCATCAAAATCAAAGAAATGATTTGAACATCTTAAAAAATAACTTAAAAAATAGAAATTATGAAATTTACAAGAAGAGCAAACGCAAACTGGAAAGGTACAGGAATGGAAGGAAAAGGAACCATTAGTACACAAAGCACAACTTTAGACAATGCGCAATTATCATTTAAAACCCGTTTTGAGCAAGGTGTTGGAACCAATCCTGAGGAATTAATCGCAGCGGCACATTCTGGCTGTTTTACAATGCAGTTAAGCTTTTTATTATCTGAAGCTGGTTTTGTTCCAGAAGATTTAGATACAACGGCTAAAGTAACTTTTGAGGACGGAACTATCACTTTAATTCAGCTAGAACTGACTGGAAAAGTACCTGGAATTTCAGCAGAGGACTTTCAGCAAACCGCTCAAAAAGCAAAAGAAATTTGTCCAATTTCTAAATTGCTGAATACTGAGATTACTTTATCAATCACTTTACTTTAAATAAATCCCAATATAAAAATCCCAAATTCCAAATCTGAATGGAAAATTGGAATTTGGAATTTTCAAAATTGAAATTTCTATTCAACTTTAAAATCTAAATAAAATGAAAACAATATTTAAAAGCTTTTTAGCATTCGCAGTACTAATTTTTAGTTTAGCATTCACAAACGTAAACGCACAAACTACTCCTAAAATTAAAAATGTCGTATTAGTTCACGGTGCCTTTGCAGATGGTTCTGGATGGCAAGGATTATACAAGGTTTTGACAAAAAAAGGCTATAATGTAACCATCGTTCAGAATCCGTTGAGTTCTTTGGAAGATGACGTTCAAGCCACAAACTTAGCTTTAGACAAACAAGACGGACCAACAATTTTGGTTGGACATTCTTGGGGTGGAACCGTAATTACAGAAGCTGGAAATCACCCAAAAGTAGCGGCTTTGGTTTACGTAGCGGCTTTACAGCCTGATAATGGCGAAAATTCTGTTCAATGGTTGCAAACTGCTCCTCCAGCTCCAGAAAACGGTGTATTGCCTCCAGATGAAAAAGGAATTGCGTATTATGACAAAGCTAAATTTCACGCTGGTTTTGCAGGAGATTTGAGCAAAGAGCAAGCCGATTTTATGTATGCTTCGCAAGGTGCTTTTCATGCAAAAGGTTTTTTAACACCAATAACTAAAGCCGCTTGGAGAACTAAACCTTCTTACGGAATCGTAGCGACAGAAGACAAAAGTATTGTTCCGAGTATTCAGCACGCGATGTACAAACGCTCTAATACAAAAATCACTGAAATTAAAGGTAGCCACGTAGTATTTATTTCTCAGCCAGAGAAAGTTGCTAATGTTATTATTGAAGCGAGTAAAAATTAAATTCCAATGTTTTAAATTCCAAATTCCAAGTCTCTTGTCATTTCGACGAAGGAGACCCGAGCGATAGCGAACTGGCGAAGCAAATCTTCACTAGAAATTCTACAAAGATTGGCGACAAACATTACGGAAACCCGCCTGTGATTTCTCCTTTCAGTCGAAATGACAAACTGTGTGCAAAAATTCCAAATTCCAATTACTGTATAGCTTGGAATTTGGAATTTTTTGTATTGGAATTTCTCCCAAATCAATTGGAATTTGGAATTTTTATTTTGGAATTTCTAACGATACTTACTAATTTCTTTAATAAAATAAGGCGAATCGTTCCAGCGGATTTTCTTATACGAGAAATCTTTTTTTAATGACTCAGGAAGGCAGTTCCAGATGGCTTCATTCATTTTCTCCAGCAATAATTTCTTCGAGAAGGAATCAGAAACTACTAGACTTATTTCTCTTACGGGAACAGGTTCTTTGAAAGGTTTAAAAAGTCCGCCTGATTCGTTTAAGGTAGAAAGTTTAGGGATAATCGCAAATCCTAAATGGGCGCGAACCAGATTTTTTAAGGTCTCTATCGAATTAATATCGTATGTAAATTGTTCCTTTATTTTATCGGATGTTTTTAGTCCGCAGATGTCTAGTAATTGTGCGTTGTAGCAATATTCGTGATGCAGTAACAACAATTCGGTTTTGTCGCCGGGCTGCATTTCGTAAAATTCATCATTCGCCATAGGATGCGTCTGATTTAAATAGGCAACAAACGGTTCTTTAAAAACAACATGTTCTATTAAATTCGGGTTTCCTGTTGGCGTAGCCATAATGGCAACGTCAATTGCACCCGTTTCCAAATCGCGCATTAAATGTCCCGTATACCCTTCTTTAATAATAAAATGCACATTTGGCGCCGCTTCTTTCATTGCCTGAATAAAAAGCGGAATCAGATAAGGCGATAAAGTGGAAATAATGCCAAGTTTCAACTCTCCTTCCAACAGATTTTTTTCGTTGATCACAAAATCACGAATTTCATCGACTTCACGAAGTATCTTTTTGGCTTTATTGATAATTTCAATTCCTAAAACGGTTGGTGTCAACGGCACTTTATTTCGATCAAAAATCTTAATTCCGATTTCTTCTTCCAGATTTTTTAACTGAATGGTCAATCCTGGTTGTGTTACCATACAAACTTCGGCAGCTCTTGCAAAATGCCGTTCTTCGTCTAAGGCAACAATATATTTTAACTGCTGAATGGTCATGTTTTCTAGTTTCTTAGGTACTGAGTTGCTAAGGTACTGAGTTGCTCTTTTTTATTGTTAGTTTTTTAAGAAAACTTTGTGTTGGTTATTTCTGAATTATGTTTTTTCAAATAGACTAGAATAACAAAAGCGATCATAAACGGATCGCTTTTGTTGTTTAATGATAAGGATTTCTCAAAATACCCTATTCTATTACTTTTTTGTCTTTTACAGGTCTTTGTTATTATTTCTCCCTGTCTATATTTACCATAATATCGCACTAAAAATACTGCGCATATACTAGCAGTAAATCCAACTACATTTTAGGAATCCCACTATTCTCCTCTATATCAAAATAAAGGATCGCAAAACCATTGCATCAAATTAACCTAAAACAAACATAATGAGCTTTCTAGCAAACTATAAATCAACGAAGAAAATGTAACAGCACGATCAAATTCAAACGCTATTATCAATAGAACGGACTGCCAAAGAATCGGTTTTTGGCGATGCCAAGTTCTTAAAAAAAAGATTTCAATTTAACCAATCAATACCTTATTTAAATTTCTAAAAAATGTCAAAATTCACAGAACAGGTACATATCACTATAGAAGGCTTTACCCAAAATGTTATCTATTACAATCTTGAGCTTTCTCAAAAAATGGCAGACCATCACCATTTTTCTTTCTTTTGGCAATACACAGGAAAACCTATTATTGCACCACAAGATCAAGAAAAAGCTTTTAGCAATTACATTGGCAGCGAGGTAATTTTCACCTTTAAAGTAAACGGAATACGCTTAATGTCTAAAGGCAGAATTACAAAATTAGGTTCTATCGATCTGCACGGAAGCCCAGCTGGACTGCACGTCACAGGAACAAGCCATACGATTGCTCTTGATGACATGCCAAAATCCAGAATCTTTCGCGAGAAAAACCTACAACAGATTGCACTCGAAATTTTTGCAGAAGAAAATTCGGGAGAATTCTATCAGAGAGAAGCCATAGTTCCTACCTATACAAAAGAATTCAGTTTTAAGACGCAGTACAACGAAACAAGCTTTGATTTCCTTAAACGTCTTTCTGCACGTTATGCCCAATGGTTTTATTTTGACGGAATGCGTATGCAGTTTGGCCAGATTAAAAACACCGAAATAAAACTTATAAACGAATCTTCACTGCATAATTTTAGCATCGAAGCCAATTTAGTTTCACATAAAACTTCGTTCAGCAGTTATGACTACAATAGCGCTTCTAATATAAAAAATGGTGCAGAAAAAACCTCGGTAGGAAGTCAAGACCGATTTGCCACGCTAGCCGTTTTTAAACAGCCTTATATTGTAAGACCCGGACTCGAAAACGGCGCATATACCAGCAATGCTCAAAATAAAGATGAAATTGACGAAATGGTAAAAATGCAGACCGCAGGACGCGATGCCAACAGCATATTCTACAGCGGCACCTCCTATTTGCCAATAGGTTTGGGACAAACTTTTTCTATTGAAAATAAAAACGTAGAGCATCATTTACTCGCAGTTGAAATTATTCACTGTTCTGAAGTAAACGGAAATTACACCTGCAAATTTAAAGCCATTCCCGCCGATGTGGCAGCGCCGCATTACACAGACGTAACTGCATTTGCTCACGCTGAAAGCCAGTCCGCAATAGTAATTGACAATAATGATCCCGAAAAAATGGGGCGCATAAAAGTGGATTTCTTCTGGAATGGCTGGGCAACTAAAAGCGATTGGATGCGTGTGGTACAGCCTTACTCTGGCTCTGGAAAAGGGCTATATTTTAGACCCGAAATTGGCGAAGAAGTTCAAGTAAGTTTTGAAGCCAACAATGCAGAACGGCCGTATATTTCTGGCACCTTTTATAACGGAAAAGAAATGCCCGATTTCTTTGATACAAAAAACCGAATTAAAGGTTGGAAACTCCCTTTTGGAATGCTTTTCAAGTTTATTGAAAAAGTCTGCATCATACTCTCTGATCCAAGTGGGAATGAACTGCATATGAATGAGGAAACCAAAAGCACCACTTTGACTGTACCAGAGACATTGACGCTTAATTGTAAAAACTTAATTATAAATGCTTCTGAGAGTATTACGACTACTGCGGGAATGAATATTTCTGAAACTGCTACAGTAGATAAATCTACAATGGTTGGCGGAATGTTACATACAAATGTTACTGGCAATAGTATGTTCTATGTTGGCGGTAATCATGATGAAAATATCGAAGGTGATCTAAACTCAGATATCAGGAAGGATAAAATTTATACAGTTGCTGGAAAAAACATTCATCAAAGTGAAACTGGACATGAATTTCATTCCGATAAAACTATAAAAAATAATAGCTCCGAAGATACGAGACAAAACTAAACCGGAAGAAAATAAAAAAATCAAGAAATGACCAAAACAAGACGTGTTGGTGGTAATGCAACTTACATAGTTGGAGGAACTACAAAAGAATTTGCCAACGAAATAGAAATAAACTCCAACGGGCGTATCGATTATTATGCCCCCGAATATACTTATGGAGATCCAGAGCCAAGACCAGTTAGAGAAGAACCTGAAAAAGCCTTTTCTGGCTGGTGGAGTCCAGATTATGAAGGAATGAGAAATATTCCTGAACAAGATGCCAATTGGCCAAAAGCCTATTTGGAAGAAACGGTTTATTTTCAATTGAATGTAAGCGACAGTATCCCTGTTGGAACAAGTATAACGTTTCAACTTTGGGATAAAAACACTCCTTTTAAAGACCTGACCATTTTTGATAATCCAAAATTTGATGGAAAAATGGTTTACAAAACCGCTATGGTAAGAGAAGTAAACGGACAACACAGAATAACAATAGAACTATACCTAGACCCAAAATGGCATATTGAAATTAAAAAAGATGAAAAAGGAAGCATCAACAGCCGTCTTGAATTTTACTGGACTTGGAAATATCATAATACTTACTGGAAATCTAACAACAATATACTAGGTATATATCGTTCTAAAACCACTCTGTTTATAAAACCTGCCTATGAAGGATATAATTTTCCTGAAATTAGAACTTCTGATGGAGATATTGTTGTTTTTTCAAAAGGTATTGGGCTTGAACATGAACCATCTAATGAACTAGAAAATCAATTAAACACTATTGCTGATAATATAAAAAGTGAAATGTACGGAGATGTTCGTGAGGCAATGATGAAATACAGTGACAATATACGCCACACGATTGCAGTAAGACAATTAAAGAGAGGATATTTAGCAAACAATCTTGGAAAAACAGAATTCAGCCATAAAATTTATACTAAGCCTGTTTATGACAATAGCGGAGAGCTTTATGAAATTACAAAAGCTGGAAATTTCGGATATAGAAAAAATGGAAAACTAGTTACTACAAAAGGGATAAGCCAACTTGACTATTTCAAGGAAATAGGTGTTTTTAACACCATAGCAAAAGCCTCTAAAGAATTATTAGGAATATTCGATTTTGCATCAGATGTAATAAACTTCGCAATGGATGAAAACCCAAAAACAATTCCGACTGGTTTTGCACCGCTGGATTTTCTTGTAGCATTGGTTATGCCAAGTATTAGTGATCCCATTTTAGAAACATGGGATAATGTTGCATTCGAATTAGCTGAAAAAGCAAAAGATAAAGGAGTGCGAGGAATTAATGATTTTATATTAACGAATGCTGGAAAAGACATTAGATATGGATATAATTTTTTGCAAGTAAATCAAATTGTACTTGATAAATTACTTAAAGGAGAAATAAAAAAAATAGACGATTTACAAAATTTACAAAGAGAGAACAATAATTTTTCATCTTCTCCCTCTTACATACTTTTTTATTATAAACAGAAACAAAAAGATAGAGATGAAGAAGAAACAATAATAGATTGCATATTTATTAACTGATAAACAATAAAATGAAAAAAATAATTTTGTTAGCCTTTACAGTTTGTGCTATATATTCTTGCAGAAAAAAAGAATCCATTACCATAAAGCAAATTATTTCAGATCAAATTGTAACTATTACTCCAAATCTTAAAAAAATAGATGCAAAAGATAGTGTTTCAATTAGTATTCCAATAGAGTTAGAAATAAAAACATATGACTCCTCTTTAGAATCCATTGATTTGTATTACGTAATTAATCAAAAAAATTTAATGCAAATTTCAGAATTTGAGATGTTTATTCATAATGATAAAAATAATCCTACAAACAATCTAAAGTCTTATTTATCAGTTGAAAAACCACTTAGAATTATTCTTAGAGAAAAGAATCATTTAATATCGAAAAATTATGCTAGAGAATTATTGAAAAAGTATAATATAAATCAATCCTTAGAAGATTTTAAATTAAGCGACACAATAAAATTAACTTCTTACAATCAATTTAGAAAAGAAAACTCTTTCATTTTAAAAGACCTCAGAAAAGTGAGTGATACTATAATTATTACTACTAGAAAAAAAGGCGAGAAAATTTATAAACCAACAAAAATTAAAATCAATTGGTAAAAGGCTACGTAAAATTTATCATGCTACTAAGCAGAATTAACAACAATTCGGCAAAATATCGTAACACATTTTGCAAAATAAATTAAAGACTAAAAAATATGAAATTTATAATTGTATTCGTGTTTTTAACACAACAGTTCGTTTTCTCTCAACAAAAAGATATTGATTTCTCACCCTTAAATAAAGAGAATTTTCAAGTTAGACTTAACTAAGTAACTTATAAGTTTTCTGTTCTGGCAAGTAAATATAAAAACCGTTATGATCTCGCTCGAGACACAATATTAAAAGAAGGAAATTACATAATTAAATACGACGATTTTTTTACAAAATTTTCAATAAATAAAGCTGGCAAAATTGACGGAAAACTTGATGAAAAGTTTATGAAGCGTGGTGAAACATATACGATTAAATACATAGTGACAGATGGTTTTGTAGATAAAGCCACTTTATATGATTTTAAGAATAGTTTGATTCATGACAGTGATGTTTATTATTGCGGAGACATTATTGAAATAGTTAGAATTGCAGCAAATGGTGAGAAAATAATAACAATTGAAACTCCCCACACTACAGAAATTAGAAAATATGATAAAAATGGCGCTTTTTTAGATGAAGAAATATGGAATAAAGCAGGAATAGGTGGTCCTAATAAATAAATTCCCAAGATTAATAATAAACAAAACACTTAAATTCCAGTTTGATAACCCGTTGTGCTAGTAGATTAAAATAATAATGTACTTGTGAACATGATGTTCACGCAAATGATATTAATAAAAACAATGATTACAGAGAGAGAAATTGACATATTGAAAAAATCTATTCTACTCATTAATAGTTTTGAAGACAATGTTAATAATATAAATTCGGGAAAAGAATTTATTTTTATTCACAATCGCAATTTAGAAACAATTGAAAAGATAGCCACTGATCGTAACTCAGAATATCTAACAACAAGACTAGATGAATATCCAAACATAACGGCTGCACAAATAGATGAATATATTAAAATTCAGAAAAACGAATTTAGCCTATTAAATTTTTTGCTAGTCTTTCTGTTTGGCATCTTCATCGGTTTATATTATATCCTTTTTGAAAGATTTTTAAAAACAGGAAAAATTACTGGCAAGCAAATAAAATCCAAAGTGTCAACAATAATAGAAGTTAATACATATATCCTAGAAGTCATAGAAAATCCATATATGGAAAAGTTGCGTTTAAAATAAAGGGACTTATATTTTTCATGCTAAAACAAACATACTTACCCAGAGGGTTTAGTTCACGTGTTCTATTCTGAAAAGGATATCAAAAACAGCAGTAGTGAAAAAACAAGACAAAACTAACTAAGATGACAGTAAAAACAATCAACGGTATTACAATAATAGGAAGCATTGGCAATTACAGTTTTTACAACTCCAAAAATAGCGCTCATTTTTTCTTGAAAGACAACAATGTCAGTTATAGTGATCCCTACGGGAACCACATGACCAATCATCCCTGTCATATCCGAATTAATTTTGAGGCTTTTAGATTAGAAAAAATGGGCGATGAAATTCGAAAATCAGATGGCACCATAATTATTATGATGCCGAAAGAACAAATAGAAGAAATTGCCAATAAAAACTTTTATGCTGATGGGCAGTTTCATGCAATAGATTTTTTAACCTATACTATAACCGAAGAAAAATAACTTTAAGAATTATACTACTTTTCATAACATAAAACCAACTTCTTTTTTAATATATTTGCGCTTCCTAAATTACAGAAATATGATACTTAAAAAACTTCTTGCCCATGTGGTATGGTGGCGGCATTGGAAACAACCGTAACGCTTCTGTAAGCGTAGGACACCTAAGCTACATGGGTTTTATATTTCCTAAATTACAGAGTTATGAGTACCAAAATCCTTTCAAAAGAAGCCGAAATCGGTCTAATGAATTTCTTCAACGATAGAATTGACCCACTCGATATGGCGAGAGCCATAAGACAGGTAAATCTAACCCTCGCATTGGGCGTTCTAAACGATCAAGAAAACATTCAGTTAAACGCTGCCAAACTTGGAGACAGCTTCTATTGGCTCAATGAACTAGCCGAAATTTTAGATCCTTATCTGGATTTGGAGTAAAAGGTTTGTGCTTTTTTGAAAAAATTAAAACCCTCAGTTCTTTAAAAGATTGAGGGGTTTGTTTTTAAATGGAAATATTTTTACCCCAAACTCATCCCACCATCCATAATAACATCAGCTCCAGTCATAAACACCGCAGCTTCACTACTCAAGTAAGAAACCATTTGAGCCACGTCTTCTGCCCTTCCCATTTGTTTTAGCGGGACTTTTTCTACTACGACATCCATAATGCCTTTTACGGTGGTTTCATCTAGGCCTACTTTGTTCATGACTTCGGTTTGAGTTGGTCCTGGGCTAACCGAATTGACACGAATTTTTCTTGGTGCTAATTCTAAAGCTGCCGATCTCATAAACGAATTCAAAGCCGTTTTACTCGCCGAATAAACCGAAGATCCCGGACCTGGCATACTAGCAGTATTCGAAGAAAGAAATACCACCGAAGCGCCATCTTTCAGAATCGGGATAAATTTACTTAAAGTGAAAAAAGCACCTTTTAAGTTCACATTCATAATACTATCGTACAACTCTTCTGTGGTTTGTTCTATCATTCCTAAACCTGCAATTCCCGCATTGATAAACAAAATATCAACCGAACCGAAATCGGTTTTTACCTTTTCGGCCAGTTTTTCGATATCCGAAATATTCGATTGGTCTGCTGTGATAGCTGTAACGCCTAGTTCTAAAGCTGCTTTTTCTATGGCTTCTTTTCTTCTTCCTGTAATAATTACGTTTGCGCCTTGTTCTTTTAATTGTTTGGCTGTTGCGTAACCTATTCCGCTGTTTCCGCCTGTTATAACGGCCGTTTTATTTTTTAGATTTTCCATCTTTTTGATTATTTAAAATTTATTTAGCAAATTTAAACTCAAAATGGTATAACTTTGTAACCAGTATCATGAAGTATACCAAACTAATAAATTCGATTTGTTACAATTGGTAAATTTATAGCCACGAATGCACGAATTTATTTTATAATCTATGTCGAAAAATGTGATTAATTACACGAATTATAATTATTGATTTATATTCAGTCGCCATAATTCGTAGCTAAATATTTGTGAATTACTTCGTCTGTCCCTTCGGTCGAGTCGTGGCGGAAAAAAAATAAACAATATGGAAAGAAATCAGAAAGAAGAAGTACAGGCGCTTCAGGACACGCTGCATGTTTTGGGCGGAAAATGGCGTTTGCCTATCATCAATTCGATTTGTAACGGAAATCATCGTTTCAGGGAAATCGAACGCAGTATTCCGGGCATTACAACACGCATGCTTTCGCGAGAGCTCAAAGAAATGGAATTGAACATGCTCATTAAAAGAACCGAAGACCGCGATGCCGAAATTCAGGTTAAATACGAATCGACACCGTATTGCAAATCATTTGGTCCTGTGATTGAAGAAATGATCAAATGGGGAAAATCGCATCGAGAGGAGATTATTCGAAACTCTTAAAATATTCTCCCGCAGATTGCGCAGATTTTGCAGATTATACAAATCAAAAAAATCTGCTTTATCAGCTGAATCTGCGAGAGAAAAAATAGAGAGATGCTAAAATTGTTTTAAACACATAGAAACATAGATTTAAAAGCTATCCGAAAAAAATAACAAAAGAAACTAGTTTCTAACACATAGTCATATAAAACTTTGTCAAAGTTCCAAACTTTGATAAAGTTGATATAGCAATCGAAAATCGCATCGAGAGGAAATTATTCGAAATTCCTAGAAAAAAGTCAATCCAAAGCTCCATCCTATCCATCCCAGAATATCTTTGCTGTTATTTTTAATTACAGTATAATTCTTGGTGCGATCTTGAACAAATGTCGAAGTATTTAAATTGCCGTCTTTATCTTGTTTCTCAGACCAATAAAAATTCAAAGAAGGACCTGCAGCTATTGCAACGCCTTTACACAATTGAAAAGAAAAAGAGGAGTCAAATTTGGATAAGGAATTATAGATATCCCAATTTCCTAAATAAAGATACTGTGTGCTAAATTCGGGATTAAAAGTGAAGCGTTTCCCTAACGGAATGTTCTTTCCTAATCCAATTCCGAAAGAGAATAGCTTTTCTTCGTCTTTTCGATCGCTTCTTCCTGCCATCAAAATAGTATACATTTTATGGTCTCCCGTTTTTACAGCAAGATTTATATCTGAAATTTCGTTGCTTGTAACACTGATTTTCTTATAACCGCCTTTTTTAAAGTTTAACAGACCAAAACTATAGCCCGAAGGCGAATCTGTAACATTTACTAATCCAAATTGGACTCCTTGTAATTCTTTAGCATAATTAAAAAGTCCCGTAATTTGAGCGCCACGCACGGTATCTTTTCCAATATTGCAAATTCCTGAAAGCTGTAATCCGTTTTGCGAACCCTTTACCGTGTTGCTAATTCCTGCAATTTGAAGTCCTTTTGAATCTTTATACACGTTGTTATAAATGCCGCTCATTTGCAAACCAATTTGCGAGCCTTTCACACTATTATGAATACCGCTTATCTGCAATCCTCTTAAATTGCCAAAAACATTATTATAGATTCCGGCCAACTGCACTCCATTTACAGATCCTCCAACGGTATTAAATATTCCAGCCATTTGAAGCGCGTCGACATTCATACGGTTAATATTATAAAGTCCAGCCATTTCTAATCCGCGAACTCCAGCATTATAACCTCCCAAAATATTTAAAGAAAAATTATTGACAATCTGCGTATTCAGCATTCCGCGCGTGCTGATACTCGGAATTAGTGAAGCCTGTACGGGAACTTTAGAAATAAATCCGCCCAGATTGAGTGCTTGTATTTTTTGTTTGGAAGAAATAAAGAAACGGCCAATTCCTGATCTTTCAATTTCAGAAAAATCTCCATCGATATAATCTGTTTTATTCTTTTTGTCTCCCATCTGAATTTTAATTTCAGAAAGAAATACCATTGTCACCGTTTTATAATTCTCCTTAACTGCCGTCAGTTCTATGGCTTGGGGCGCATTTTTTAATCTAAGTTCAAAATAACCATCTTTATTGGTCAATGTAGACAGCAGTGCATTTTTCTCCAATACACTCACATTCTCAAGACGATTGTTCGTTTTTGTATCTATAATATAACCGATTACAATTTGCTGTCCGTCACTCATAACGGTATTTTTCTCCAATACAAGAGCCAATTCTAAAGGAGCATAACGCACAATAATATATCCTGGCGATTCTTTATATTCATATTTGGCACCTAACAACTGATCTAAAACTCCTTTTATAGTAGTATTATCAGTATGAACGCTAACAATGCTATCTTTTACAGCCAGTTTGCCATAATAAGCAAATCTAAAACTTCCTTTTTCTTCCATTAAATCCAAAACATTGCTTAATGGTTTCTTATCTGCATGAACAGATATTTCGTTTTCTAATATGGATTGGGCATTTACTTTAAAAAAGGCGCTCGAAATGATCAAGAAAATGACTGTAAAAACAAGCTTTGTGTGACTTGGCATATAAAACGGGAACTAATAATTTAATGAATTAAATTTTTGGATTAAATGATTGGGTTTTCAAAAATACCTCAATTCCTATATTTTTAATAAACATTTTTATAATTTTTCACTTCTTTTCTCTTTCGAACATGAAGCTGCTTCTAATAAAAGTATTCACAAATAGCATTAGCAGTATTACAACGATTTAGTTGAAAAATAGCAATAATAAGCGTAATTTTTACACATAAAAAGTATCACAATAAAGACCAAAAGTGAACGATTTTACCCCTTATTTTTCAGCATTTTTCTCTAACTTAGCGGTCTACATTTTGAAATGTAAGATTAAAATAACCATTGTTTTGCTGCAAAACATTGAATGAAAAAGAATTACCATACTTTCTCTTACTTTTTGCTGCTAAAACATTTCTTCTAATAATTTAGTTAATTGAAAACTATGAGCAAATTTGATTTTGGAATTGTAGGGCTCGGTGTAATGGGCCGTAACTTACTTTTAAATATCGCCAGCCATAACTTTGCGGCTGCAGGTTTAGACTTAGACACCGAAAAAGTCAATTCTCTTCAACAAGAAGCCGACGCCAATCACACTATTGAAGCTACGACAGATGTCAAACATTTTGTAGAGCTTATTCAACAGCCAAGAGCGATTATGTTATTGGTTCCTGCTGGAAAACCAGTTGACAGCGCTATTGCAAGTTTATTGCCTCACTTAGATAAAGGAGACATTATTATTGACGGTGGAAACACTTATTTTACTGATACTGACAGAAGATTTTTGGAATTGTCTGAAAAAGGAATCCACTTCTTCGGAATGGGAATTTCGGGCGGTGAAAAAGGAGCCCGTTTCGGTCCTGCTATGATGCCAGGGGGAGATCAAAAAGCTTATGAAAGACTTCGCCCTATTTTTGAAGCGATTGCAGCAAAAGTAGATGGCGAGCCTTGTGTGGAATATTTAGGAAACGGTTCTGCTGGAAACTACGTAAAAATGGTTCACAACGGAATTGAATACGGAATCATGCAATTGATCTCTGAGATTTATGACTTAATGAAAAGAGGTTATAACTTGGATGACGAAACGATTCAGAAAACTTTTGAAGAATGGAATCAAACTGATGATTTGAGATCATATTTGATTGAAATCACTGGAAAAATACTGAAGCAAGAAGACACAGACGGAGGTCTTTTAATCAATAAAATTTCAGATTGGGCAAGATCTAAAGGGACAGGAAAATGGACTTCGCAAAACGCCATGGATTTACAAGTTCCAGTTCCGACAATCGACGCTGCGGTTAATATGCGCGATATGTCTAAAACAAAACCTGAAAGAATTGAAGCGGCTAAAAAATTAGTTTGGAATTCTAATCCAAGCGATGTCAACGCAAGCGAAGCTATTGCTGCTTTAAAATCGGCTTTGTTCTTTTCTATCGTTGTTACGTATGCTCAAGGTTTAGCTCAGCTTCACACCGCTTCTAAAGAATACAACTACGGATTAAATCTGGAAACGGTTGCTAAAATCTGGCGTGGCGGATGCATTATTCGTGCGACAATTTTAGAAGATTTCAGAAAAGCATACGTGGCAAAAGCAAATTTGCCAAACTTACTTTTAGATGGCAGCATCGCTTCAAAATTAACCGAAAATCAAGCAGGAATGCGTGCGGTGATTCAATTTGCTGTTCAAAAAGGCTTGCCAATTTCGGGATTAATGAATTCGTTAGCGTATTTTGATGCTTACCGATCTGAAAACCTTCCGACAAATCTAATTCAAGCACAACGTGATTTCTTTGGGGCACACACTTACGAGCGTATCGACAAAGAAGGCGTTTTCCATACCCAATGGGCTGAATAAGACAACTAAAAAAAAACAACACAACCACACACAATGACTAAAAACAAAAATATAAATCCGACAATTATTGTAATTTTTGGCGGAACCGGAGACTTGGCAAAGAGAAAGCTCTTTCCGGCTTTTCAGAATCTGTATCTTGATGGCCGTATGGCAGAGAAGTTTCAGATTATTGCTCTTGGTAGAGCTCAAAAAAGTGATGAGGAATTCCGCAGTTATGTTTTAGAAAATCTAAATACTTTCTCTAGAAAAAAAGGACTTTCTGATGCAGAAACTCAAAAATTTCTTTCTCATATAAGCTATCACAGTCTTGATATCGACAAAGAAGAATCGTATTTGGGATTGAGCGAAAAGATAAACAGTTTTGACTTAGAGTTTGGCGAGCGTTCAAACCGTCTTTTCTATCTTTCGATAACGCCTTCTTTTATCTCGACCATTTCGAGCAATATCAAGAAAATTGGCCTTGCGGCGAATGCCAAACAGGATCGTATTATTATTGAAAAGCCTTTTGGTTACGATAAAGCTTCTGCAATAGAGTTGAATGAAATGCTTTCGCAAACTTTCAAAGAAGAGCAGATTTATAGAATCGACCATTATTTAGGAAAAGAAACAGTTCAGAATATTTTGGCTTTCCGTTTTGGAAATTCAATGTTTGAACCATTATGGAGCCGTAATTTTATTGATTTCGTGCAAATTACCGTTGCGGAAGAAGTCGGCGTTGAAGAACGAGGCGGATTCTATGAAGGTGTCGGCGCATTGAAAGACATGATTCAGAACCATTTGTTTCAGATTTTATGTATGACCGCTATGGAAGCGCCTGCTTCTTTGGCAGCAGACGATATTAGAAATCGTAAAGCAGATGTGCTGAAATCAATCCGAAGAATTAAACCGGAAGAAGTTGATCACTACATTGTAAGAGGTCAATACGACGCTGGAACTATCAATGGAAAACCTGTTCCTGGTTACCGCCAGGATAAAGGCATTGCACCAGATTCTAATACAGAAACTTATGTGGCGATGAAAATTTACCTAGACAACTGGAGATGGCAGGGAATTCCGTTCTATCTGCGTTCTGGAAAAAGAATGGAAGAAAAACAGTCGTCCATTATTATCCAGTTTAAACCAGTGCCACACTCTTCGTTTTCTTATGGAAAAGAAGGCATGACTCCAAACCGTCTGATTATTAATATTCAGCCGGATATGGACATCAAACTGCAGTTTATGACCAAAAAACCTGGTTTATCAATGTCGTTGCGACCAGCTGAAATGGTATTTGATTATTTTGCTTGTTCGACCATGTCGCCAGAAGCGTATGAAACTTTATTGGCAGATGCTTTGGCAGGAGATCCTACTCTATTTATGCGTTGGGATCAGGTAGAAGAAGCTTGGGACGCGATTGAAACGATTCAGCAGGTTTGGAAGACTACTGCTCCAACCAATTTTCCAAATTACAAAGCAGGAAGTTGGGGGCCAGAAGAAGCTGATGAACTATTGGCACGTCAAGGACACAAATGGATTCCGAATACACAAAACATTAAAAAAGAAGAAGAAATTCTAAATGGTACAGATATACAATAACACCGACGAAATTAATACTAAAGCAGCGGATCTTTTTGTAGAATCGGCTCAAAAAGCGATTGCCGCAAAAGGTAAATTTACAGCCGTTCTAACGGGAGGTTCTTCTCCAGCGGGAATCTACAAATTATTGGCTTCTGATGCTTACAAAAATAAAATAGACTGGAGTAAGGTTTATATTTTTTGGGGAGACGAAAGATGGGTGCCGCTAAATGATGATTTGAGTAATGCTAAAATGTCTTATTCAACTTTGTTAAGCCACGTGCCTATTCCGCAAGAAAATATTTTTGAAATGTACAAAGATGGTGTAACTCCTGAAGATTATGCTGCTGAATACGAAAAGTCTATCAGAACTATTTTAGGCGAAGAAGGTAAATTTGACCTGATTCTATTAGGAATGGGAGACGACGGACACACGGCTTCTCTTTTCCCAGGCGAAGCAGTTCTAGAGGAGCAAACCAAATGGGTTGACGCTTATTATTTAGCTCCTCAGAAAATGTATCGTATCACGCTTACAGCTCCGTTAATCAATAAAGCGGAAAAAATTGTAGTAGTGGCTTTTGGCGAAAAGAAAGTTCACGCTTTGAAAGAAGTGACAACTGGCGAATACAACCCGACTCTTTACCCAATGCAATTGATTAAACCAGTTTCGGGTGAATTATTGTTTTTAGTAGATAAAGTGGCTGCCGGAACGAACTAAGAAATTGTTTTTTTATATAATTTAAGGTCTATGCTGAAAAGTGTAGACCTTATTTTTTTGATTTTTTTCTCCCGCAGATCTTGCAGATTTGGCAGATATTATAATTAAAAAATCTCTTAAATCTGCAAGATCTGCGAGAGAACTTTTATGCTCAAAGCAATTCAAAAACCGCCCACAAAACACTGAAAAACAAATATTTAAAAAACCTATTTCTTTTTTATTTAATTTTGTTTAATACTCTCCGATTCAATCTATTAGATTATAAGCATCATTTTTCTTTCGAGCTTTTACATTGATTATATAATTTCAAATCTATTTTGCAATGAAATATAATTACTTCCTAATTGCGGTTTTTCTTCTTTTTGTTTGCTGTAAAGAAAAAAAAACAGAACCCAAATCAGTTAAAGTCAGCGCTTCGCAAGGATGTTATATTCCGAAAACGAATGATAAGGATTGGTACACCCAAAACAAAAAAGCACCAAAGTTTAAAGGTCTGGAAGGCGTTACGTTTAAAATTACAACCAATAATCCAGAAGTTCAGGAATATTTCAATCAGGGGTTAATGCTGGCCTACGGATTTAATCACGCCGAAGCAGCGAGATCATTTTATGAAGCTTCGCGTTTAGATCCGAATTGCGCTATGGCGTATTGGGGTTTTGCTTATGTCTTAGGTCCAAATTATAATGCGGGAATGGAAGAAGATAATTTTCAGCGTGCTTATGATGCCGCCCAAAAAGCCAAAAAACTTTCTGCTAAATGTTCTCCGAAAGAAATTTCCATGATTGATGCCTTATTAGTGCGTTATGCTAAAAATCCTCCTGCGGACAGAAAACCATTGGATACCGCTTACGCCGCAGCCATGAAAAAAGTCTATCTTAAATTTTCTTCAGATCCTGATATTGGCACGCTCTATGCCGAATCCTTAATGAATCTCCATCCTTGGGATTTGTATGAAAAAGATACCGAAGTGCTCAAAAAATGGACACCGCAAATATTGGCTGTTTTAAACGAGTTAATCAAAAAAAATCCCAAACATCCTGGTGCTCATCATTTTTTGATTCATGCCGTAGAAGCTTCTGCACATCCAGAAAAAGGACTCAAAAGTGCCAAATTACTGGAGACTTTAGTTCCGGGTTCGGGACATTTGGTGCATATGCCTTCTCATATTTACATTCGTACGGGAGATTATCATGAGGGTACACTTTCCAACATTGAAGCGGTTCGAATTGATAGTTTGTATTCTACTGCCTGTAATGCACAAGGCGCTTATCCTCTAGCCTATTATCCGCACAATTATCATTTTTTGGTGGCTACAGCGGCTTTAGAAGGAAATTCAAAATTGGCTTGGGAATCGGCACAAATATTACAGCAGCATATGTCCCCGAAAATCATGCTTGAAGCAGGTTGGGGAACTTTGCAGCATTATTACAGCATTCCCTATTACATCGCTATAAAATTTTCGATGTGGGATGAAATTATGAGAATTCCGCAGCCCGAAAAAGATCTGGTATATCCAAATGCGATTTGGCATTATGCAAGAGGAATGGCCTATCTCGGAAAAAATGATATCGCCAATGCCGAAAAACAGCTTGCTTCTCTGAACCAATTAGCCAAAGATAAAACCTTAAAAGAGGTTACGATTTGGAATATCAATACAACTTATGATTTGGTTCAGATTGCTAATAATGTTCTTTCAGCGGGAGTTGAAGCGAAAAAGAATAATAAGGATAAAGCAATCGCGCTTTTAAATAAAGCAATAGAAATTGAAGATCAGTTAAATTACAACGAACCGCCAGATTGGTTTTTCTCCGTTAGACATTATTTAGGTACAGTTTTACTTAAAGCTGGAAAATATGCCGAAGCCGAAAAAGTATACAGACAAGATTTACAAACGCTCCCAAAAAACGGCTTCGCCCTAATCGGACTTTATAATGCTTTAAATCAACAGAAAAAAGAAAAAGAGGCTTTACAAATTAAAACCTCTTTTGATGATGCTTGGCAATATGCTGATTTTGAGATTAAGGAATCTTCCAGTATTTTGGAGTGATTTTACTTTTTAAGATGTCATCGTAAAAAGTCAGAGACTTTTATCACGTTTAGAAATTCTAAGACTAAAAAAAATTACGCAAAGTCAGAGACATTTGCGCAGCTTTTCAATTCAAACTTATCACTCTTTACGGAGCGGAGTTTATTATTCGTAGAAAACTTTTTAGTTAGTTAATACATCATAGTCTTTTAAAATTTGTCTAAACTCATCTGATGGCTTAAAAAATACTGTTTTAAGTCCGCCTAAATTTTCTTTATTAGGCAATTCTACTTTTATTATTGAAAATTTCATCTCTTTTAAGAGACTAATTACAAAATCAATATACTCTGACTTTCCTCTGTAGAATAATTCATCTTCAGAAATCGATGCGCCACTGTTTAAAAAAGCTCCTAAGAGAAATGACAATTTTACTTTTTTTTCTTTAAATGCTTTTCTACTTAATTTAAGAGTATAAATCTTATATTCTTTATCATCTTTTGGATCAGAATAAAAATCGTTTTTGTAAATTGTTTTATAATACTTTTCAAAGGGATTATAAGGACTTAAATTGTACAACTCCAGAAAATCGTTCTCTTGAAAAGAATATTTAAAACCACTCTTTTGTCCATATAAAGAAATGCTATCTTTAAAAATTTTAAGCATTTTTTCCTTGCCGCCTAGAAAAAATGTCAATCTGTTTTTTAGTATCGGATGCTCGGGAATATATATATCTCCGCTGAAATGATTAAACATTCCAATTAAAAATGCTTCCCTTTCTTTTACCAATTCATTTCTATTTTGCCCAGCCACATAGTTTACTAAAAAAAACATACATATTAAAACTATTTTTCTTATGGTCGCCATACGCTAAAAATTTGATAAATATTATTAAATGTTGCTCTTGTACTGTGCCCTGCAGAATCCATTAAATATAATCTATATCTTGAAAAGTCTTCAAGATATTGAATTTTTGTCACAAGACTAGCATGCCCCCAGCTCTCCGAAGTCTTCCTAACTAGTGCTGCGCAAATGTCTCCGACTTTGCGCCATTTATAACTTTTCTAAAAAAAAAAAAACAAAAACTTCTAAAAAGTCTCCGACTTTAAAACTAAAACTAATACAAGCCATAAATATTTATTGATTTCGGATCCAACACATTTACTATTGGATTATCAGCCTTCTCAATTTTCAATAAGCCTGAATCATTTACATAATTAGTTGCGCTTGAATAAATATAATCTGAAGCTTTAGCCACTAATCCAGCTCGCACGGGATTCAAATGTACATAATGAAGCTTTGACCACATAAATTCTAGCGAATAAATTTCTTCTGCGTGGTTTCCGTATTGCCAAAATTGATATTTTTTATTTCTCTGATGGCCTTCAGCTGCAAGTTCAAAACGTTGCAGCATCCATTCTTTTCTGCTTTCAGGGCTATTTTGAATTTTTTCTAGAATATTTTTTGCAACAAACTTTTTAAAATCTCTTATCAAATCTGACAGTTTTCCATCTTCAGATTGTATTATTAAATGCATATGATTACTCATAATCACGTAACCGTATAAAATCATTCCTTTGTTTTTAATACAATAATCGAGAGACTCTATAACTATATCACGATAACATTGACGCGTAAAAACATCAATCCAGTCTACAATTGTCGGCGTAATAAAATGTGGTAGTTTTTGATCTCGAATAACATAACCTTCTTTCATTTGATTTTTTTTATTCAAAAATAACGATTTTTCTGACTTATTAGTTTTTTTAGAAGTAATCGTAAAAAGTCGGAGACTTTTATCAGGTTTATAATATCTGAGACCAAAAAAAATTGCGCAAAGTCAGAGACATTTGCGCAGCTTTTCAATTCAAGTATGGCACTCTTTGTAGAGCTGGGCGTGGGCAGCTTTTCTATTCAAATATGGAACTCTTTGCAGAGCGGAGGTTCTCGTTATTGTTAAATTCAACTTTATTTATTTTTTTAAATTTAATACTCATAACTAATGTTTAATTTAGGAATAGTTCTTTGTAATGCTGAGCCTTTTTGTACAGCAAGCAACTATCATCTCTAAATTACTTTTTTTACTGATATTTATTTTATTTCAATATATTAGAGATCTAAAATCTCATATTCTTAATCTTGAAACATAACCAATTTGAACTACTATGACAAAATTTGAGCTATCTCTTTAGTTAGATTATGTATTACAAGCCATTTTGGATTAGTTAAAAAAGAATCACTATTCCAATCTTTACTCTCAATATCTTGTATAAGAACAAATAGTCGTTCTAATTTAAATCTAACTTCATCGTCAATCAAATTTTCTGAATGAAGTTTATTAATATTAATAGGATTTAAAAAGGTATAAAAATCTCCTTCTAATTCTTCTAAATTAAATTCAATTAAATGATTTCTCTCATCAATGTTAATACAGTTTGGAACTACCATTAATTTTAATGTATCTTCTAAAGACTTATAGACACCTATTATCTCGTTATCTTTTCTTTGCATAGAATATTCTTGATTTATCATTAGCTGTTGCTCTATAACGTTCCCCTACAACCTTATACTTACCTATTGAACCTTTACGTATTTTTTAATATGTTGAATTTGGATGGTGGCTGTTTCCTGTAGTAAATGAGATGAATCCATCACCACCTTTCTCTAGAAATTTCCAACCATCACTTGATAGCGCGGATTTGCAATCCGTGATCCCAAAAGCTTTCTGGATCTACTTTGCGTTACCTCTAGCGCTTCTTAAAAGCACTGAACCTCAAAAAATCTCCGACTTTAAAACGAATACAAGTATAGAGATATATTGTTTTTAAATCCAAAAATTTACTACGGAAATATCAACTTTTCTTCAATTTCTCATAAGTCTAAAACATTTAAATCATAACTTATAACCAAACAAAAAATCAATCCCCTAAAAACCAACTCCAATTATTATCAAATTTTTAAATCTCATGGTTTTTAAAATAATTTTAAGAAACCTTATTTTTCAAATTACTATATTTGGCGCACGTTAAACAAAATAAATCCTCTTTTTAAGGAACAAGATTATAATTACCGCTGCACTGAATGAAACCCATGAAGTTCATATATATCTTCCTACTATCGCTGCTTTGCTTTTTCAGAGGCACCGAGACGTATCAGCCGATTCATCATTTCAGCAATTGTATTACCTTAGATAGTGTTGCGGCAGACGACACGCAGATTTTTTCTTCGGACTTTTCTTCTTCTAAGAATTTAGAAGTTCATTATAAACTCAAAAAGAAAATGAAATGCAGAGCGACTACTTTAGAACAAAGTACGATCAAAGCTCCGTATCTCAGCAATTTGGTTAATTTCAAGCTTTATAAAGAAAGCTTAATCTATGGTATAGCTTCAATATACCATATCGAAAGGCATCCTCATCTTCATTTGTACCAACTTTTCTAGGCTGCAAAATTTCGTCGTTTTTATATTCTAGCATTCTGGAACAATACCTCATTTACGCATGTGATTGAGTTGCTATTGTTATAAAAACATTTCTCTAAAACGGTGCTTTTCCAAATAAAAGCATCCGTACGCCTTATTATTTTCAAAATCCAAATTCAGACTCCCGATATTTTACTATCCAGGGAGCACGTCTATTTATTCAAAAAATTTAAACCTAATGATGAGCATTTATAAAAATCAATTTCTTTTATGCACCTTGGCTTTATTCGTTTTAGTCTCGTGCGGTGATAAAGCAAAAAAAGATTCAAACAACATAAAAACGGTTCCTGTTTATAAGGTAACCCTAAAAGACACCATAGTTTCGAGCAAATTTGTTGCCGATGTGCATGCTAAAAACAATGTAGAAATTCACGTTCGTATTCCGGGTTTACTGGATAAAGTTTACGTTAGCGAAGGACAAAAAGTAAAAAAAGGGCAAATCCTTTTTAAAATAAGCGATGTTGAACTTCAAATTCAGTTACTAAAAGCAGAAGCCGTTTACAAAAGCGCAAAAGCCGATTTAAGAATTGCAACTGTAGAATTGGAACAGGCTCAAACCCTTTTTAATAAAAAAGTAATTGCAGATAAAGAATTAGAATTATCTAAAGCAAAATATGAAGCCGCTTCCGCGAAAGTTGCACATGCAGTTGCCGAAAGAAAAGCAATCAACCAACAGATTAGCTTCACCACTATCCGAGCGCCATTTGACGGCACAATCGACCGTATTCCGTTCAAAGAAGGAAGTTTAGTAGAAAACGGTTCATTATTGACTACTGTTTCTCAATTAGATGATGTTTACGCATATTTCTCAATTCCAGAGAATACCTATTTCCAAATGATGGAAGACAAAACTTTAAACACGCAAGGTGATATCAAATTGGTGTTGCCAAACGGACAAGTTTATGATCAAAAAGGAGAATTAAGAACTGCCGACGGAGAAATCGACAGACAGACTGGTTCTATTCAATACAAAGCAAAATTTCACAATCCGCAAGGATTTATCAAACATGGAACTTCTGGAAAACTCATTATTTCAGAACCCAAAACCAATGCAATTTTAATTCCGCAGAAAGCTGTTTTTTCTATTCAGGACAAACAATACGTTTTCCGCGTGAACAAAGATGGAGTAGTTAAAATGACGAATGTTACAATCGAAACGACTCTAGATGATGTGTATATCTTGAACGAAGGTCTAAAAAGCGACGACCTAATCGTGCAAGAAGGCACACAATCATTGAGAGACGGCGATAAAATCAACATGAAACAAATGTAGGTTATCGACCTGTAAAACAGTTATTTAATTATTTATCTAAAACATTCAAAATGATAGAGTTATTTATCAGAAGGAAAATATTGTCATTAATCATCTCGGTTATGATAGTCCTTCTGGGATTGCTGGCGTTGTTGCAGCTTCCTATTACCCAATTCCCAGACATTGTACCACCGTCTGTAACCGTTACAGCAAAATATACAGGAGCAAACGCAGAGGTTTCGGCCAATGCCGTCGCCCTTCCGTTAGAAAGAGCCATAAATGGAGTTCCCGGAATGACCTATATGTCAACCGTAACTTCCAACGATGGTTTGACTTTAATTCAGGTTTTCTTCGAAGTAGGAACCGATCCCGATCTGGCTGCCGTAAACGTACAGAACAGAGTTACGACGATTCTGGACGAACTTCCAGAAGAGGTTATTCGTGCCGGAGTTACGACCGAAAAAGAGGTAAACAGTATGTTGATGTACTTGAACATCACAAGTACCGACAAAACTCAGGATGAGCAGTTTATCTTCAACTTTACCGATATTAATATTCTTCAGGAATTAAAGCGTATTGATGGTGTCGGACGTGCCGAAATCATGGGGCAGAAAGAATATTCGATGCGTGTTTGGCTAGATCCACAAAAGATGCTTTCGTATAACATTTCGGCAAATGAAGTGATTGCTTCGCTTCAAAAACAAAATATTTCTGCCGCGCCAGGTAAAGTGGGTGAAGGTTCAGGACAGATGAACAATCAGCTGCAATATGTAATTAAGTACGGCGGAAAGTTCTTTGAACCAAAACAATACGAAGAAATTCCTTTGAGAGCCAATTCAGACGGAACTATCTTAAGATTGAAAGACATTTCGAAAATCGAATTTGGCGCGATGAGTTACGGAATGGTTTCTAAAACCGACGGAAAACCTTCTGCCTCAATCATGCTAAAACAACGTCCAGGTTCAAACGCTTCTGAAGTTATTGCCAGCGTAAAAGAAAAAATGGCTGAATTGAAAGCCTCTTCTTTTCCTCCTGGAATGGAATTTAATATTGCCTACGACGTTTCACGTTTCCTTGACGCTTCGATTCATGAAGTATTAAGAACTTTGGTTGAAGCTTTTATTTTAGTAGCGTTCGTCGTTTTCCTTTTCCTTCAGGATTGGAGATCGACTTTGATTCCTGTACTGGCAGTACCTGTGGCGCTTATTGGTTCGTTTACCTTTATGTCGATGATGGGATTCTCGATCAACTTATTGACGCTTTTCGCTTTGGTACTTTCCATTGGAATTGTGGTCGATAACGCCATTGTCGTTGTCGAAGCCGTTCACGTAAAAATCTCCGAAGAACATATGTCGCCAATGGATGCGACCATTAGCGCGATGAAAGAAATTACAGGTGCCGTTATTGCAATTACCATTGTAATGGCCGCGGTATTTATTCCTGTTGCTTTCTTGAGCGGTCCTGTTGGGGTTTTTTACAGGCAGTTCTCATTGACCATGGCCATTAGTATCGTGATTTCAGGTATTAACGCGCTTACCCTTACTCCTGCCCTTTGTGCGATTATGCTAAAAGCGCACGATCCTAACAAAGAGAAAAAATCGCTTTTAGACCGTTTCTTCCATAGATTTAATCACTGGTTTGATAATATTACTTCAAAATACATCAAAGTATTAGTGAAATTCGCTGATCGCAACACTGTAACCGTTGGTTTATTAGTGCTTTTCTGTGTATTAACTTGGGGAACAACTAGATTTTTAGCGTCAGGATTTATCCCAACCGAAGATCAGGGAATGGTTTACGTAAGTGTTACAACACCACAAGGAGCAACAGTTGAACGTACCGAAAAAGCTTTGGACGAAGTAACCAAAATTGCTCAAGGAATTAAAGGTGTCGACAACGTAACGACTCTTGCGGGTTATAGTATTGTAACCGAGATCGCAGGAGCTTCGTACGGAATGGGAATGATCAACTTAAAAGACTGGAGCGAACGCGATATTTCGGTTACCGAATTCATGGCAGAACTTACCGAAAAAACCAAAAACATTACCGACGCACAAATCGAGATTTTTGCACCACCAACTGTTCCTGGTTTTGGTAATACCAGTGGTTTCGAGCTTCGTTTATTGGATAAATCTGGCGGAAGTATTACCAATACCGATAAGGTAACCAAAGAATTCATTAAAGAATTAAATGCTTCGCCAGAAATTCAGAACTCATTTTCGAGTTTTGATGCTACTTTCCCGCAATATTTAATTCATATTGATTATGATTTGGCTGCTAAAAAAGGAATTTCAGTAGATAATGCCATGAGCACTTTACAAACTATGTTAGGTTCTTTTTATGCAACCAATTTTATCCGTTTCTCTCAAATGTATAAAGTGATGGTTCAGGCAAGTCCGCAATTCCGTCAAAATCCAGAAAGCATTTTGGATATGTATTTGAAAAATGATGCAGGCGAAATGGTTCCGTTTTCTACTTTCATTAAATTAGAAAGAGTTCACGGACCAGAAGTTTTAACGCGTTACAACATGTACATGTCGGCTATGATTAACGGTGAACCAGCCGAAGGTTACAGTTCTGGAGATGCCATTGCTGCTGTTGAAAGAATTGCCGCAGAAAAACTGCCAAGCCGTTTTGAAGTGGAATGGTCAGGTATGACGCGTGAAGAGATTTTGTCTGGTAACCAAACCATATACATTTTTGCCCTTTGTATACTATTTGTATACTTACTGCTTGCGGCTCAATACGAAAGTTTATTGCTTCCGTTCCCAGTACTTTTAAGCCTTCCAGTTGGAGTTTTCGGTTCTTACATTGCACTTGTAATGGTCGGACTGGACAATAATATTTATGCTCAAGTAGCGCTCGTCATGCTGATTGGTCTGCTCGCCAAAAACGCCATTCTGATTGTAGAATTCGCCATGGCACAAAACAAACTCGGACGAGATATTGTCGAAGCAGCGATTGAAGGAGCCAGACTTCGTTTCCGTCCAATTTTAATGACCTCTTTTGCTTTTATTTCAGGATTGATTCCGCTGTGTATTGCTTCTGGTGCGGGTGCAATTGGTAACCGTTCGATTGGTACAGCAGCTGCGGGCGGAATGTTAATCGGAACCGTCTTTGGGCTTTTAATTATTCCAGGGCTTTACATACTGTTTGCAAAATTGGAAAAACGAATGAGTAAATCTTAATGTATAATTTTTAAACACATAGAATCATAGAATTTAGAGAATCTAAAAAGGCGTTTCACTAGCATAAACACACATAGGCTATGTGTTAGAAACTAGTTTCTTTCAACTCCCTTTTCAAAAAAAAGAAAATCTATGTTTCTATGTGTTAAATAAAAAAATACACAGAAGATTCAACAAATAAATTAAACAATGAAAGAGATATTAAATCAATATAAAAATGCTGATATGCAGTTTATAAGGACAACCAAAAGTGCCGTTATAATAACCGGAATTCTACTTTTGACCGCTTGTTCTGCACCAAAAGTCAGCAACAAACTAGACGCTGCAAAACTTCCTGAAAATTTTGATGCTCAAAGAAAAGAAGCTTCAACCGAAACATTTATTCCGTTAAAAACAGAGACCTTCTTTAAAGATCCAAAATTAGAAGTTTTACTAAAGAAAGCCATTGCCAAAAATCCTGATTATTTAATCATGCAGGAAAGAATTCTTATTGCCAATTCGCATTTAAAAGTGGCAAAACTGGCGCTTCTTCCCTCTTTAGATCTTGTGGCAGATGCATCTGGAACACATTTCGGAAAATACACTATGGAAGGTGTTGGAAACTATGATACCAACTTTTCTCAGAATATTACCGAAAAACAAAGAATAAACGAAGATGTTACTCCTAACCTATTTTTAGGAGCAAAAGTTTCTTGGGAAGCCGACATCTGGGGAAAACTGAGCAATCGTAAAAAAGCGGCTCAACAAAGATTTTTTGCTTCTCAGCAAGGAATGCGTCTTTTGCAGACGCGTCTGTTGGGCGATATTGCAGATCTTTATTTCAAATTGATTGCTTTAGACAAACAAGCCGCTATTTATGACAACAACTTGAAAACACAAGAAAAAGCCCTTGATATTGTTTCGGCTCAAAGATCTGTCGGAAAAGCTACAGAATTGGCTGTACAGCAGTTTAATGCACAAAACAATAACATTCACGCCGAAGCTTCAGAACTAAAATTAAGCATTGATCAGACTGAAAAAGCTTTATTGACTCTTTTGGGTGAATATGGAGGGAAAATTGACCGAAGCAATGATTTTCTAGCAGGGCATTTGGAGGTTTTAAACCAAAAAATAAGCGTAGATTCTATCATTCATAAAAGACCAGATGTATCTGAAGCTTATTTTGAATTATTAGCAAGCAACGCTGACGCTAAATCGGCTCGCGCCGCTTTTTTTCCAACGGTAAATCTAGGCGGATATGCAGGTTTCAATTCGTTTTCATTCAACACTTTTTTTGATGCAGGTTCTTTCGCTTGGCAGTTGCTGGGCGGATTAACAGCTCCTGTTTTTAATAAAGGACAGATCAAACAGGAATTTTATGTTTCCAACAGAAGACAAGAAATATCATTCCTTCAATATCAGAATGCAGTCACCACAGCTTTCAATGAGTTAAGTGCTTTACTGCACCGAAACGAAGCTTATGAAGACGTTTTAAAATATAAATTGAACGAAATTGATCATCTCGAAATTGCCGTAAACGTCTCAAACGATTTGTATTTGAGCGGTTATGCCAATTATCTGGAAATCATCAATGCACAAAAAAATAAATTGCAGGCCGAACTGGATTTTGTTGATA
The DNA here is from genome assembly GCF_000278705.1 of Flavobacterium sp. F52. Lineage (NCBI taxonomy): Bacteria > Pseudomonadati > Bacteroidota > Flavobacteriia > Flavobacteriales > Flavobacteriaceae > Flavobacterium > Flavobacterium sp. F52. Next base: position 72,857 of record NZ_AKZQ01000018.1, on the reverse strand, counting down.
TCCAACTTCGAAATGCAAACTCACAAGTATTGCTTTACAAAGCTTTAGGCGGAGGAATAAATTAGTTTATATGTTGGTCAAAAATTGCTTCTGTTTATAATAGCTCATCGCAGAGGTTATTTTATATCCCATTTCTTTTGAAGTGGGATTTTTTTATTTAAAATATGACCCGTTGGACTAAATTATTTTTAACACATAGATAAAAGCCATATATTTTACCGCAAAGTCCGTAAAGTTTTTTTAGAATCATTACAGTGAAAAAGCTCTCAAAGCTATGTCTGCAGAAAGCTTTGCGAACTTAAAATATCGATTAGGATTAGTCTCAAAATAAAAATGTCTTTGCGAACTTTGCGTTAATTTTTATACCCTTCAACAGGAAAGCAATTGTTTTTTTATCGAAATTTTTCGGTTACACTTAACAACTATTATCTTTATTCCAAAAAACAAAAAATGGATATTTCCAACATTCTTGATCGCATACACGAACTTCCTGAGCAGTCTAAATTGGCTCTGCAAAACAATGTCACAGAAATAGCTCTTGTTAAAGGACATATTTTGCTAAAAGCCAACAAAATAGAATCTAATATTTATTTTATAAAGAAAGGATTGGTCAGAGCTTATGTTGAAAGAGATAATGAAGTTACGTTTTGGTTTGGAAAAGAAGGTGAAACCATCATTTCGATGAAAAGTTACGTGGAAGATCAGCCCGGATATGAAACTATCGAACTTTTGGAAGACTGCGAATTATACGAACTTAAAACAGAAAACCTAAGAAAACTCTTTAATGAAGACGTTCACATAGCCAATTGGGGACGAAAATTTGCCGAAAAAGAATTAATCAAAACAGAAGAACGTTTGATTTCTAAACAGTTCAAAAATGCGTCTGAACGTTATTTGGAATTAATGAAAGATCATCCTGAACTGCTGCAAAGAGTGCAATTAGGACATATCGCTTCTTATTTAGGAATTACACAAGTCAGTTTGAGCAGAATTCGTGCAGAATTAAAATAATTTCATTTTTTATCATTTGTTAATTTTTTTCTGATTTTCATAAAAGAACTTTGCACCACAAAATTTTAACTATATGAACTGGATTATTTTAATCATCGCAGGACTATTTGAAGTAGCCTTCGCCTCATGTCTCGGAAAAGCAAAAGCAACAACAGGAACCGAAATGTACTATTGGTATATTGGTTTCTTTATATCATTAACCGTAAGTATGCTTTTACTAATTAAAGCTACAGAAACACTTCCACTAGGAACTGCTTACGCTGTGTGGACAGGAATTGGCGCTGTTGGAACTGTACTAGTAGGAATCTTTATTTTTAAAGAACCTGCAGCTTTCTGGAGATTGTTTTTCTTAGCCACTTTGGTTGGTTCTATTGTGGGTTTAAAAGCGGTTTCTCACTAAATATATATTTTAAGATTATCCTCAACTTTGTCAAAGTTTAAAACTTTGACAAAGTTTTTTTTTTTTAAACACATAGGAATTCTCCAATCTTGTCATTCCAAGGAAGGAGGAATCACACTAGAAAGTCCGCACAGAATGTCTACTATCTTTGTCGAATCTCGAGTGTGATTCCTCCTTCCTCGGAATGACAAACTGTTGCCTGAACTTTGTCAAAGTTTAAAACTTTGACAAAGTTTTCATCTTGGAATTTGGACTCGAGCGATAGCGAATAGGCGAAGCAATTTAAAAGAACTAATGCAATTCCAGCATCACATGATAAAAAAATAGCATTTTTAATCATTACTCAGGCTTTTATCTTTGTCAAAAATTAAAGCCTAAAATAAAAAATGACATTCAGCCATTCCATTAAATCTTTTGACGAGTTAACCAATCACGAATTGTACGATATGCTTCGGTTAAGAAGCGATGTTTTTGTAGTCGAACAAAATTGTCCTTATCTCGATTTAGACAATAAAGACCAAAAAGGTTTTCATTTATTGTATTATGTCGATAACGAATTGGCAGGTGTGACGCGCTTACTTCCAAAAGGAATATCGTATGATGAAGTTTCGATCGGAAGAGTTGTAATTGCCAAATCCCATCGCGGATTAGGTTTAGGAGTAAAACTAATGGAAGCTTCGATTGAAGGTTGTGAGGAAAAATTTGGAAAAGGACCAATTAGAATCAGTGCGCAATACCATTTGTCCAATTTCTATCAATCTTTAGGATTTGTAGAACAAGGAGAAGTTTATGATGAAGACGGAATTCCGCATATTGGAATGCTGAGAGCTTAAGGGTTTACGGAATAATCAATTTCAAAACATTGGCCAAAACCGGGTTATGATCTTCGGTTCTCCAATTGACATATAAATCGGTCTCTAAAGGCAACTTTATAAATCGGATTCCTGGAATTTCATGATAAACATACGAATCGGGTAAAATGGCAATTCCGAGTCCTTTTCGAACCAAAGCGATAATTGCAGAACCAAATTCGGAATAAAGATAAACTTCGGGAGCATTTTCGAAAGAATTAAACAACCTTCGGATAAGATCACTATAACTGCTTCCTTCGTCATTGGTTGGTAAAATAAACTTTTGAGAAGCAAGCGTTTCCTTGGTTAAATCGGCAGGTGTCTGATAAGGATGATCTTCTGGAACGACAATTGCCAAATAATCGGTTTGGATTTTTTGAGACTGAATATCTTTATCGGTATTAATATCTCTGGTAAAAGCCAGATCAATTTTATAATTGCGAAGAAAATCCTGCTGATTCTCGTATAAAACCTGAACTAGTTTGATTTTAAGCTTCGGAAAAGCGTCTGAGATACGGGATAAGATTTCGGGCATAGCAGAAGCCGAAATAGAATCGGGATGAGAAATCGTAATCGTACCGCTCTCTCCCAACTGAATCTGGCGGGCAGATTGATGAATAAATTCCAATTTACTCAATTCTACCTCCCATTTTTCTTTTAAGAATTGGCCAGCGGCAGTAAGTTTAACATTGCGTTTGTTACGTTCAAACAACTGAACGCCCAGCTGATTCTCAAGAGACTGAATCTGACGGCTAAGTGCTGATTGTGTAATATTCATTTTTCCGGCAGTATTCCAGAAATGAAGTTCGCGAGCCAAAGCCAAAAAATATTTAATCTGCTGTAAATCCATTGATGCAATTTACGCATTTATCAAGAATAAAAAACAGCTTTTACGCATTAAAGAAATAAAAAATGAACGATCTAAAAATAACTAAAGCAACGATTGATGATGTTTTAAAGCTTCAATCTATCGGCAGACAAACTTTTTCTGAAACTTTTGCCGATGTCAACAGCGAAGAAAACATGAAAAAATATCTGGACGAAAGCTTCGCTACAGAAAAACTGAGTGCTGATTTGAAGAATCCGTCTTCTTATTTTTATTTAGCGGTTTTAGGCGAAAAAGTTGTGGGCTACCTGAAACTGAATACTGCAGATGCACAAACCGAAAAAGAAGATTTAAACGCCTTAGAAATAGAACGTATTTATGTTGCAAAAGAATTTCACGGCAAAAAAGTCGCGCAAGCATTATATGCTCAGGCAGAAAAAATAGCCGAAGAAATTAAGGCAACCTATGTGTGGCTTGGCGTTTGGGAAAAGAATTTCAGAGCTGTGAGTTTCTATACTAAAAATGGTTTCGTACAATTTGATACGCATATTTTCAGATTAGGTGACGACGAACAAACCGATTTAATGATGAAAAAAGTATTGATTTAAAATGGAAAGAAGACAGCTTTTATTGTTTTTATTAATTCTTGGCACTGCATTTTGGGGAATCTCATATTCTATTACCAAAATGGCAATTGGCGAATATTCACTAAATGTATTTTTATTTTACCGTTTCCTTTTGGCTGTCGCGGTATTAAGCATTATTTTTTGGAAATATGTTAAAGACATCAATCGAGAAGCTATTAAAACAGGTTTTTTGCTTGCTGTTCCAATGTTTTTAGGCATTCAGCTACAAACTGTTGGACTTAAATATACAGATGCTTCACAATGCTCTTTTATTGCGGGATTAACCGTTATTATTATTCCACTATTAAAACTGGCAATTTATAAAACCAATGCTTCTCTAAAAATCTGGATTGCTGCTTTAACGGCTTTAACCGGTTTATTTATTATTGCCATTCAGGATAAATTCACCATAAACTTCGGGGATTTATTTACCATTGCTGGTGCGTTTGCTTTTGCGGTTTATTTAATTGCTGTCGAAAAACATTCGGCTACCAAAAACCTCTTATATTCCATTGTGCCAATGTTTGCGTTTTGTGCGCTTTTTACTTTTTTAATAGCGTTGGCAGATAGTTCATCAGAATGGTTCCCTCAAAATAATACCTTTTGGATGGGCGTAATTTATTGTGCTTTATTTTCTACAGCTTTTATGTACACGGTTTCAAACGTTTCACAACGTTACTTATCGGCAGAACGTGTAGCGGTTATTTATTTGTTTGAACCTGTTTTTGGTGCAATTGGTGCTTTCTTTATTTTGGGCGAAAACCTAACTTGGCGTTTGCTTTTGGGCGGAACTTTAATTTTTGCTGGAACTATTATTTCTGAAGTCAATTTTAAAAGTGAAAAACTAAAACTGCTGATTAGAAAAAACTAATGCTTTTCTTGGTTTTAACACATAGAACCATAGCTGATTGGAGTTTATAAAGGCGCTTCACTTTTCTAAAAATCACATAGCTGTCTTGTAATCCCAAAGCTAAACTTTGGGCTAAGTTTAATATTTACTTTGAGCTCTACTTTTCGTAAACTTTTACAAAGTTCTCAAGCAGAAATGACATCTTTTATATCTATGTGTTAGAAACTAGTTTCTTTCAACTACCTTTTAGATAAAGAAAAAAATCTATGTTTCTATGTGTTTAAACAAAAACTTTGACAAAGCATTAATCCTCAATCAAACTAATCTCAAAAACCGTTTTTTCATTTTCGTTTTTATGCGAAATATAACCTCCATGCGCTTCAATAATATTTTTGGATAAAGTCAGGCCAATACCAGCGCCTTCGGGTCGAGTGGTAAAAAACGGGAGAAATATTTTTTCTTCAATTTCTTTTTCAATTCCTTTTCCGCTATCTGAAACTTTTATAAAAATGCGATTATTCTTGGCTTCTGCCGAAATAGAGATTTGTTTCAGATTGCTGTTTTCTAAAGCATTAATAGAATTCGTCAATAAATTAATAAACACTTGTTCAATCTGTTGCGAGTCGATATTTATCAAATAGTTTTGAGTAACAGAATTGGTAACTTCGATGTTGTTTTTTCTCAACAACGGATTCATAATCTGAATACAGTTTTCAACCACCTGCTGCAATGCTGTTTTTTCTTTCTTAGGAGAAGGAAGCATAGCCAGTTTTCGATACCCTTCAACAAATTTCTGCAAATGATCGCTTCGTCTCAACATTGTCTGCACACTGTGTTTGACATCTTCTAAATCTTCTGCCGAAAGCGAATCTTGCTCTACTAAATCTTCCAAATTCTGGCAAATAGAACGAATAGGCGTTATGGAATTTAACAATTCATGCGAAATCACTTTCATCAAATTGATCCAAGCATCCTTTTCTTTTTTTTCAACCACACTCTGAATCGAGTCGAGCAAAACAATAAAATAATCCTGTTCGAAAATTTCGGTTCGTGAAGCCTGTAAAACAAACGTCTGTTTACTTTGTTTGTTTATACTAAGCTCAATCGAAGTTTTGATTTCATGAAAATCATCTTTTTCGATAATTTCACACAAAGATGGCAGCTGATTCTTGAGGTATTTCCATTTTGAAACTTTAGGCACATTAAAATGGCTCGAAAAGTAATCATTCATTAAAAAAATACTCCAGTCGTTTTCTTGCTTTTGCAAAATAATAACGCCCGATTCTATATTGTTTAAAATCGAACGGTAAATAATATCTCTCGTAACTTGCTCATTTTGCTTGTTTTTTAATGTTTCATACAAAGTAAAAAGCTCGTTATATGTACTATTGAATTTATGTTTAGAAAAATCAGAACTAAAATCATCCTGCAATATCGAAGAAATGGTTTTATTATAAATCAAAACCATATTTCTAACATAAAAATACATTTCTCTTCCAAGCAGAAAAACCATACAGAGACCAAAAATCCCCGTAAAAAGCAAACCAATTCTAAAGAAATACAGCGACAATTCGATTCCGATCACGATAAAAATTAATCGTAGAAAAAGGAGTTTGTAAGTTTGTAAAGTCCTTAACATAACTAGTCGATATTGATATTAAATTTCTCCAAACGTCGGTACAGCGCGCCTCTTGACAAACCCAGTTCTTCGGCTGTTTTACTGATATTGTTGTTATTCTTAAGAAGTGCTTTTTCAACCGCAGCTTTTTCAACCGAAGAAAGCTGAATATCATCTGAGTTTTCTTCATAAGGCGTAATCGTTTCTAAATCTAGATCGGAAACCGTTATGGTGTTATTTTCGCAAAGAATTACGGCACGTTCAATTTTATTTTCCATTTCGCGGATATTTCCGTTCCACGCATGTTTTTCAATCTGTTCCAAGACTTTTTTGTCAAAAGTGATTTCGTCACGACCATATTTTTCAATCATTTTATCCAAAAGATATTCGGCAAGCGGAATCTTATCTTCGTGACGTTCTCTCAGCGGAGGCAGAACAATTTCCATTGTATTGATGCGATAATACAAATCTTCGCGAAAATTTTTATAAGCAACTTCTTGTTTTAGATTCAAATTGGTTGCTGTGATAATTCTAACATTCAAAGGCCTTCCTTTCGTTTCTCCCAATCTTGTTACGGTTTTGGTTTGAATAACTTGAAGTAGTTTTGATTGCAAATGAAGGGGCACATTCCCAATTTCATCCAAAAAAATAGTTCCGTTTTGCGCCATTTCAAAGCGTCCTGCTGTATCCGTTTTAGCATCGGTAAAAGCGCCTTTGGCATAACCAAACAACTCGCTTTCGAAAATATTCGAATTTAAAGAACCTAAATCGACTGCAATAAACGGCTGGTTTTTCCTTTCGGATTGTGTATGAATATGATGCGCGAGAACAAATTTTCCGGTTCCATTTTCACCTAAAATCAGAACATTAGCATCGGTTTTGGCGACTTTATCTGCCAGTGAATAGGCCTTTTTTATAATTTCAGAACTGCCGACAAAAAAGTCTTCTTTTAGCTCAACCTCTTTATTTTTCTTCTGTTCTTTTCGAGATTTATCTACGGCTTGTTTTACCGATTCTAAAAGCTTTTTATTTTCCCAAGGTTTTAGAATATAATCAAAAGCACCCGATTTTAAACCTTCGACAGCTGTTTCTACTTTTCCAAAAGCCGTCATAAGAATGACAACTGTTTTTGGCGAAAGCGTTTTGATTTCCTTCAAGAGATACAGCCCTTCTCTCCCATCTTCAAAACCTAATCTGTAATTCATGTCTAATAACACTACATCAATGGCATTTTTCGCCAATAATTCGACAATGTTTTTCGGATTATTGAGCGTATAAATGTTTTCAAAATACTTTTTCAGATAAACTTTTGATGCAAAAAGAATGTCTTCCTGATCGTCGATGATTAAAATAGATGCGTTGGTCTTTTTCATTATTGTTCAGTTTTGGACGAAAGGTGTCCATTTATGGACAGTTTAGATTTTTATCAAAAAATAATCCCTTAAAAACAAGGCTTTTACAAGGTTTAATTTACTGGCACGAAAATCACATTAGAACTTGTAAATCATTAAGAATTAACCTCTTTAGGAAGTACAAATAACAAAATAAATAGCGATAAATTAAAAAAATTTTATCTTAATTTTCAGACTTGTTTCTGTTATTTCCGAAGGGCATAAAAATTTTAAAAGAAAATCAATCAAAAATTAAAACAGTCAAATTATGATTACCATTACAAAACTTTCGAAAGTATTTAGAACTGAGGAATTAGAAACCAAAGCATTGAGTGAAATTTCGTTAACCATTAATCAAGGCGATTTTGTTTCGATTATGGGACCTTCGGGAAGTGGAAAATCGACTTTATTGAATATTGTTGGACTTTTGGACAGCGCTTCAAGCGGAAGTTACCAACTTCTTGATCAAGAAATGGTCGGCTTGAAGGAAAAACAAAAATCGCAAGCCAGAAAAGAAAACATCGGATTCATCTTCCAGAATTTCAACTTAATTGACGAATTATCAGTTTTTGACAACATCGAATTGCCTTTAATTTATAGCAATGTGCCTTCTGCCGAAAGAAAATCGCGAGTAAACGAAATGGCAAAAATTTTGGGAATCGCACACCGATTGAAGCATTTTCCGCAACAGCTTTCAGGCGGACAGCAGCAGCGTGTAGCCGTAGCAAGAGCTTTAATCAATAATCCGAAAATTATTTTGGCCGATGAGCCAACAGGAAATCTAGATAGTAGAAACGGAAACGAGGTTATGGAATTACTAACCGACCTTCATGCTAGCGGATCGACAATTTTGATGGTGACACACTCCGATTATGACGCTTCTTTTTCGCAAAAAACCATTTTCATGAAAGATGGTGCAATTCTTTCAGAAAAAGTAAATCATAGAAATGTTGATGTATTGGTAAATTCAAATTACTAGGGTCATGCTTAAAAACTGGACAAACATATTTATTTACCATATTAGGAACAACAAATTCTTTACAGTTCTAAACATATTAGGCTTAAGTATCGGAATTGCAGGTTTAATCTTTGCCATTCTATACTGGAATGACGAACACGCTTACGATAAGTGGAATCCTGAAAAGGATAAAATTTATAACGTAATGAATGATTTTGGCGGGGGAAATATCTGGACAACAAACTCTCCAATTCCTGGCCGAATGCTAAAAGAAACTACTTCTTATTTAGAGCAATATTGCTATTATAGACCGTATTATACAAAAGAAACGATTCAGTACAACGGAAAAATAGAATTGGTCGACAAAATCTTTTCGGCCGAAAGGAGCTTCTTTTCTTTTTTCCCTTTTGAGTTTATTCAGGGCAATGCCAAAACAGCCTTTAGCGATCGCAACAGCATGGTGCTTTCTAAAGAAACTGCCACGCGCATTTTTAAGAATGAAAATCCAATAGGCAAACAGGTAAAATATGCCGATCGAATTTTTGTTGTTCGCGGTGTTTACAAATTACCTGAAAAATCGTCGGTAATGCCAGCTGTAGTGACTCCCGTAGTTGAAGAAGAATTAGAAAAAAATAAAGAAAACTGGGGTTTCAATTACGGATTAATGCTTAAGCTGAAAAAACAAAGTGATACGACAGCTGTAATTCAAAATTTGGATAAAATATTTCTTGAAGACAACTACAAAAAACAAGCAAAAGCTGAAGGTTTATCTCTTGAACAATTTATAAAACAATATGGAGATCCCATAAAATCAAGGCTTCTTCCGCTTTCAAGGGCAAGACTTTTTCAAGGTAATTATGCGTTTCCTGAAAAAAATGGCAATTTACAGTTCTTGAAGATTGTAATGGGTTTATCAATCTTAATTTTAATTCTTTCGATTGTAAACTACATCAATATGGCAACTGCAAATGCGATAAAACGTGCCAAAGAAGTTGGAGTTCGCAAAATAATTGGCGCTTCAAAGTCTCAAATTATTGCTCAGTTTGTATTTGAAACCACACTAATGACGTTATTTTTTGTTCTGCTGGCCATGGTAATTGTTGAGCTTTCACTGCCCTTCTACAATTCTTTTTTAGAAAAAAATCTAGTCCTAATCGGAGCTCAATTTTACTTTCAGCTGATTGTAGTTTTCTTTGCTGTAATATTGGTTTCCGGCGTTTTTCCAGCAGTTTACATTTCAAATTTTGAAACTCTGAAAGTTCTAAAAGGCAATTTTTCGAGAAGCAAAAACGGTGTCTGGATTCGTAACGGAATGCTTGTTTTACAGTTTTCTATTGCTACTCTTTTTATTATCGGGTCTTTTATTGTTTACAAACAAGTAAACTTTATGATGGCGAAGGATTTAGGTTTTAATGGATCTCAGGTTATGGATATTTCATTTAAACCGCAAAAAGGAAAAAATCAATATGAAAGGTATAAAGCAATTAAACAAGAACTTCTAAAAATTAAAGGCGTTGAAGGTGTTTCTGCTGGAATGTTTTCTATTGGAAGCAATGAGAATTCTTGGCAAGGGCTGCACTATAAAGCAAATAAAGAAGTGATTACGCAGCAATTGCCTATGGATTTCGGACAGCTGAACCTCTTAGGAATCAAAATATTAAAAGGAAGAGATCTGAATCCTGAATTGGCAACAGACAGCATCTCGAGCGCTTTATTGAATGAAACCGCGGCCAAAACCCTAATGGTAAAAGACCCTGTAAATCAAGATATCACATTTGGAGGTCAGAAATTTAAAGTGGTAGGTATTGTCAAAAATTTCCATTACATCGGATTAGAATATAATGTTGCTCCAATGATCTTTTTTCATATTAAGGCGTTTGACTGGATGACTAATGATATGCGAAATATTACGGTCAAAATATCTCCAGACCAAATGCCCGAAACGATTGCAGCTATAGATAAATTCTGGAAATCTAAAGTAGATCAGGAATATCCGTTTGAGTATGATTTCGTAGATAAAAACTTCGCCAGAACCTATAAAAAATATCAAGATCAGAGAAATCTGTTTGCTCTGCTGAATGTGGTGGTCATATTAATTGCTGTTTTCGGATTGTTTGCTTTGGCTTCTTTTTCTATGGAAAGAAGACTGCGCGAAATTGCCATCAGAAAAACGCTTGGCGCTGAAACCAATACTTTGCTAAAAGAATTATCCAAACAGTATGTCGTTTTCTGCATAATTGGTTTCCTTATCGGAATTGTTCCTGCCTATTTATTAATGCAGAAATGGCTTGAAAACTTTGCTTCTCGAATTGAGATTCCGATACTGCCTTTTCTAGCAGCTTTTGTTTCGCTGTTATTTCTAACACTGACAATTGTTTTAGCCAAAGCCTACCAAGTAACAAAAGTGGATGTGCTGAAATATTTAAAATACGAATAAGTTAGTTTTGAGTTTTTGTAAAAAGCTGTGCAAGTCTGAGCCCTTGCGCAGCTTTTTTATTTTGATTAAGCGTAAAATCTTTTTAAAATTTTCTTGGCACTATCTGAAGCTACAATCAGTCCACCACTCATCATGATAATGTCTTTGAGAACCAAACGGCCTCCAACTGAAAGATACGGAAAACCAAACTGTGGCGTTGGAAAATCACCTCCCAAATTCGGAACGTAAACTTCTGGTGTTGTAATTAAAAATGATAAGGTTACAAATGCCATTCCGAATGTCAGAAGTCCTCCCAAAAGACCAATTTTAGGAAACCAGATGCCTAAAAGAACCAATAAACCTATTGTTACAATAACAGTTCCTAATCCGTAAGAGAAAATGTATGTGCCGTTTTCTTCGTGCCATTTGATGTTTCTCTCAACAGTTTTGCCTTCGAGGTTTTTGTAAAGTGTGTAGGCTTTTACCGTTTTTCCTTCATCATTTACAATTTGTTTATCGGCATCTTTATAAAAGAAACTCATAAACGGACTATTCGCGACAAGCGGAACTATTCCGTCTGCTTCATATTTAAAGGCTTTTAATCCGCCAATCCAAGCCATTACAACAAATATGGCAATTCTTAAAAAGTGAATAAAGTTGTTTTGTCCACCAGCAATAAATCTTATAAATTTTTCCATTTTGATTATGTTTTAAATACATATCAAAATTACTTTACAGCTAACGGGATAAAAATGGACGTAAAGGAGTTTTCATGGATTATTTTGCCACGATAGAAATACCGACTTCTTTTCTAAATACTGTAGGCGAAATTCCAACACTTTTCTTGAAATAGCGGCTGAAATAGAATTCGTCTTCAAAATTAAGATCGTCTGCTATTTCTTTTATCGTTTTGGTTGTCAAATGCAGCAATTTCTTGGCTTCCAAAACAATTCGATCTTGAATAAGCTGAGAAGGTGATTTTCCGAAATGCTTTTTAATTCTTTTACTAAAAGTATTCACACTCAAATTGTATTTTGACGCATAAAAAGCAACTTCTTTTGCTTCTAGAAAATGCGTGTCTAACAAATGCTGAAACTTCAAAATATCAGCATTTCCTATAGATTCCTGAATTTGTGGTGACATTTTAAGTTGTTTTTCCTTGCTGCTTAAAGCTAGAATAACTTGCAAATAGGATTTTATAATCGAATTATCATAATCCAAATCAGAGTCTTCCACCCTTTTCATTCTTTCCATAATACTCCTAATTTCTTCGTAAATAAAATCGGAAACAGTTACAAAAGGTTCGCTGTAAATATCATTAAATAAAATTCCGTTGCATGCCACTTCTTTTTTATGATATTCAATGCAGTAAAAATCTCCGTGAAAACTTAGAATATTTACGAAAGACGCTGTCGAACTTTTCCATTGCAATAATTGATACGGCGTTAAAAACAAAAGACTCTTTCCTTTGCATTCATAATCAGTTAAATCGACAGAGAAAACAGCTTCTCCGTCAAACATTAGAATGTTGTAATAAGGCTCGTTGATTTCCTTTTGAAGAAAAGAATATTGCTGCAGTTCGATTTTCATATTACTAAATTACGGTTTGTTTCTTTTGTTTCTCCAAAAAAACTAAACCGTATAAGTTTAGCTTTTTATTCTTTCTTGGTAAATCCTTTTCTTGTCATTTCACCCCAGCCTTTTGTTCCCATAATTTTTTCTTTATACCCGACCAAAGCCGCATAAACAGTAAGCGGATGAAAGTAAAACGGTTCGACAAATGCAGCCATTAAAAGCTTGAAAAAATCGGCTTGTTTGGGGTATTTATGATAGGTTTTTTCTTCACTGTATAAAGCGATCACAGAAAACAAAACTGCAAACGAATACACAAAAAACAATAGTAAGAAGAAAAAATGCCAATTCAACAGACCGAATATTATAAATACAGCAGTGATTATTAAACCAATAAATTCTATCCCAGGCGCTAGAAATTCGAACAAAGTCCAATACGGCACGCTTAACATTCCTAGTAATTTATATTTTGGATTAAGAAACATTCTGCGATGAATGCTTAATGTTTCTATTGTACCTCTCATCCAGCGAGAGCGCTGTTTTTTGAATATTTTGAAATCCTCAGGTGCTTCTGTCCAACAAAGAGGATCTGGAATGTAACTTACAGAATAAGGCAGTTTATTATCCAGCATATAACGGCGCATTCTTACTATAAGTTCCATATCTTCTCCGACTGTTTTGGTGCTGTAACCACCAGAAAGTATGGCTATTTCTTTGTCAAAAGCGCCAAAAGCACCGCTAATCAGCAATAATCCGTCTAGTTTTCCCCAAGCCATTCTTCCTAAAAGGAAAGCTCTTAGATACTCTAAAACCTGAATTCTCGAAAGCATTACATCTGGTACATTTACTTCGACCAAGCGTCCATTTTTTATCACACACTGATTAGCGATTCGCACCACCCCACCAGTAGCAATAATACGTTTTCCGTACGACTCTAAAAATGGCTTTGCGAGTTTTAAAAGCGAATCTTTATCTAAAATGCAATCGACATCAATACAAACCACATAGGGATTTTGAGCAATATTAAGTCCGACATTTAATGCATCTGCTTTTCCTCCATTCTCTTTATCAACAACAATCAGTTTTTTGAAAGCTGCATTTCTAGAAGTATAAATTCCTCTAATCTTTTTGGTTTCAATTTGTGGATGGAAGTCTAAATCGGTTAAAACCAAATCGTAGGTTTTGGTTAAGATTTCCATCGAATTGTCTTTGCTTCCATCGTTTACCACGATGACCTGATAATTATTATAATTCAGAGAAAGTAGAGATTTTACATTTTCTTCGATGGTTAGACCTTCATTGTAAGCGGGCGCAATAAGCGAAAGTTTTGGTGCAAACTCGCTGGTTAAGAGCACATCATAATCAACAAAACTGTTTCGTTTGAGATATTTTCTAAGCTCTTTTGTAGAAATATAAGCCAGCATTAAATAAGAAGACATAATTAGTATGGCGTAACCAAGAATCAGGAGTATGTATACATCCAAAAACCGCGTTATTTCAGTATTAAAAAAAGTCATTTTCTTATAAGATTATGCTGTTAAGGTCTGTAAAAGACTCTGTGCTTTGTATTTAATTACCGTGTTTGAAGTATTGTCTGCTAACTGAACTACATAAGGAAGTTTCTGTGTTAGTTTAAGTTCTTTTATAAGTTTTAATCCAAGCGCAATTACAGTGGTGTTTTGCGATTCTAACAAATGTTCAATCCCTTCCCTATCACCAACATCATGTTTTTTGAAAGCGCCAATAATATTCAGCTGCATCCAATCGTCTATGGGATCTAAATGGTCTACCAAATATTTTATACTCTCAGTACCTTCAAGTTTTATAGCGGCATTTAATGCCACAATCTTTAGTGTTTTTTTTCTCGCTTTAGAGTAAGCAATAATCTGATCGAATGCTTCTTTAATATTAAATTCTGCCAATTCAGTAATTCCTTTGCATTTTACTTCCCATTTCAAGCTTTTAAGCTTTCGGAAGGAAGATTTTATTAATCCCGAATCTTTATAAAACTCTTCCAATTTCTGAGCATAAATTCCTTCGTAGTTTTTATGCAGATTGATAAGGGATTCCATTAAAACTTCTCTAAAAAAAGGCGTGTCAAAAAGCACAAGAAAATTTTTGTCTTTTTTTACTTCAGCAAAAGAAATATTCTCAAAAATGACAGCCGATAATACTTTATCTATCACAACACTGTATTCTTTGCTAAGACGTTCTTTTTTGATTTTACCATTTCTGCTGGCTACTATAATAAGATACAGAATAAGTGAACCCGCTAAGAACAGATAAATGGAGAAAGTAAGAAAAGGCACTTCCCACTGGCCGTTTTTATATAGTTCCCAGAATTCTGTCATCTTAAAAACGTTTTGTTACAATTAACTGTACATTAAACTTATTTCTGTATTCGCTAGGAATATATTCCTCATATTCATAAAGGAAAATCGGGCGCACAAAAAACGAATCCCCAAAACGATGCTGATATTGAAGTCCGACACGATAAGCTTTTAATGGCTGTGTAAAACTATTGTAGAGATACAGATATGGAACATTTCCGTATTGCAATTCCAATCTGATAAGGCGTTCTTTTTCTTCATTTACGCGCTGAACGCTTAAAACATGAGAAAAAAGTTCGTTTGAAATATCATAATAAGGTCTATAAGCAAAATTATAAACTCCTGCATTGTATGCCACTTGTCCTGTCAGCAAGGTAATATCGTCTGTATCAAAATGCATAAATCTTGCTCCAAGCGAAAAATCAAACTTTTTCTGTGGAGCAAAATAATATTCCAAACCACCTTTTGCTACAGGAAATATGGTTTTTCCTGTTGATACTCCAGCATTTGCATACAAATAACTTTTGTTTGAAAAGGTCTGATAAAAATCGGTTTCAAAAAGCATTTGAGTTTCGTTGCTGATGTTTCCAATATTTGCCCTTCCTACAATCGCTGATTTACTGAATTTATGCGAGTACTCTGCGTATCCATAATGAAACGGAGACTGTCCAGGATTTGATGTCGAAATATTTAGATAAGAAAACGAAACTGCATTTTTGGCTTTGCGCCCAATAAGCGTACGGATTCCTCTGAAAGCTTGAGTGCTATTATCAATATAAGAGGCTTTGTCTATTACATCTAATGCTTCCTGATCGCGGTTTAATTTCTCAAGACATGTGGCCTTAATTTTCAAAACCTCAACGGATTTGGGATCGATGGCAAGATATTTATCACAATACAAAATGCATTTTTCATAATCTTCTGTCCAGAAATAAACGTTTATAAGCGCTTGCAGTGCCTCAGGATTGGGATTGTTTCTGTCTGCCATGGGAGACAAAACTTTTACTGCCGTTTTATAATCCTTTTTCCAGCTGTAAATTCGTCCCGCAAAAGTCTGCACATCCTCGTTTTCAGGATATTTTGCGCGAAGGGGTTCTATCAGCGACAATGCTTTATCATAATTTTCTTTTTCGGCTTCACGCCTTGCATTTGCCAGAATCACATCAACATTGATTTCTTGGCCAATTGCAATTGTAGAAATAAAAAGCAGGAAAATAGAATAATATACCAACTTCATCATATTCGAGTCTTTAGCAGTTTATTAATCCTCACTAAAAGCACAGCCGGACTTACAGGCTTAGCAATAAATTCGTTTGCTCCAATGTCAAAAGAATCAAGCTCTGTCTGCTCAACACCCGAAGAAGTTAATATAATGACAGGAATATCAGATTTAAGGTTCTCTCTAACATGCTGGGTAATTTCCATTCCGCTTATTCCTGGCATATTTATGTCGGTCAATATCAAATCATAGTTTTCTTTTTCGATCGCCTCTAGCGCCTCTTTACCATCAGAAAACTGGTCAACATTAAATCCTTTAGACTCTAAGAAAAAAGACAACGATTTGCGTAGGATATCATTATCTTCGGCTACAATAATTCTCATTTTTTAATTTTTTCTCTTTGGGACAAACTAAATCATATTCATTATTACTATAAAACTACAGTATATTTCCGTTATATCATAACTCTTTTAAAATTTTAACGACTTCCTCAATTCCACAACTGAAAATATTCATTTTATCTAAAACGTCTGCCGTAAATTTACCATATGAGGCTTCTTCCTCAATAATTGACAGGCAATTGCTCAAATCCTGCAGCATAAAAATATCCATGCTTGATTTCATATTATGCGCCAGTTTCCTTACGTTGTCGTAATCAGTTTCCTTAAATGCTTCTTCTAACTGTGCCACTTGATTCGGAATTTTTTCAATAAAAAGATTAATCATATCTTTTTTAAATTCTGGATCGTTTCCAGACATTTCATCTAGAAAAGACATATCAATAATTCTCTTATGATGCGCATCAGCGTCTGGTGACATTACCGTTTTTATTGCTTTTAAAAGAACGGACTGCTTAAACGGTTTTGGCACATAAGCATTCATTCCTACTTTGTAGCATCGCTCCTGCTCTCCTACCAGAGAATGTGCTGTCATGGCAATAATCGGAATGGCGGAATTCATTTCATTTCTAATATATTCTGTGGTTTGGTAGCCATCTTTAACGGGCATTTGTAAATCCATTAAAACCAGATTATATTCATTTTGAGACAAAAGTTCGATGCCTTCTTCACCGTTTTGTGCAATATCCAAATCAAAACCAAAATTATTAATTACGCTTTTTGCAAGCTTTTGGTTTAAAACATTGTCTTCACAGAGCAATATTTTAAGATTTCCCAAATCATTATTAGAAACAGTTTTGACTTCTGCTTCCCTAGCGTTTGATTTTTTATATGACAGGGTAAAGAAAAATTCCGAACCACGGTTTAAGGTACTTTTTACATGAACTTCTCCTTTCTGAAGTTCGACTAGCTGTTTTACTATATTCAATCCGAGTCCAGTGCCTCCAAATGTTCGCGTTGTGCTTTCCTCACCTTGCGTAAACCTTTCAAAAATAGTTTCGAGCTTATCTTTTGCGATTCCAATCCCAGTATCTTTAATAGAAAATTTAAACGAATAGCTGTCTTCGGTCTCCTCAATTTTCTTTACCGAAACGGTCACTTCTCCTTCATTTGTAAACTTCAGCGCATTTCCA
The DNA here is from genome assembly GCF_000278705.1 of Flavobacterium sp. F52. Taxonomy (NCBI): domain Bacteria; kingdom Pseudomonadati; phylum Bacteroidota; class Flavobacteriia; order Flavobacteriales; family Flavobacteriaceae; genus Flavobacterium; species Flavobacterium sp. F52. Next base: position 55,258 of record NZ_AKZQ01000018.1, on the reverse strand, counting down.
ATGAGATTTACCAATATCTGATTGAGCCTTCCTTGATCTCCAATCACCATGTCTGGCAATTCAGCATCAAGAAAAAGATTAAACTCAACTTCCTTCTGCACTTTTACTTTCAGCAAACTATAAACGTGTCTGAGGGTTTTCTTCAAATTAAATGGCTCGGCTTCGATTGGTAAATTTCCAGATTCCATTTTCGAAAGATCCAGAATATCATTTACTATCAAAAGTAAATTTTCGCCAGCAATTTGGACATTTCCTATATAATCACGCTGTGTATCATCAAGTTTTGTTTGTGCCAGCAGATCTGTAAAACCAATAATTGCATTAAGAGGCGTCCTAATTTCATGACTCATATTGGCCAAAAAACTATCTCTTGCCAAAACCGCTCGTTCTGCGATTTTTCGTTGCGTATACAATTGATTGTTTTTTGTGCTTAATTCCAATGAAGTAATAACATGTTTGGCCACAATAGAAAGTGCATTACGCTGATTTTCATTCAATACTTTGGCCTCATGATCAATAGCACATAATGTTCCAATATTATACCCGTCTGGCGTTGTAAGCGGTACCCCTGCATAAAATCGTATATTAAAACTTCCAGTAACATTAGGATCATCTTTAAAACGATCATTAAGTAAAGTATCGTTTATTTCTGTCATTTTAGAGTCTAAGATGGTATACTGGCAAAAACTGATTTCACGCGGCACTTCAGAAACGCCTATTCCAATCTCCGATTTAAACCATTGCCTGTTTTCATCAATAAAAGAAATATGCGCAATTGGCACGCCGCAAATATAGGCTACAAGTTTTGTTGCATCGTCAAAAGCATCATCTGGAAGCGTATCAAGTATATTATAGCGTTTTAGAGCTGCTAAACGCTGTAGTTCGTTTTCTGGAATGGGGTAATTATTATTCATTTCTTTGGCGCAGTAAAAAGTATAAAGATAAAGCAAAATAGTCTAAAACCCTTGTCCAGCATAGAGTTTATTATAAAATTATATCCACAAAGACTTAAGTATTACGGTTTGGATTACTTATTTATTCTTTTTTCAATTTTCTATTATCAAATTTATGTTACAATTTAAGAATACTGTTTAATTCCAATATTGTCATTCCTTCAGGAAGCGCTTTGGGTGCTTTTACTAGTTTTTCGGCTAAAAATGAGGTTGCAATTGGTTTCAGATTTTTAAAAAGCCCTATCGCATTAAAGAATTTTATTATTTTAACTGAAATCTTTTCGCCCAAACGATCTGTATTCTCACGAATTAGAGGTCCAGGTCTAAAAATAATATATTGAGAAAAATGAAGCTCTTGGAGGTATTCTTCTAGTTTTCCTTTCATCATAGAATAATATACACTGCTTTTGGCTGAGGCTCCGTACGAAGAAACTAATACCAAAGATTTTACCTTATTTTGTTTTGCAACAGCTGCAAATTCGGCCGGAATATCATAATCGATTTTCCATTGTTTTTCTTTTGAACCTGCATCTTTCAGGGTGGTTCCCAAACAAGAAAAAAGAACGTCTCCATAAATTACGTTCTGAAATGAAGCTACATTTGAAAAATCAACAATATGTTCAGTGAGTTTTGGATGTGATTTTTCTATTGGACGTCTTACAAAAACGGAAACTGCTTCGTAATCATTATTTTCCAATAGCAGGTTAACTAGCTCTTTTCCTGTAGCGCCCGTAGCTCCAATTACTAATGCTTTCATGATTTTAGAAATTTTGTATCGTAAATATAAGGATCTTTTTAAAAAACTTCTACCGATATTCCTCTGAAGCATTCGGAAAATTCCCTTTCAAATGTTTTTTAAAACCTAAAAAATAGACTAGCACAACGTATAGTTTCTCTAACTTCAAATTAGAATTTTTAATTTTTTAATCATGATTTACCATCTGGCGAAAAAGCAATAATTCTCCATTACTGTTTTTTTTCCAAACATTTATACTTTTTCCTTTTACATTTCCGTTTTTTTCGTCGTCACGCCAATCAACGTTATAAAAGCCAAATTCTACAATGGCTTTTTGGGCATAAATGATATTTGAAGTTTGAATAGAAATCTGTTCAATACGCAATTTACCAGGCTTTTCGTGTTCTGTAAAATAGGCTGTAATCTCTTTTTCGCCAGAAAGAATCGGAGTATAATAAGTCAAATACATGGCATCTGGCATAAACATTTTGGCATGCTCTGCTCCTTGCCTATTCTGAACTAATTCTTTAATTCTATTATTTCTTTCTTTTACTTCTAAAGTTAACTTGTCAGTCGGAATATATTCTTTCGTCGGCGGCACTGCGATATCGTCTATATTCGGAATATTTTTATCATCAAAATAGCTTGCCGAACCCCAAATTTCTGCGGCAATTGTTGGAGGCAGGCTCCTATTGGAAGACTTTTTCCATAAAACTGAATATTTTCCAGAATACGAAAACGGATTCTGGCCGTTTACATTTAAGTTTTCAGCGAAAGTTCCAATCTCTAAAACGTAATTGCCGAGGTCCTGCAACTCTAAAATAGTTCTTTGGTAAGCACTGACTTTTGCCTGTGCCAGCCATTGTTTGTAGAAATCTCGAATAGTTTCTTTACCCACTCGCTGCCTGCTGTGTTCTGGCATAAATAGGGTTTGATCGGTATAAGATTTTACCAAATCTTCTTGTTTTCCATTTATAAAAGCGGTGGCAAAAGAAGCATTATACTCTTCAATCTGCTTCTTTATAGCAGAATCTGCTTTGTTTTCTTGAGCAAAAACACCAATTGTCAAAAAAAGAAAGGCTAAACTTAACTTGATCATAGCATATTTGTTTTGGTTAGACAAATATACAATATTGATATTCAGTATTTTAAAAACAACAAAAAGGATTCAAAAACCACTTTGCAATAAGTCCATTTTTTATTAGAAAGCCTAAAACGGAAAAGTTAATTTTTAGAAAAATAACCATTTATAAGACAATAATTGGTTTTATAAAATGTTTATATATAAAAGATTATGATGCATCTAATTTTTTTAAATCAATACCACACAAGATTAAATAGTATAAAAACATGAAAAAAATATTTTTGATAATTGCCTTTGCTTCTTTTTCAATGCACAGTTTTGCTCAGGAATTGGATAATAAATTCAAATCAATTCCAGCAAAAAAATCTCCTGTAAAAGAAGTTATTCCTCCAGCAGAAGCTGCTCCCAAAGAAAACCCACCAGCGCCTATCGAGAAGCCAGCTCCATTGCAGGTTAATCCAGACGAATTATTTAAAAACACTAATCTTTATAAGCCGGAAGCCAATGTTGAGGGAATATTTTATAGAAGAAATCAGTTTTTAGGCAATTTCAACACTACTGCCGTTACTTCTACTATAATGTACCGAGATGCAGCTTTTGTAGACGGAGATAAAGTAAAAGTATATTTGAACGATAAAGTTATTGAACCTGAAGTCTTTTTGAACGGCGATTTTAAAAGTGTCAAAATAAATTTGGAAAAAGGAATCAATAAAATTGATATTGAAGCCTTAAACGAAGGTTTTGCTTCTCCAAATACAGCCGAATTTAAGGTTTATGACGATAAAGGCCAAGTTATTTCATCAAGCGAATGGAATGTTGGTACGGGTTATAAGGCTGTTATTGTTTTAGTTAAAGAATAAAAAAGAATAAAAAAAATTGTAATAAATCATAAAAAACACTTAAAACTGCTAGGTTCAGCAGTTTTTTGCTTGGATATATGTAGTTAACTACGTAGTTTTGTACTCATATTTTAATTTTAAAATGCCATGCAGATTAAACCTATACAGAATGAGTACGAAAATGAAATCGTAGATCTCATATTAAACATTCAGCAAAAAGAATTCGATGTACCGATAACTTTAGCAGATCAGCCAGATTTATTAGATATCCAAAACTTTTATTTCAAATCGGGCGGTACATTTTTAGGCGCTTTTATTGACGGAAATTTGGTTGGCACAATTGCTTTGGTAAAATTTAATCCAGAAGCTGCAGCCATCAGAAAAATGTTTGTCAAGAAAGAATTCAGAGGAAAGGAATTTCAAATTGCCCAGCAATTATTGGAGCAATTAATTGAATATAGCAAAGAAAACGGAATTAAAAACTTATATTTAGGAACGGTTTCTTTATTGCAAGCTGCTTTGCGCTTTTATGAAAAGAACAGCTTTGCAACAATACCAAAAGAAGCGCTTCCTGCTGATTTTCCGTTAATGAAACCTGACAATGTTTTTTGCCATTTAATATTAAATCCATAACAATGAATATAATTGACGAAATAGGCATTTTGGCCATATCAACACGTTTGCAGCGTCTGAGCGAGCAATTGCGCAAAGACGGCGCACAGATTTACAGTTATTTTAATATTGATTTTGAACCAAAATGGTTTCCTGTAATTTACACGCTACATGTAAAAGAAATGCTGAGTGTAGTTGAAATTGCTAGCGAAATTGGCTACAGCCACCCTTCGACGATCAGTTTATTAAAAGAATTGGAAAAAGAGAAAATCATTAGCTCTAAAAAAGACAAACAAGACGAACGCAAGAGATTGATCATTTTAACAGCAAAAGGAAAAGAACTGGTTTCTAAAATGCAGCCCGTTTGGAGCATTATGACAAAAGCATTAAACGAAATTACCAACACTCAAAACAATCTTTTACGAGCAATTGAAGAAGCAGAACAGAATTTAACTCGTCAGGGATTTTTTCAAAAAGCCATTGAAATAAAAAGCAAAGACTAATCTTTGCCTGTAATTTTCTTTCTATGGTTATGCCCCCATTTTGCAAGAGAATCAATAACCTCTTTTAAGGTATGTCCGTATTCTGTTAACTCATACTCAACCGTAACAGGCTGTGTATTGAGAACAGTTCTCGTTACCAGCTGATTTTCTTCAAGGTTTTTCAATTCCCTGCTCAGCATTTTCCCAGAAATGCCTTCCACTTCTCGCAATAAGTCGGTAAATCTCAATGTATTGAAGCATAGTGATGCTATAATAGAAATTTTCCATCTTCCGTTTAAAATATACATGGCGTCATGGACTGCCATAATATGCTGATTGCACGATTTTTTATCGTGTATGGGTTCTTTTATCATATTATATTAGTAGGTTACCTCTATGTTACAGTTACTTTTGGTAATCTTATGACAAAAATACACTTAAAGTTTTTACATTTGAATACAATTTTAATCAATTAAAAAAAATGGCCTTAATAGATGCACTAAAGTGGCGTTATGCTACAAAAAAAATGAACGGACAAGCTGTTCCACAAGAAAAAGTAGATTATATTCTGGAAGCTGCAAAACTGGCACCTTCTTCTTCTGGTTTACAACCTTATAAAATCTTTGTCATTACAAACCAAGAGCTTAAAGAAAAACTAAGAGCGGTAAGTTTTGATCAAAGCCAAGTTACAGACGCTTCTCACGTTTTGGTTTGGGCTGCTTGGGATGGTTACAGTTTAGAGAAAATTTCTGCCGTATTTGACAAAACCATTGCTGAAAGAGGAATTCCTGCTGATGCAATGGATGAATACAAGCAAAGACTTTGGGGAATGTATGAGCCTCTAGGTCAGGAATGGCATGCTAACCATGCGGCAAAACAAGCTTATATTTCGTTTGGTATTGCAATCGCTGCCGCGGCTGAACAGCAAGTAGACGCAACTCCAATGGAAGGTTTTATTCCGTCTGAAGTAGACAAACTTTTAGGTTTAAACGAACTTGGTTTAAAAAGTGTTTTAGTTTTACCTCTTGGTTATAGAGATGATGCAAATGACTGGTTGGTAAACTTGAAAAAAGTAAGAACTGCTCAAGAAGAATTTATAACAGTAATTAAGTAAAAAATTAATTTTTGCTTAAAAGAAAATGCTTTTGAAAGGTACACCAGTACTTTTTTCAAAAGCATTTTTAGTTTAATTATTTCATTTTCAATCCAAAACAAAATCCAGTTTAAAAAACAAAAAACCAATTTTATCAGACTTATGTTATTTTTTAATTATTGTATAAAAAAAGGTACGCAATGCGGATAATTAAATAATATTGTATCCCTAATTTTGCTTTTATCCAAAACTATTCAGTCTTATTTACAACAACTAAAATTCTAAAATTATGTCTGATTTTTTAACTCAATTTGGGGAAGACCTAAAAAAGAACGTCCCAGGGTTCATCGCAGTTTCTGTAGCTGAAATTGCAAGCGGCATGTCATACTATTCTCAATCTGTAGTAGCAGATTTTGATCCTGAATTAGCATCGGCTTATAATCTAGAAGTGGTAAAAGCAAAAATGAATGCTATTAAAGCTTTAGGATTAAAAGACCAGGTAATTGACAACATCATGATAACGCTAAGTTCTCAGATTCACATCATTGATGTATCTGACAATCAGGAATACTTTATTTATCTGGCTGTAGATTCTACAAAAGCTAATTTAGGTATGACAAAATCTATCCTTAATAAATACAAAAAAGAAATAGTAGCTAAATTATAACACAATTTTACCTTTGTAAAGAGGAATATTCGTTCTCGAATATTCCTCTTTATTTTTTATACAAATTGTTATTCGTTTCTTTTTAAAATATTTTATATTTCGAAATGTAAATAATGGATTTGTATAGATGGAGCTACGCACCTATTTTGAAAAATATTCTGATGAAGCAACCTGTATTGAAGAACTTAAAAACAAACGTTTAGAAAACGGACTTTTATGCAGGAAATGCGGACATAATACGCATTCTTTCCGTCAGAATGATTTAAAATTTCAGTGTCGCAAATGTGGCAGCCGCACTAGCCTGCGCTCAGGCACTGTAATGGAAAACTCCAACCTTCCGATTCGATACTGGATGATCTGCATTGAATTGATGACGCTTTCGCACAGAAGATTATCCATTCTCAAAATTCAATATTTACTAGGACATAAACGTTACGAACCTATCTGGATGATGGTGCAGAAAATTCGTCTAGTTATGAAAATCAGGGACGAAAAATACAGATTAAAAGCCTATTCTGAATTTGATCCAGAATTTCTTCAAAAAATAGACAAACTCGCAATAAAGAAAAAAGCAGAAAGCAGTAAGTTGTGAATTATGTTATGAGTATCAATTTTTTATTTTTAACGCAAGACATTAATAAAAAGCCACAGATTATAGGATTAAAATGATTTCTTAAAATCTGTATCAATCCTATAATCTGTGGCTTTATAAATATTGCGGAAGCTTCGATTTCTCTCAGCTTGACAATTAGAATTATCAATTGTTAATTGTTAATTGTTAATTCACCATTATTTCTTCTTATTCTTTTTAGCTTTCGATCTTTTCGCTTTGTTTTTAGCTATCTTTTTTGCCTTTGCTTTTTCTTTAGCTTTTTTAGCCTTGGCTTTCTTTTTAGCTTTCGCTTTTAGTTTTGCTTTTTTAGCCTTCTCTTTCTTTTTGTCTTTTTTCTTAGCTGTAGCTTTTTTCTTTTTCAGTTTTTCTTTTTTCTCTTTTTCTTTCACTTTTTTATTTTTTTTAGATTTTGGCTGGTCTTCTTTTTCTTCTGATGTCTCCGCTAATTGAGATGTAGTTTCCTCTCCTTCTGCTGCCTGTTTTGGTTCTTGCACTGCCTCATTTGTGCTTTCTTCTTTTTCTGCAGTTTTTCTCGGAGCTCTTTTTGGTTTAGGTTTTTCTAGAGTTTCAACCGCTTGAGATGCTGGAACCAGAGCATCTTTTTGCTCGTTTTCATCATTAGAGATAACTTGACTAGCTTCTACCTCTTGATCGATTTCATTAGTAAGCACTTCTTTTGCCATTATTCTGTTAATTTTAAGAAATTGATTAAATTTATTTTGTATTAAACTAATTTTTAATGTTATTAAATCATTAAATTAACATCAAAAAATAATAAACAAAGATAGATTGAAAAACCTATTCGCCAATGTTAAGTTTTTCATGAGCATAAAAACCAGATTGTATTCATTTACAAATCAGACACTTATCCAATGTTAAGTTTTTTACCATTGCTTTTACAAAATTAAAAACGCCTTTACAGCCTTTTTACAGCTGTTTTTTCTCCGTCATAATGAATACTGAATTGCAAAATTTCGATTTAAATCAGATAAAAGGATTTACGATTTAGAATATTCAAAAACATTTATAAAAAAGCATTGAAAAGGCTCTAAATTCTGTATTTAAAGCATTTTTATTTGATGATATTCCATTTTATTGTTTCAAAACCTGTTTTTCGTGTTTCATTTTATAATCTGCAACATAGAAAAAAAAATTTCCTGACTTTGTTTCTTTAAATTTGAGTATTCCCCAAAATCAGATTAAGATAACTACACATTAATGCTTAAATCAATTTATTAATTTAAGGTGGTTATAAATTGCTGTGCTGCCTTTTTTATTCCTGATTGCTTATGGCACAATTTTATTTTTCCTGGAGAATTTGCACTTTATCAAAAAAACTGGCTTTTACTGCATTAGTAGTTTTCCTCACTATTTATCAAACCAATGCTCAAAACTGTACTGTAAATGCTGGAGTTTTAAATGAAACCATTTGTGAGACAGACGCGCTGGTTTTGACTGGAAATAATCCGAGTCCAATTATCGGCACAGTCAAATGGACACAGATTTCGGGTCCTGCAGTAACAATCAATTCGCCAACTAGTCCAAGCACAACAATTTCAGGCTATACAGGAGGCAATACTTATATCTTTAGATATAGTGCAACCTGCGGTGATGGTATCGTGTCGTATCAGGATAAAGTAGTAAATGTTAAACCCATAACAAAGGCTAATGCTGGCGCCAATATCGCAAGCTGTCCCAATAACAATGGGACATTGGCTATTATTGCAAATACTCCGCAAAACACAGGAGAAACAGGATATTGGGAAATCGTAGGAGCCAATAATGCAGGAGTTGTCATTAATTTTCCTAATCTAGCCACTTCAACCATCACTCTACCCGAAACTAGCTGTGGCGTTACAACACTTCAATGGGTTATTGAAGGGCCAGAATATGCTCCTGGACAACGTTGCAGAACCACTTCTCAAATAACCGTAACCAATTATGGAGGCGTAAAACCTGTTTCAGCAGGTCCAGACCAGACTTTAAGCAATTGTTACACTACAACGCAATCAACTAACTTAAATGGCACTTATGGTGGCTGCGGACTTAATGGCCAAAATGGGCAATGGACATTTGTAAGCGGACCTAATACACCAACTATAGCCAACCCAAATGCCAATAATACAGGAATTTCAAATCTAGTTGAAGGCACTTATACTTTCAGATGGACAGTTACTGGTCCTTGCGCTTCAGGAAATGATACGGTTGTAATCACTGTACCGCCTGCAACTCAGGATGTAACACAGCTGCCGGGTGGAGACGAAAACATATATTTTTGCGACAATACTATAAATCAGGTAACTCTTGTTGCGCAGACTCCTCTCTACGCAGGTGAAACGGTGGCCTGGTCTCAGATCTCTGGCGACAGTGGCGCTGTAATTGTATCGCCAACAAACCCTACCACATTGGTAACCAATATTTTTCAGGGAGGCGATCCGTATCGTTTTCGTTACACTCTCACAAATACCAATACAGGCTGTATTTTCACCAAAGATTATATCGTGCAATATAATGGGCAAACAAGGACTATTGTGGCAAATGACGGGAAAGATATTGTTGGAAGCTGTAATGCGACTGTCTTTACAATTCCACTCACAGTAACTGGAACAGGTTCCAACCAATACCGCATCGTTAGCGGCCCTCCGCTCTCTCCTTTAGGGCCTTTTCCTACTGCATTGGCAGATGTTGGAAATTCACTTACTCTGACTCTTACTGCACCTGGGGAATATACGGTTGAATTTATCAGAAAACAAGGTGGAGCATTAACTGTAGAATGTGATTATGGTTTTGATACCCTCAACATTTTGGTTTCTGGAGATCCTACGCCATCAAATGCAGGAACCGATGTTAGTCTGCCCTGCGGTGATACAACAACTGTTCTTTCTGGAGTAAGCACAGATGACGGCTTGCATTTTTGGAGTCAACTCAGTGGACCCAATACAGCTGTTATTGCTGATAATTTTGCAGTCGATACGCCAGTCAGTAATCTTATTTCAGGAACCTATGTTTTTCAATATATCACAAAAGGAGGCGGTGCTACCTGCGGTTTTTCAGTGGCAACAGTTACCGTTTATGTTTCAGACAGTTCGATAGACGATGTTGATGCTGGAACTGACCAAGTAACCTGTGCCGGTTCGCAAGTGCCTCTTACGGCTGTCCAAGCTTCAGCTGGCGAATTAGGTACTTGGAGTCAAGTTTCAGGCCCAGATACAATTACTTTTTCAGATGTAAATGATCCAAATGCCATTGCTTCTGGTTTTCTAACACCTTCTTCTACATATGAATTGCAATGGACAGTTGCTTATTCGCATCCAGGACCTTCTTGCGGTGGATCCGTTTCTGATACCGTAACAATTATAACGAATAATAACAATGCGCCCACAACATCAGATGCAGGACCAGACGCTTGTTATTCTTCAGGCACAACCACTTTTAATCTTAGCGGCAATACACCAGTACTAACTGATTTTGGTACTTGGAGCGTTGAACCATCGGCTGGAGTTGTTTTTACAGACGTAAATGATCCAAACACAATGGTAACCGTTCCTGGAAATGGAACTTATATTTTTACATGGTCAATCATTTCAAGGTTTAGAACCTGTCTTCCGAGCGAAAGCAGCGTATCTGTTACTGTTGCACAAACTCCCCCAATTGCTGATGCGGGACCGGATCAGGAAACTTGCGGTGATACGGTAACAATGGCTGCTACACAAAGTGGCGGATCAACTGGCACATGGACAAGAATTTCTGGCGTTGGAAATTACACCATAAGCGATATTCATGATCCAAATGCTGTTTTTACTTTCTCCTACAGTGGATATTACATTTTCAGATGGACAGTTGATGCTGGTACTTGTGGTCAGGCATTTGACGATATCAATCTAACTATCGGACTTCCTCCTGATCAGGCTGCAGCAGGTCCAGATCAAAATATATGCAACAACAGTACAGTTACCATGGCAGGCAATGCCTATGATAGCTTTTTCGAATCAGGCCAGTGGTCTGTACTTACTGGTTCTCCCAATCAGCCTCTAATTGTAGACCCTTCCAATCCAAATACAGAAATTAATGGTCTTATAGCAGGTACATATACATTTAGATGGACGATAACTGCAAAAAGCATCTTTTTATGTCCAGGCAGTTTTGATGATGTAGTTGTAGTAGTTGACCCAGCAGCAAATGCGGGACAAGACCAAACCTATTGTGATGTTACAAGTGTACAGCTTATAGCCAACGAAAATTCAACAGGAACTTGGTCACTGACCAGTACAACAGGAAACCCCGCTGATGTTATCATTACACAGTCTCCATCAAATAGCTATATTGCTAATGCAACTGTAGTTCCTGGAAATGATTATGTCTTTACATTCACTACCAGCACTACTACATTTCCAAATGGCGCTACATGTAGCGGAACTTCAGATTCTGTAAATATTACTGTTTTTAGCGGTGCCAGTATTGATCCAGACGCAGGTCCAGACCAAACATTATGTATTAGTGATGTTGGCGGTGTTGCAACCATGAGCGGAAATACTCCCCCTCCAGATGTTACAACATTTGAATGGCGATTTGTTTATCAGCCCGCTGGAAGTGTAGCTGTTATTGATACTCCAACAGCACCATTGACAACAGTTTCAAACCTAACCGTTCCAGGCCTTTATATCCTCGAATGGGTATTCAAAAGCAATGATTGCCGAACTCTTTCAGATATTGTGCGAATAGAAATGAACGCACCGCCAAGTGCTGCCAATGCAGGTCCTGATGATACCGTTGCCTGTCAGACCACTTATAAGACTGCGGCGGTTCCTCCGACGGTTGGTATTGGAACTTGGACGTTTTTCTCTCAGCCTCCTGGAGGAGCTGCAGTGATTGACAATCCGAACAGTCCTGTTACTACTTTATCCAATATTAATGTTTTAGGAACTTATATCTTAACATGGACAGTTACTAATGGTCCTTTTACGAATCCTTCACTATGTCAACCTACTTCAGATCAGGTAGAAATAACTTTCAATGATGTCCCGCCATCTATAGCAAACGCTGGTCCTGATCAAGAACTCTGCAATTTGACCAGTGCTACTATGAATGCTGTTACGGTAACATCAGGTTTAGGAACATGGACACAGGTTTCTGGTCCAAACACAGCTGGCATTGCATCTCCAAATAATGAAAATTCATTAATGCTAGGGCTAATCGCTGGCACGTATGAATTTAAGTGGACCGTAACTACAACTAATTTAAACGGATGTTTCTCTGAGGATTCTGTTCTTGTAACGATATATCAGAATCCTTCAACTGCCGATGCAGGGCCAGATCAGACTATGCCTCAATTTTCTCCTATCAATATGAATGCTGTTGTTCCAACAGTTGGCACTGGCAGCTGGACTCAGATAGCAGGCCCGAGCACAATAGGATTTACAGATCCTACTAGTCCGACAACTGCAGTAACTGGGACTATTCCTGGCATCTATACACTTCAATGGAACGTAACAAACGGAAACTGTACAGCTTCATCTGATACTATGACGCTTAGAATACTCGCTGTAGCGGATCTTGAATTAACCAAAACTGTAACCCCTACAACAGGAAGTGCTGGTGACGTAGTTACTTTCAATATTAATGTTTTCAACAACAATGCACTAGGCGGATCTGTTACGGCCACCAATGTTGCCATACGTGATTATATTCCGCTTGGCTTTGCACTTGTTGCAGGATCTGTTACTTCGGCAGGAATATACAATGTTGGCGATAACACGATTACTTGGAGTAATTTGACCATTCCAAGCGGTAGTATCTTAAATTTATCATTTAAAGCTACCATATTACCTGCAGGAGGATCTTACGTAAATACCGCAGAAGTTATCTCCTCTGACCAATTTGATCCTGATAGTACGCCAAATAATCAAAACCCTACGGAAGATGATCAAGACAGTGCTATTGTAGTACTAGATTTAGCCGATTTATCGCTTAAAAAAACAGTTTCTCCTAGTACAGTTAGCATAAATGACAATGTCATTTTTACCATTTCGGTGACTAATAGCGGACCAAATAATGCAACTGGAATAACGGTTTCAGAAAAGCTTCCTCCTGGATACACTTACGTAAGTGACAATGGAGCCGGAAAATACAATAGTCTTACTGGAATTTGGAATGTTGGCAATTTAAACAATGGAAATACGCTCACTTTACAAATTACCGCTAAAGTAAATGTTGTGACGTCTATGAACTATTACTTTAATACGGCAGAGATTCAGACTGCAGATCAGCTTGATCCTGATAGTACTCCTGGAAATGGTATTACAACAGAAGATGATATATCTACAGCTTCTGTTTCGCTGAAGCAAGCTGATTTGGAACTTACAAAATCTGTCACTCCTACTTCAGCCGCAGCAGGTGAACAAGTTACCTTCACTATAAATGTGAATAACTTAGGCCCAGGAAATGCAACTGGAGTTGGTGTAAAAGATGTTATTCCTGTTGGCTATACGCTTATTCCGGGATCAGTATCAAATGGTGGCACTTATCAGGTGGCCACTGCTACTCTAGAATGGAGAAATCTGTATCTTCCAGCTAATTCGAATGTGAATCTTACCTTTAATGCTTTTGTTAATCCTTTAGGAAATTATCTGAATGTTGCCCAAGTCATAACCAGCGATCTGCCTGATCCTGACAGTGTCCCAAATAATGATATTCCTACCGAAGATGATCAAGATGATGCCGAAATTATCTTTATCGGACCATCTGCAGATTTATCTTTAGTTAAAAATGTGGTGGCAGGCAATACAAGCCCTGTGGTTGGAAGCCAAATTTCGTTTGAACTTAAAATAACAAATGACGGTCCAAATAATGCCACTGGAGTACAGGTAGCGGATTTATTGCCTTCTGGTTTCGAATATGTAAACTATAGCTCTTCTGCAGGAACATACGATAGTACTACTGGAATTTGGAATGTCGGAACGGTTGATTCTGGTGTTACCGAGTCTCTTATATTGGATGCCAAAGTATTGCCGACGGGTAATTATCTCAATATAACTCAAGTAATTGCGAGCGACCTTCCTGATCCTGATAGTACACCTAATAATGATGATGGCGATCAAAGCGAAGATGATGAAGACAATGCTGTAGTAACACCTATCCCTCCTTCTGCGGATTTATCATTAACAAAAACGGTAAGCAACCCAACTCCGCTCGTTGGATCAACTGTAACTTTTACCATTATAACCACAAACAGCGGCCCGCAGGATGCAGCACTTGTTCAGGTAACCGATTTATTGCCTTCTGGTTATACGTATAGCAGTTTTAATGCCACAAGTGGAACGTATGATAATACGACGGGATTATGGACATTAGACATATTAAGAAGCAGTGAGTCTGAAACACTACAGATCAATGCCATAGTAAACCCGACAGGAGATTACACAAATATTGCTGAAGTTACAAATAGCGATACTGCCGATCCTGATTCGACACCTAACAACGGCGTAACTACTGAAGACGATTATGGAACGGCAACTACTGTTCCTATTCCTCAATCTTCAGATCTTTCATTAACAAAAACAGTCAATAATGCAACACCATTGGTAGGCTCGCTTGCTACTTTTGAAATTGTCGTAACAAATAATGGCCCTCAAGACAATTTTGGCGTACAGGTGACCGATGTGCTCCCATCTGGCTACGCATTTACCGGATTTACTGTTTCAACAGGAACCTACGATATTGCCACAGGAATATGGACAGTTGGCAATTTAGTGGCTGGTGATTCTGAAACGCTTCAAATTGTAGCCCGAGTTAATCCAAACGGCATTTATCTAAATACAGCTGAAGTTACCGCTGCAAATCTTCCTGATCCTGATTCCACTCCAAATAACGGAATCACAACAGAAGATGATTACGCAGAGGTGATAACAACGCCAATTCCAACATCAGCAGATTTATCGCTGACTAAAACAGTGAGCAATACTACTCCGCTTGTGGGCACTCAGGTAACCTTCAGTATTCAGATTACAAACTCTGGACCGCAAGAAGCAGATGGCGTTACCGTTACAGATTTATTGCCTTCGGGCTATACATACGTGTCGTACAGTGCAACAACTGGAACTTATGACCCTGGTACAGGACTTTGGGATGTTGGAAATATGCCAGTCACAGATTCGTATACTTTGCAGATAACAGCTTTGGTTAATTCAATAGGAAATTATACCAACAGTGCAGAAATTACAGCTAGCAGCCAGCCTGATCCCAATTCTACTCCGAATAACGGAATTACAACTGAAGACGATTATGCTGAAGCTTCAACAACACCAATAGCAACATCGGCCGATTTATCATTAACTAAAACAGTAAGCAATACTACGCCTCTTGTGGGTTCCCAAGTAACTTTTAGCCTTCAGGTAAATAACGCAGGACCGCAAGCCACAGATAATGTAGCAGTAACCGATTTATTGCCCTCAGGCTACACCTATGCATCTTACACCGCAACAGCTGGAAGTTATGATGCGGTAACAGGACTTTGGTCAGTTGGAAATATGCCTGTTGCATCAAATCATACTTTACAAATAAATGCTGTAGTTAATGCTGCGGGAAATTATACAAATACTGCCGAAATTACAGCTAGCAGTCAGCCTGATCCCGATTCTACTCCGAATAACGGAATTACAACTGAAGATGATTATGCAACAGCAACAGTCACTCCAACAGCCCAATCTTCCGATTTGTCTTTAACCAAAACGGTAAATAATGCAACGCCATTAGCGGGTTCATCAGTTACTTTTACAGTTGTTGTAACCAATAATGGTCCGCAAGACAATACCGGTGTTCAAATTACCGATTTATTACCTTCAGGATATACCTTCAGCAGTTTTACAGTTTCTACAGGAACTTATACTCCTGCGAATGGAGTATGGAATATTGGTAATTTAGCAAACGGTGAATCTGAAACACTTCAAATTACAGCTACAGTAAATGCCACAGGCGATTATGTAAATATAGCCGAAGTAACAGCAGCTGATCTTCCTGATCCTAATTCAACTCCTAATAATGGTGTTCCAACAGAAAATGATTATGCAACAGCTACCATAACGCCAACTGCGCAAGCAGCAGATTTATCTTTAACCAAAACAGTCAATAATACTAATCCGTTAGTAGGCTCCTTAGTTACTTTTGAAATAGTTGTAACTAACAATGGTCCGCAGGACACATCGGGTGTAACGGTTACAGATTTACTTCCAAGCGGCTATACTTACTCTAATTTTACCATTTCTACAGGAACCTATAATCCTACAACAGGATTATGGACAGTTGGCAATCTAATTAATGGGAAATCAGAAACTTTACAGATTCTCGCTGTAGTAAATGCTACAGGAAATTACGTTAACGTTGCCGAAGTAACTTCAAGTGCACTTCCTGACCCTGATTCGACTCCAAATAACGGTGTTGCAACAGAAGACGATTACGCAACAGCGACAGTTACTCCAAATGCTCAAGCTGCAGATTTATCGTTAACTAAAACGGTTAACAATGCCACTCCATTAGCAGGTTCGCCAATTATTTTTGAAATAATTGCAACCAACAATGGTCCACAGAATACTTCTGGTGTAGAAATAACCGATTTACTACCTTCTGGGTATACTTTTGTTACTTATAGCGCTACAAAAGGAGTTTATAATGCTGCAACAGGAAAATGGACAATTGGTACATTCCTAAACGGAGATTCGCAAGTTCTAAGAATAACTGCTACTGTAAATCCTACAGGAGATTACACCAATATTGCAGAAGTAACTGCCAGCAATTTACCAGATCCAAATTCAACACCTGGAAACGGCGTTCCTACTGAAAATGATTATGGAACAGCTACAACGGCTCCGTTAGGACAATCTGCTGATTTATCTTTAACCAAAACAGTTAATAATCCTACTCCATTAATTGGATCATCGGTAACTTTTGAAATCATTGTTTCAAATAATGGCCCACAGAATACTTCTGGAGTTGAAGTGACCGACTTACTGCCTACAGGATATACCTTTAGCGGTTTTACAGCAACAAAAGGAACTTATAACAGCACAACAGGAAAATGGAATATTGGTTCTTTAGTTAATGGAGATTCTCAGACATTGCAGCTAACTGCTAGTGTAAATGCAACTGGCAATTATTTAAATACGGCCGAAGTTACTGCAAGTAGCCTTCCAGATCCAAATTCAACTCCAAATAACGGAGTTACTACTGAAAATGATTATGCAGAAATTGCAACTGTTCCTATTCCTCCAATGGCAGATTTATCTCTTATAAAAGCAGTAATTGGCGGAAATCTAAGCCCAATATTTGGAGCAACAATTACATTCCAAGTAACCGTAACAAACAGCGGTTCGCAGGATGCTACTGGAGTAAAAGTAATCGATATGCTGCCAAGCGGTTACGAATATGTGGTATACAGCTCTACATCTGGGCAATATTATAATACAACTGGAATTTGGGATATTGGCACTATACCAAGTGGAGCTTCAGAGTCTTTGCAAATAGGTGTAAAAGTTAATACGACAGGCAATTTCCAAAACGTTGCAGAAGTTTACGCTTCAAATGAACTGGATCCAGATTCGACACCAAATAACAATGTCAGCGGTGAGGATGACATGAGTTCGTTACTATTAACGCCGGTTCCTGCACTAGCCGACTTATCTCTTGAGAAAAAAGTAATCAATAACAATCTAACTCCTGCTGTTGGATCTCAGATTTCATTCTCAATTACAGTAACCAATTCAGGTCCAAGCAACGCAACTGGAGTTACAGTAAAAGATGTGCTGCCGTCTGGATATGATTATGTTTTTTATAATTCTACTTCTGGAGCCTACAATCGCACGACTGGCGAATGGAATCCTGGTGTTATCCTTCCTGGAAATAGCCATACACTTTTGTTAAATGTTTTTGTAAAAAGTCCGACAGGCACGCCAGATGAATATCTAAACACAGCAGAAATCATGACCGCTGATCAATTTGATCCAAACAGTACGCCTGGCAACGGAGTTACTACCGAAGATGATTATGACAGTATTTCTGTTACGCCTGTAATTGTAATGGCAGATTTATCTATCAGAAAAACAGCACTCAATCAGAATGCCGTATATGATGTTGGCTCAACCGTTATTTTCACTGTCACAGTAACCAATGACGGTCCTGGAGATGCGACTGGAGTAAGAGTTAAAGACCTTTTACCGCCTGGGTTCACCTATCAGACTAGCAGTCCAACAAGTGGCTTATATAACTATATTACTGGAGTTTGGAATGTCGGTAATATTCCAAATGGAACCGATCAGTCATTGGATATTTACACCACAGTAAACAAGCCCACAGGTGCAGCAGAAGAATTTACAAACATTACCGAGGTAATTGCCAGTAACCTGCCCGATCCAGATTCGACGCCAAATAATGGAGTTGAAACGGAAGACGATTACGACAGTTTACAAATAAATATTGCTGTTGCCGATTTAAGTCTGGAAAAAACTGTCAATAACAAAAATGCAAATGTAGACGAAGTAGTAACATATACGCTTCTGCTTAATAATGATGGACCAAGTACAGCGACTGGAGTCGCAGTTGAAGACATGATACCACTTGGATTGAAAAATATTTCGAATATTAATAATGGAGGCGTTTTCAGCAAGGATATCATAAAATGGGTAAACCTAACAGTTCCTGTAGGGGGTATTACCTTAACCTATCAAGCAACTGTTGACAACCCGCTTGGACTTGAAAGTGTTGATTATGTTAATATTGCCCAAGTGACGGCCAGCAATCAATTTGACCCGGATTCTACTCCAAATAATGATAACGGAGATCAAAGTGAAGACGACGAAGATTCTGAATTTATCAATATTCCTGCTACAGATATAGCTATAAACAAGGAAGTAGATAAAACCGATGTGCCAATGGACTCTCAGGTAACTTTTACCATTACAGCAGAAAATCGCGGAGGCCTAACAGCTACAAATGTAGAAGTACAGGATGCATTGCCAAAAGGATACTCATTTGTAAGCTCAACTGTAACTTCAGGAGCTTATGATCCCAAAACGGGCATTTGGAGCATTCCATCAATCAATACTGGAGCTTCTCAAACATTGACTTTAACAGTTAAAGTGGTCGATTTCAATGATTATCTGAACACAGCACATTTGACAAAACTTGATCAGATAGACACCAATTCGGCAAACAATCAGGATAACGCAACTGTTTCTCCAAACTGTCTGAAAATCTACAATGAGTTTTCACCAAATGATGATGGCCAAAATGATTACTTCTATATCGATTGTATCGAAAGATATCCTAATAACCAGCTGGAAATCTTTAACCGCTGGGGTAATTTGGTTTACTACCAAAAAGGCTACAAAAATACTTGGGACGGAAAAGCAGACGGCTCTGCCAAAACGCTTCCTGAGGGCACCTATTTCTATATTCTCGATTTAGGAGACGGATCTAAAAAAACCTCTGGATGGGTTTACCTAAAATAAAACCATCCAGAAAATGAAAAGTTTAAGAATAGGATTAACCAAAATAGAATTGGCTATGATTAAAAATATGAAAAAGGTTTTCGCGATAATTACTCTATTCTCGGTATATGGAGCCTTTGCACAACAGGACCCGCAATACACGCAATATATGTATAACACAATGACCGTAAACTCAGCTTATGCCGGATCTCTTGGACATTTAACCGTAACTGGTCTTTTAAGAACGCAGTGGGTTGGTATTGAAGGCGCTCCAGATACTCAAAGTTTTTCATTAGACACTCCACTCGGAAAAAATGTCGGTCTTGGAATCTCAATTATAAATGAAGAAATCGGACCAACAGAAGAACAATATTTAGATGCCAATTTCTCATATACCATCAAATCTGGCGAAACACATAAGCTCTCATTCGGATTAAAAGGCGGCGGGCGTGTTATTAATATTGACTGGTCTAAAGGAAGCCACAAAGACCCTGATTCCCAATTTCGAGAAAACATTACCAATAAATTTTTGCCTGTTGTAGGTGCTGGACTATACTGGCATGGAGAAAGAGATTATATCGGGCTTTCGATTCCGAATTTCATGACACGTGAACGCTATACCTACGATGATATCAGCGATGATCTAGTCAATCAGAGAATACACGTATATCTTATTGGAGGTATTGTTTTTGATCTTTCGGCACATACCAAATTTAAACCCGCTGTACTGGTAAAATACGTTGCTGGCGCACCAATTATTGCCGATTTTTCAGCAAATTTCATGTTCAACAATGCAATAACGCTGGGAGCTTCTTATCGCACTTCAGACTCTGTAAGCGGTTTGGTCGGAATCCAGATTACGCCAATGATTATGGCTGGTTATGCCTATGATTACACCACAACCGCTCTGCAGAATTACAACAGTGGCACACACGAAATCATGCTTCGTTTCGAACTGGTTTCGCGCAAAAAAGGATTAAAATCACCAAGATTCTTTTAATACGGATAGTCTATGAAAAGAACAATTACTATACTCGCATTATTGGTTATACAGCTGATTTATTCACAAACCAAAAACAAGGCTGCCGACGCACTTTTTGATAAGATGTATTACGTTGAAGCGGCAAAATCATATGAGCTTTCCATTAATAACGGAGATGCTTCTAAAGAAATACTTCAGCGGCTTGGAGATGCTTATTATTTTAATACCAAAATGTCAAGCGCATCAAAATGGTACGGAAAACTAATTGCAGACTATCCTAACGAAGTTTCAGCCGAATATCTATTTCGGTATGCGCAGTCATTGCAAGGGATTCAAAATTACGAATTGGCAAAAAAATGGATGAAAGCCTTTGCTGAAAAGCAAAAATCAACAGATCCAAGAGCTAAGAACTTTTCACTTAAAAATGTGACTCTAGAAGACATTGAAAATATAAAGCCTTCTTTTATACTTGAAAACCTAGACATTAATTCTGCTTATTCTGATTTTGGTCCGATGTTCTATAAAGGAGATTTGGTTTACTCTACCACAATTGACTCCTCGTATTATAAAACTGAAAAATATGGATGGAATGATCAGCCTTTTCTTAATATGCAATTAGGAAAAATCAGCGAAACGCAGTCAAATGTTACTTTTAAAGAACGTTTCGGAAAAGATATCACTACAAAATATCACGAAGCCTGCATCGCTTTTTCTCCTGATGAAAAAACGATTTATTTCACCCGAAATAATTACAACGGAAAACTAAAGCGTGACAGCAAAGGCATCAATAATCTCAAAATCTTTTCTGCTACGGCATCAGAAAATAGTAATGGCACAGTTTCTTGGAAAGATATTCAGGAGCTGCCTTTTAATAGTGACGACTATTCTGTTGGACATCCGTCGGTAAGCAAAGATGGCAAAAAACTCTATTTTGTTTCAGATATGCCAGGAACGATTGGCTCAACAGATATTTTTGTAGTGGATATTTTGGGCAACAATCAATTCTCTCAACCAAAGAATTTAGGAGAAAAAATAAATACAACAGGACGAGAAATGTTCCTATATATTACCGATCAGGCGCTATATTTTTCTTCTGATGGATTTTTGGGCTTAGGAGGTTTAGACGTATTTGAAAGTCGAATAAATGATGGCGTTTTTGATGCTCCAGCCAATCTCGGAGCACCATTAAACAGCAATAGAGACGATTTCGGCTATATCGTTAACGAATCAACCAATAAAGGTTTTGTATGTTCTAACAGAAAAACAGGAAAAGGAGATGATGATATTTATTCTTTTGAAAGATCGTGCAATCAGGCAATAGGCGGTTATGTTTTCGATGCCATTTCAAACAACAGAATCGCTGGTGCAATGGTCACGTTAAAAAATGCCAACGGAATAAAAGTGGCTGAAACAGTTTCTCAACTCGACGGAAAATACGATTTTAACAACAATGTAAATTGCAATACGTCGTATACTATCGAAGTATCAAAAGAGAATTATAACAATAATACTAAAGCAATTGTAACGGCAAACAGTTCAGGAAAAACCGAAGCTTTAGTCGGTTTAGATCCTGCCCTAATTGTTCGCGAAAATGGTCTTTTAAAAATAAAAATCGGAATCATATACTTTGATTTAGACAAATCAGACATTCGCTATGATGCTGAAATAGAATTAAATAAAGTAGTTCTCTTAATGTATCAGTATAATACTGTTGTAATCAGAATTGAATCGCATACCGACTCGCGCGCCAACGATCAATACAATCTAGAATTGTCTGACCGAAGAGCAAAAGCTACAAGAGATTACCTTATTTCTCAAGGAGTCGCTCCCGAAAGAATTGAAAGCGCAATTGGCTATGGAGAAACCCAGCTGCTCAACAATTGTTCAAACGGAATTCCTTGCACAGAAGCACAGCATCAAGTCAATCGCAGAAGTGAATTCATCATTACAAAAATGTAAAAAAAGCGTCCCAAGAAATACTCTCAGGACGCTTCTTTTTTCTAATATCTTTATTCTAGCAAGCATCAAGTCTTTTTCTCTTGCTTCTTGCTTCTCACTTCTTTTCTCTTTATTCTTTATTCTTTATTCTTTATTCTTGCTTCTTTATTCTAATCACTGCAGCTTCACACACATCCACTCGCCTTTCATAATCAATTTATCTTCATCAAAAGCTTCGCCCGATTGTTTTATGATTTTTTCGCTCGTACGAATGTTTTTTACCACAAATTTAACGAGTTTATTGAATTCAACACCTCCAAAAAACTCAACATTATCTAAACTCACCAAGCCAAAAACGCCATCTGCGATTCCTAAAAGCTTTATCCCTGCACCTCCACACTGCGCCATCGCCTCAATTAAAATCGTTCCAGGAACAAAATTAAAGTCCGTAAAACTGCCTTGAAGCCAGGCATCTTTTTCTGTAAACGTCTTTAAACCAATGATTGTATCTGTTGTATAAGAAATAATTTCATCAACAAAAAGAAATGGAGCACGATGCGGAATTAAGTCTTCTATTTT
The DNA here is from genome assembly GCF_000278705.1 of Flavobacterium sp. F52. NCBI lineage: Bacteria > Pseudomonadati > Bacteroidota > Flavobacteriia > Flavobacteriales > Flavobacteriaceae > Flavobacterium > Flavobacterium sp. F52. Next base: position 32,204 of record NZ_AKZQ01000018.1, on the reverse strand, counting down.
TTTAGTCATGATTTGTATTTTGGAACAATGTACGAATCTGAAGCGAAATAAGCAACGTTTTAAATTATATCTCTATTAATTACTTCACGGCTTTTACTTTAAAAAAAACAAAAAAAAGAGACACCGAAGCATCTCTTTTCACGTTATCAATTCTAAAAATCACAAAGCTTTTATTCTTGCAGTAAAACAAAACTTTTAGCATTTGCTTTGATTTTAGTTCCTTCAAAATCAATATCAATAATTGCCGCTTTTCGTGGCGAAACTCCGCTATTGCTGAAGTGAGTATGCATCACATATTTCATTTTTCCGTTTTTATCATAGAAAACATCACCGTGGCCAACTCCATTAATTCCAACATCTTTTTTACTAATGATTGGGCTATCTGTCGCTTTTTCCCAAGGTCCAAGTGGACTCTTAGCAGTTGCATAGCCTACTGCATAATCGGGATTTCTAAAATCGTTGGCAGAATAGATCAGATAATACAAATCATTATGTTTTAAGACCGTTGGCCCTTCTGTAACTGGCCAAGAAACATTCTGCGTATTTTCCCAAGGAAGAACGCCAGAAATACATTCTTTAAGCGTTTCTTCTTTAATTGCGGACAAATCATCTTTCAGTTCTGCTACAAAAATTCGGTTGCCGTCAGTCAAACGCACGTGATAAAGGTATTTTTTGCCATTCTGATCAACAAAAAAGAAAGGATCGATCTGATGACCGGAATTAAACATTGAAGCCTTAGAATCGTTCTTAAATGGTCCAAGCGGACTATCGCTGATTGCCATAGCAATATTTTCATCGGCAGTATAAATCATGTAAAACTTATTGTTGTGTTTGAAAACCTGTGGCGCCCAAAAACCTTTCGTTCCGTAAGCATCTCCTTTTTTTAAAGCTAAACCATTTTGTGCTCCAGATGGACCATCCCATTTTTTTAAATCGGAAGAAGTGTACACCTGAAAACCTTCTCCGTTACGAAAATCTCCTGTCGTTGTTCCGTACAGATAATACACTCCATTTTCATAAAAAATAGTTGGATCTGCGAGCAAGATTGGTTTGGCTTTTGAAGCCGATTTTTTAGCCGTTTCTTTCTCTTGAGAACAGCAAATAAAGACACAAAGTAGACTTAATAGGCTAAAATATTTTTTTATTTTCATTATTAAACTTTTTATTTAATTAATTACATTTAAAAACTAAAAATCAAATAGTTAAACTATTACCATAGAAAAATTCTATAGCAGAAATTTTAATAAAAATCAGTCATTTTACACAAAAAAGAATCTTCTAATTTCGAAAAAAAAAGAAAAAAATTCTCTTTCAAAACGTTTTCCTACTTCCTAATTTTGAACTCAAAACTCATCACTTTTCAACCGAAAATTGATACAAAGAAACGGTATGATACTTCTCTCCTGCTTTTAATGTTATTTGAGGGAATTTTGGCTGATTTGGGGCATCTGGAAAATGCTGTGTTTCTAAGGCAAAAGCAGTCCTAAAATCGTCTTTAACACCTGATTTAAAGGTATTTTGACTTTGCATGAAGTTTCCGCTATAAAACTGTAGTCCAGGTTCTTCTGTATAAATATCTAAAGCAATACCTGAAACATCTCCTTTTATCGTTGCCGCATGAATAAAACCATCTCTTTTTTCATCATTCAACACATAATTGTGGTCATATCCTTTTCCAAATTTCAGCTGTTCATCTTTATTTTCGATTCTTTCACCAATTGTATGTTTTGACGTAAAATCAAACGACGTATTTTTAACTGATTTAAATTCGCCGGTCGGAATCAAGCCTTCGTCAACTGGTATAAATTTTTCTCCATAAATCTGCAATTCGTGATTTAAAATCGTACCGCTTCCTTCCCCATTCAAATTAAAAAAAGCATGATTAGTAAGATTTACAATTGTAGTTTTATCTGTAGTTGCTTCATATTCCATTCTAACTGCATTATCATCTGTAATAGAATAAGTTACTTTTACATTTACATTCCCTGGAAAACCTTGTTCTCCATCTGGCGAAACATAGGTAAAGACCAAAGTCTTTTCATTTGTCTTTTCAGCATTCCAAACAACATCTTGAAACCCTTTTACACCACCGTGTAAAGCATTTTTCCCATTGTTTAACGGAATCTGATATTGCTTTCCTTCAAGCGTAAACTTGCCTAATGCAACTCTGTTGCCAACTCTTCCAATTGTAGCGCCAAAGTAAGGTTCTGTTGAGTTTTTATAGCCTTTTATGCTATTCATTCCGACCACGACATCGGTCGATTTTCCATTTTTATCTTTAACCCACAAACCTATCAATCGTCCGCCATAATTGGTAAAAGCAGCTTTTATATCTTTATTCTCGATCCAATACAAACTGACTTTTTTACCATCAATGATAGTGTCAAAATTTTTAGTTTCTAAAACCGTTTTTATAGAATCTGAAGCTATTTCAGACTTATCTTTTGAAATTGTATTTTCTTTTTTGCTGTCTTTACAATTCAATTGAAAAAGCACAAGCAACAAAACTGCAGCAATTTGAATATTTTTCATTTTTTATGTCATTGCGAGGAACGAAGCAATCTTATCCTCCGATTATTTTTTTATTTTGACGGAATAGCCAATGGCACTCCTTCACTAACTGGCTCGCCTAAAACTGGAAATCCATTGGCATCCCAATCAATTCTCTGCATTCTTGGCGATCTTTTATTCCCACAACCCTCGCCAGGATTTGAATTGGCGTGGTATAAAATCCAATCTTCTTTTCCATCAGGAGATTTAAAGAATGAATTATGTCCAGGCGCATAAACTTTATTCTTTTGTGATTGTTTGAAAATGGGTTCTAGGGATTTTTTCCAAGCATTTACATCTAGCAAATTATCTGTGCCGTTAAAGGTTAACAATCCTAAAGCATAGAAATCGGTCCAACATCCGCTGGCAGAAAACACAATAAAAATTTTACCGTTTCTCTCTAAAAACTGCGGTCCTTCATTCACATTTACCTGTGGCGGATTTACATCATCATGCAAAGCGCCATGTGTCTCCCAATCGTTTGTTGGCGCAGAAATCATAACACGGTCACCGTCAATTTCAAGCGGATTTTTCATTTTGGCAATGTAAATGTTCTGCTGTCCGTTTTTGTCTGCTTCCCAACCTGCCCAAATCATGTATAGCTGTTTTTTATATTCAAAAACATTTCCATCAATTGCCCATTTATCGGTTTGTGCAGCGATTTTGCCTTTAAACTCAAATTTCCCTTTAAACGGATCTGAAGATTTATTTTCCAAAACATACATCCTGTGATTGTTGTTATCGCCATTATCTGCAGCGAAATAGCAATACCATTTTCCATTTATGATATGAAATTCCGGCGCCCAGATTTCTGCTGAATAATTGGTGTTTTTGGGTGGCGCCCAAATGACTTTGCTTTCTGCATTTTTAATATCTGAAAGGTCTTTTGTTTTCCATAAAACCAATTTATTCCCAAGCGTATTGGTATAGTAATAATAGCCTTTGTAATACGTACTGTAAGGATCTGCTCCCGCTGGCAGAATTGGATTAGTAAATGTTTTCTGCTGTGCAAAACTTATTGTGGTAAGAAGCAGAAGGATTAGATATTTTTTCATTTTTAGTTTTTTGTTAGTCTTTGAGTTTTCTCTCGCAGATTTCGCAGATTTTGGAGATTTTTTTTATCAGCGTAATCTGCCAAATCTGCGGGAGAAATAAATTTAACTCTAATTCAAAGCATTGATAACCTCCGTATTAATCTTATTTACCGCTTTAAAATCCATTTTGTCCACTTTTCTGTCGTAGGTCATAAAACCGTTCACTTCGCCTTCAACATCGGTTGTTTGAGTGTAGACCGCAGCTGAGAATCCCGTTTTTACGTATTTTCGAAGCATTTCCGCGTACTTTATGTATTCGGCGGTAACTTCACTCGCATTTTTAAATTTAATGTAACCCCAGTTATCATTTGCCCTCCAAAGATGTCCTTCTAACGGAAGTCCGATTCCGCCGTATTCTCCAAGCACTGTAACTCTTCTTGCATCGTACAAATACATATCTGGACCTGGATAATTATGCAAATCCAAAATATCTCCTGTTTGAAAGTGATTTCCACCGCTAGCAGAATTAATCAAACGGGTTGAGTCGTGGTTTTTAGTCCACTCTGTAATCTCAACGGTTTTAAATTGTCCCCAGGCTTCGTTAAACGGAACCCAAACCACAATACTTGGATACGAATACAAATGATCCATAATCTCTCTCCACTCTTTTCTATAGATTTCTTCCGATTTTGGCGAGCGCTGTAATTCTGTTCCTTCAAAATACTTTCTATTTTGCCAAACTGGCTGATCGTCTCCGCTTGGCATATCCTGCCAAACCAAAATTCCTAATTGATCGCAATGTGTGTACCAACGCTCTGGTTCGACTTTTACATGCTTACGAATCATATTAAAACCTAGCTCTTTAGTTTTAACAATATCATATTTTAAAGCCTCATCGGTTGGCGCAGTATACAATCCGTCTGGCCACCAGCCTTGGTCTAATGGTCCGAATTGGAAATAATCTTTGTTGTTCAGTTGCATTCTCATGATTCCGTTTTCATCGCGTTTAGATGAAATCTTACGCATCGCAAAATAGCTTTTCACCTCATCAACTACTTTGTTTTTGCTGATTAAGCGAATTTTAGTCTGATATAAAAACGGGCTTTCAGGCGACCATAATTTCGGATTATTCAAAACAATATCGTTGCTTTCGCCCACAACCGCTTTTTCTTTAGCGATTTCTTTTCCGTTGTCGAAAACAGAAATTTCTACTACATCTCCTTTTTCTGCTCCATTTACCTCAGCTTTTATGCTTATTGCATTTTGATCAATATTTGGAGTTGTTTTTAATGCTACAATGTTTTTAGCATTTACAGGCTCAATCCAAACCGTCTGCCAGATTCCGGTAACTGGCGTGTACCAAATTCCTTCTGGATTTTTAACTTGTTTTCCTCTTGGCTGAGGCCCATCGTTTGACGGATCCCAAACTTTTACAACCAGTTTCTGATTTTTTCCTTTTTGAATGAATGACGTAATATCAAACGAAAATGGCGTATAGCCTCCCGTATGCGAACCGACTTTTACGTCGTTCACAAAAACTTCTGTTTTCCAATCGACAGCACCAAAATGCAAAAGGATATTTTTTCCATTCCAGCCCGATTCAATCGAAAATTGGGTTTCGTACCAAAGTTCATTTTTAGCACCAACTTCTTTCATCACTCCAGACAAACTCGATTCGGCCGCAAACGGAACCAGAATCTGCCCGTCATATTTTGAAGGAGCGGCTTTTCCAAATTCTTGAATGCTATAATTCCACAAACCATTCAGATTTTTCCATTGACCGCGCTCCATAATCGGACGGGGATATTCGGGTAAAGTTTTCTTCGGATCGACCTGCTCTGCCCATTTGGTCTTTATTTTATCTCCTTGCGGTTTCCATTGCGCATTTACAACAAACATGGATAACAAGGCTAAAAAAAGGATGCTTTTTCTTTTCATGTTCTATATTTTTAGACATTCAACGAATGCCATGATTTTCTTCTGAATCAAAATGAATTACCGGGCTCATCTCCACATAAGCCCGATAATTACTGAACTAAACTAACTTAACTAACCATTTTTTTGAGTTATGAATTATGAATTATAAATTAACTTCAGAGTAATATTTATTCACTTGATAAGTAATGAGCCAAACTCATAACTCATAACTCATAACTCATAACTCATAACTTCTTCGTAAGGCCAAATTTCTTCACCAAACTGTCGTATTCTTTTTTAGAGATTGTAATCATGCAGCCGTGACGCACTTTTTCTGGGAGACTGTATTTGTCCCAATCGGAGAAAAAAGTGTAGCCTGAGGCTTGAAACCAAGGCCCGTTTAAGTTATCAGCAATTGATAATCCGTACGAAACACCTGGATATTGTTCGTAATACATGTACCAAATTTTGTCATCCGGAGAAGGAATCAACATTGGCGCTTCTCTAAAGTTTGGACTGATAGATTGCTGGGGCAAAGAATAAGGTCCTAAAAGATTTTTTGATTTGGCAATTCGGATGGTTTTTCCGGTTGTCCAATACAAAGTTGGATACGTTTCGTCTTTAATCACGGCATAGTAGGAATCGCCGACTTTACGAATAAAAACATCAATCGTTCCCATATCCCAATCAAATAAACGTTTTGGAGTTCCTTCAAATGTTTTTAAATCTTTAGACAAAACGTACAATGTTCGCTGACTTGCCCAATAGCGCTCTCCGTCTTCTTTTGTTCCTTCCAAATGAGGCGTATGCCAAGTCATGATGAACTTTTGAGAAGGTTCGTCATAATATAATTTTGGAGCCCCAATTCGCTGTAAAGCGTTTGAATAATCCGGCGTGCTTTTTAAATCTGGCGTATAATCGGAATGTTTTTTCCATGTAATCAAATCATCCGAAACCCAAATATTGATAGCTTTTGCATCGTCACCAGTATTTCCTGCGATATAATATTTTCCATCAGGACCTTTGCAGATGTCGGGATGACCTTTATACTCTTCAAAAACTCGTTTTCCGTTATTCAGATTTTCCCAATGAAGTCCGTCCAAACTAACTGAATAGTATAATCTGCCGTAATCGTTATGCGTCATATGCGCAAAAAGATAAGCTTCGTTTTTAGGTTTTTCATTTCCTTTTACTTGTCCCGGTGGATCTGGTTGTTGCGCTTTCGCGGAAAATCCGATCGCAATTGCCATTATTAAAAGAAGTTTTTTTATTGTGTTTTTTTTCATGTTGCTAAAAGGTTTAAAAGTTTTTTCGCCACGAATTCCACTAATTTTCGCTAATTTTTTTTGCCACAGATTTCACAGATTAAAATGATTTTTTTTCTAAAATCACAAATTCCACAAATTTTCACTGATTATTTTTTTACTGCCACAGATTAAAAGGATTAAAAAGGATTAAAAAGGATTTTTTTCTTCTGCAACATAAAACATAGCCCAAGGTTTCAAACTTGGATGCGCAATGAATTTACGAACGTTGTGTTTCCAAGGTTGAAACCTTGGGCTATGTTTGAAAAAAATCATTTAATCTGTGAAATATATGGCCAAAAGCAATTATCTAATTATCAAATTGACACATTGTCTAATTCTTTTTATTTGCCTCAGATGTCATCTTTTTAATCAAATCTGTTTCAGCTTTGATGTAAGGTGTTCCGTCTGTATGAAGAACTTCATGAAACCAAAGTTTTGGTTCGGCAGTGTATGTTTTTGTCCAACTGTCCCAAGCGTATTTGGTTTGTGTTTTTCCGTCTACGAATCCCCAATTGATCATTCCTACATTGTATTTTCTGGCTATTGGAAGAAACCCCTCGAAAGTGCTTCCGTTTGGTCTTGCCATATATTCTGTGCAGATTAATGGCTTTCCGTAACGCTGTAATTGTTTGATTACTTTTTCGAAATCTTGAGGCGTATTGTAATTGTGGAAAGAAACAATATCAGATTGTTCAATCTGCATTTTGTGCATTGGCTTCATTTTCGCTTCGTCGCTCCAATCTCCAACCCAAACTCCAGAAGTCAATGGCTGAGAAGGATTGCTCTCTCTTGCCCAAACAAAAACATCTTTTAAAAGCGGTAAAACTAAATCGATTTTGTTTTTGATTTCAACTTTTTCGTAAGATGGTCCTGTCATGTTATCTGGTTCGTTCCAAACATCCCAACCTAAAATTCGTTTATCATCTTTAAAATGAGAAACTGTTTCTTTTACATATTTCTCTAAACGCGGATATTGTGTTTTATCCTGAAGCGCCTTTTGTCCTGGAGCCTGAACCCAACCTGAATTATGCGTATGCGGTTTTGGCGCACGCTGTTTTCCTAAAGCAGGAAACGGATCCCAACAAGAATCGAATAAAACAAAAAGGGTTTTGATGTGGTGTTTATCAGCAATTTCAAGAAACTGATCCATGCGTTTGTAAAGTCCTTCTGAATCTTGCTGATGCAATAAATCGTGCAGGTACACACGCATTACATTCATGTCTAAATTTTCTGCCCAACCCAATTCTTGATCGATTCTTTTTGGGTCAAAAGTATCTTCCTGCCACATCTCTAACTGATTTATAGCTGTGCTAGGAGAATAATTTGCCCCAACCAACCAAGGCTGTTCTGCATACCATTTATTGGCCTGATCTTTTGTCCAGATTTCTCTTTTTTCTATTGAGGCGGTTTCGCTTTTATTTTCTTCAGGATTACTTTTTTTATTGCTGCAGCTAAGCAATACGAGTCCTGCTAACATAAATGTCAGACACAATTTTACTTTCTTCATTTCAATTTTATTTTTTTGAACAATCGTTCTTTATGAAAGGGAATCAGCTTAATTCTGCTGATTCCCTCAAAAAAATCAGTTTTTAACACATTGGGTGAAATTATTTTTAACACATAGAAGCATAGATTTTTATTGTTCTGCTTACGGCTATAGAAAAAGCAAGCTTTCACACATAGAACTATGTGTATTATTCTAAGTGAAACGTCTTTAATAGATTCCTAAGGACTATGTTTCTATGTGTTAAGATTAAATTCTGTTCAATTTCACCCAATGCATATCGTTAATATCCAGAGTTCTGCTCTAGATTTGGATTATTGTCTACATCGCTTTGCGGAATTGGCATTCTGTGATTTTTACCAACCGTGAAGTTTTTAAAATCTGGATCATGAAGCGCAATTTTATCAACAGAAGCTTGAGTATTTAAGTCTCCCCAACGTTTTAAATCTTCCCAACGAACACTTTCGCCACATAATTCTAAAACTCTTTCCATTTTCAAACGCTCTAGGAATTTGTCATGATCGTTTCCAATTTCAGGATGTGCTGTTGCCAATGCATTCATGTTGGCACGAGTTCTTACCAAATCAACATATTGGTACGCTTGAGCAGTGTTTCCCAATTCGTTTAGAACTTCCGCGTAGCGTAATAAAATATCCGCATAACGAACCAATCTGTAGTTTACTTGGTTGTAATAATCCTCATTATTTCTATAATAATCACGGCTTCCTTTTCTAAACCAAGCTTCATTATTGTTCCACTCCCAGTTTCTGCCGTATGTTTTGTCTCCGAAATCAGCTAATAATTGAGGATAAAATAAACTCCATCTTAATCTTTCATCCAATTTTCCGTCTTTATTGTTTTCTTGTTTAAAAGCATCCACTAACCAGATACGCGCTTGTCCGTCAGACCATCCAATTCCTCTTGGTGCGAAGAACTGAGAACGATTACTAGAAACTGCTGCATTTTGATCTTCACCAGTTCCACCTTTTCTTTGATCTCCAAATTGGATTTCAAAAACAGATTCACTGTTGTTTTCATTTGTATCTGTAAAATTATCTCGGTAGTTAGACACCAAACTGTACTTCGCTCCTGCTCCAGAAATTAAAAATTCTAAAGCCGTTTTTGCTTCTGGCCATTTGTGCTGTTGCATATAAACTTTTGCTAGAAAAGCTTTAGCAGCACCTTTGTCTGGTCTTCCTAACTGGTCTGCTGACCAATCTCTTGGCAAATCCTCAAAGGCTTCATTCAAGTCTTTTTCTACTTGAGCCCAGATTTCAGCTACTTTTACTTGCTTTGGCAAATCTGCTGGCGTAGATGGCTCTAAAACCAACGGAATATCTTCCCAAATTACAGCTGCATAGTAGTAATGCAAGGCTCTAAAGAATTTTGCCTGAGCTATAATTTTCTTTTTATCATCTTCATTTTGAAAAGTAATATTCGGAACATTCGCCAAAACCTGATTACATCTAAAGATAGCTTTGTAAGTATCTCTCCACGTTACGGCATTTCCTTCCCAAAAATTGTAATTGATATAATTGAATCTCGTCCAATCTGCTAATTCCGTCCACGGACTCACGCTATACCCTTCATCAGAAGTTAAATCCAGACGGAAATAAATCCATCTTGCCCACAATCCGTCTTTATAAAACATGGCATAAATAGAGTTTACACCGGCTTGTGCATCACTTTCAGTTTTCCAATATTGGTCAACTGTAATATCATTCGGGCTGTTTAGATCCAATTCGTTTTCACAAGCGGTAAAAACAAGACCTAGAAAAGCTGCTGTCAGTATGATTATTTTTTTCATTACGCTATTTTTTAAATTAAAAGCTAAATTCAACACCAAAAGAATACGTCTTCAGATTCGGGAAAGAACCATTATCTACACCTCTTTCGAAAATTCTGTTATCGCCCGTATTGCTAAACTCAGGATCTAAACCTTTGTATTTCGTGATAGTCAAAATATTTTGTGCAGATAAAGTCAATCGTGCTCTTGTAATTCCTGATTTTTCTAAAACACTGCTTGGCAAATTATATCCAAATCCAATATATTTTAGTCTGATGAAATTGCCGCTTTCTAAGAAACGGTCACTGTCTCCTCTTGAGTTCAAAGTCGAACCTTTTGTAACTCTAGGAAAATCGGTATTTGGATTTTCTGGCGTCCAAGGCTGAATGCCTTTTCTGTAGTTACTATTATCATCAAAACGATCTACAACACTTCTAAATCCGTTGTAAACAGTAGCTCCGTTTGAAGCAATCCAGTTCATAGAAAAATCAAAGTTTTTATATTCAGCTCCAGCGTTTAAACCCATTTCAAATTCTGGCCACGGACTTCCCACGATCGCTTTATCTTCGTTTGTAATTTGTCCGTCTCCATTATTGTCTTTAAAACGGATATCTCCAGGAACCGCGTTTGGCATAATTACTTTTCCGTCAGCATTTTTGTAATTGTCAATTTCCTGCTGATTTTGGAATAATCCGTCTGTTTGTAAAACATACCACATTCCTACCGGGTTTCCACTTCGGGTCATGGTGTTTCCAATAATGTTTTCGTTTTGTCCGTTACCTAAAGAAACCAACTTGTTATTCACTTTTGTGAAGTTTACAGAAGCATTAAAAGAGAAATCATTGATTTTTTTGCTGTACGCCAATTCCAACTCAAAACCTTTGTTTTCTACAGTTGCAGCATTAGAAATCGGATTTCCACCGTCGTTTCCTGTAGTTAATAAGATTGGGAAACCAAATAACACGTCTTCTGTACGAGCAATGAAATAATCTGCTGTTAAGCGCAAATCGTTATTTAAAACTCCCAAATCTAATCCGATGTTGGTTTGTTTTAGTTTTTCCCAACGTAGTTGAGAGTTTGATAGTTTTACTTGAGTTGCAGAAGGATACAAAGTTTGGTCTTTGCCTAATACGACTTGTCCGAAATTATTAACGAAGCTTTTAGATTCATATTCTCTGATATTTCCAGAACCTAATTCACCATAACTTGCTCTTACTTTTAAATCTTTAATGAATTCTGATTTAAAGAAAGATTCGTTGCTAATTCTCCATCCCGCAGAAAGAGAAGGGAAATTGCCCCATTTATTGCCATCGCTAAATCTAGAAGAACCATCGCGTCTGATTACCGCATTAAATAAATAACGATTATCATAGTTGTATTCTAACCTTCCTAAATACGATGTTAAAGCCGCTTCGTTAATGAAACCTCCCACAACTGGCGAATCTCCTTGATTTAATACCTCATAATATTGACCAGTTCCAGAATTCATCGGAAGATTTCTTTTTGTTCCGTAAATCTGATCGTAGTTGTCTTTTTGATACGTCTGACCTACTAAAAGCGTAATGTCATGTTTTCCAAATTCTTTTTTGAAAGTCAGTGTATTTTCAAACAACAAGGTTTCTGATCTTCCTTTGTTTTGATCTGTTTGAGAAGGATCTTGTGGCTGGTTTAATGTCCAGCTTCCTTTTTTTCGCATGTATTTATAAGAATCAAAACTCGTTTCATAACCAAAATTGAAACGGTATTTCAGCCAAGGCACAAATTTTAATTCTGACCAGATGTTTCCTCTAATTCTAAAATTTTGATTCGTCACATTAGAAAAATCAGCCAATGCCAAAGGGTTTGTACCAAAAGTGTCCGCAACTCCTTGTTTTCCGTAACCATATCCACCTGGATTAGACGGATCGTAAAGCGGAATAGTTGGCGTCATTCTGTACACATCAATAATTGGATTTCCAGACATTTCATCTGTTTTAGCATTACTGATTGCTAAGTTTTCTCCAATGCTAAAAATTCCTTTTGTACCGCTTGAATTGACACGAAATGAAATTCTGTCAAAATCGGTTCCGATTACTGTTCCTTCATTTCCAAAGTAATTTCCAGACATAAAGAAACTCGAATTCTCATTTCCTCCAGAAAAACTAGCGTTATAATCCTGAATCATCCCTGTTTGAAAAGTTGCATCTTGCCAATCTGTATTTACAGCCATATTCAGGTTTTGTCTCGGAAGTCCAGCATTGTCATACGCCATATTGTTGTATTTGGCAAATTCCTCAGTACCCATTAAATCATAGCGAGGCATAATTTGAAAACTGCTTTTTGCAGAAACTTCAACCTGTAATGGTCCTTTTTTTCCTTTTTTAGTGGTAATAATAATGACACCATTTGCAGCTCTAGAACCATAAATTGCTGCTGCAGAAGCATCTTTTAAAACCTGAATCGATTCAATATCATTTGGATTAAAGTCTCTGTTTGCAGAAGTTACTAAACCGTCAATTACGTATAATGGATTGGTGTTTTGAAGATTTTTAAGACCTCGAATTTCCACATTGGCTTCTTGTCCTGGGCGTCCGCCTCCGCGAACTTTAACTCCGGTAACCAAGCCTTGCAGTCCGTCTGCAACTGTAGTTACCTGTCTTTTCTGAATTTCGTCTGGTTTCACTAATGCGACAGCTCCCGTAAGGTCTTTTTTCTGTTGCGATCCGTAACCTACAACCACTATCTCATCGAGTTTCATGGCATCTTCTGCCATTGTAACGTTTATAGAAGTTTTGTTGTTGATGGCAATTTCTATTGTCTTATAGCCTTGCGAACTAAAAACTAGAGTCTGATTTCCGCTAGCCGAAATTTTAAAGCTTCCGTCAAAATCGGTAACAGCGCCATTCTGTGTTCCTTTTATCAAAACATTCGCAAAAGGAACCGCTTGTCCGTCTGCGGTAGTCACTTTTCCCGTAACATTTATTTGCTGGGCAAAAGCGGACTGCAGTAATAAACTAAAGAAAACTAAGAGGTAATATCTCTTCGTTAAAAAGTGAGTGAACTTTGTTTTCATTGATTTTTGCATTTTAGATAGTTTTATTTCTTTTTGTGGTTTGGTTGAATGAATATGGCGCTTTTTTTAGCCGTCTGGTATACGGGCAAAAAAATAACTAATATTCTTTAGTTGTAATAAATTGTTCATTTTGTTTCAAAATTATTAATGGTTGGATTTTTCAAACTTTATTTTATTGATAGTGTATTTTTAAGCTTAAAATTTTATCAATATCATTTATTTGAAAATTCAAAGTAGGCGCTTTTTATTCAAAATAAAATGCTTCATTTGTGTCAATATCTCTCTCAAATGATTCAAATTGTATTAAAGACAGCCCATTTTCATTCAGCTGCAACATTTTGTAGAATATTGAGACGATTTGCAGAAATCTAGATTTTAGCCTAAAAAATACAACTATGCGTAAATTCTTTCTTTTTTTATATTTCAGCTTTTTTTCGATAAATTTTTCGAATGCGCAAGACTATTATTTTAAACATTATCAAGTAGAAGAAGGACTTTCAAACAACACGGTTTTGACCTCAATACAAGATAATGACGGTTTTATGTGGTTTGGAACTAAAGATGGTTTGAATCGTTTTGATGGTTATCGCTTTAAAACCTATAGAAGCAGCGGAGATCCTGTTCATAGTTTAGGAAGCAATTATATTCAATCTTTACACGAACATAATGGCACAATTTGGGTGGGTACTGATAAAGGTTTGTACCATTATGATAAAAAACTAGATCGCTTTACGATTTTGAACGAAGCCATAAATGATCGCATCAACGACATCAATCACGATCAAAAAGACAACATTTGGTTTGTTTCGGGCAACATTTTGTATAAATATGCATCAAAAAAGCAGCAAACAACCACTTTCAATCCAAACAAATACTTCATTACCACTTCGATTACGAAAGATTATAAGGGTGAAATCTGGGCTTCTTCTCTCAATAAAATCTATCATTACTCAGAAGAGAATCTTTCTTTTGAAAATATTCCATTAAATCCGCCCGCGAATAAAGCTAATTTCAGAATTACCGTGATTTATGCGGTCGATTCAGAAAGTATTGTAATTGGAACACAAGATCACGGCGTACTCCTATATAATAGAAAAAACAAAAGCACAACTGAATTACAATTCGCAATAAAAGAACCGGTTTTCGTTCGTCAATTCAGGAAAAAAGGAAATGACGAACTTTGGATTGCAAGCGAATCGGGCGTTTATGTTTATAATCTAAAAACTAAAACGGCTGTAAATCTTAAGAAAAACTACAACGATCCGTATGCGATTTCAGACAATGCGGCTTATTCAATCACGATTGACAAAGAAAACGGAATCTGGATTGGAACGTATTTTGGCGGTGTCAATTACCACCAGAAACAATATACGCAGTTTAAAAAGTATTTTCCTCAGAACAATCAGAATTCCATTAGCGGAAGCGCCGTAAGAGAAATTCATAAAGACGATCACGGCGATTTATGGATCGGAACAGAAGATGCAGGCGTAAATCGTTTTAATCCGAAAACGCAGAAGTTTACTTCTTATAACGTTTCGTATTATAATATTCATGCTTTAATGCCAAGAAAAGACAAAATCTGGGTCGGAACTTTCGAGCATGGTTTAGATGTTTTAGACCGAAATTCGGGCGCAATTCTCAAGCATTACAGCGCCAATGATGGCCGAAGCGGACTGCACAGCAATTTTATTATTTCTTTTTATGAAATGAAAAACGGAGATCTGATTGTGGTAACAACATCAGGACTTTATCGCTATAATGAACAGGCGGATAATTTTGAAATTCTGAAATTCTTTCCAGAAACGTATCATTACACGAATATGAAAGAAGACAGCGACGGCAATCTTTGGGCGGGAAGTTATCGCGATGGGTTGTTGTTTTACAATCCGAAAACGAAGAAAAAAGAGGTATTTACGTATGATTATAAAAATCCGAAAGGAATTAGCAATAATACGATAAATGCCATTTTTGAAGATTCATCAAAAAACTTATGGATTGCAACCGAAAACGGACTGAATCTCGTAAACAGACAAAACCACACTTTTACCAAATTCACAACCAAAAACGGAATGCCAAGCAATGTTTTCTATTCTATTTTGGAAGATGATTCTAGAAATCTCTGGCTGACCACTTCTAAAGGTTTGGTAAAATTTGGTCCAGATCATAAAACCATCAAGATTTTCACCACCGCAAACGGATTATTGAGCGATCAGTTCAATTACAATTCGGCTTTTAAAGATACGAACGGCGATATGTATTTTGGAAACCTCAACGGAATGATCAGCTTTAATCCGAAGCATTTCAGCAAAAACAAATACACGCCTTTTATTTATATTACCAATCTTCAGATTAATAATAAAGATATTGAGGTAAACAGTCCTGACTCACCCATTGAACAGTCTATTTCTTTTCTCGACGAATTGGAATTAAACAACAGCCAGTCTTCTTTTAATCTTGAATTTGCATCTTTAAATTATACCGCGCCAGAATTGACCGAATATTGGTTTCAGCTCGAAAACGTAAACAATGACTGGGTTTATTTAGGAAGAAACAACAAAGTCTTCTTTACCGAACTCTCGCCTGGCGATTATGTTTTTAAAGTAAAATCACTGAACAGTTTTGGCGTTTGGAGCAAAGAAGTAAAACTGAAAATCCGAATTCTTCCGCCGTGGTACGCCAGCATCTATGCTTATTTGCTGTATTTCGCATTGATTTGCGCTGGTTTTTATTACATTATTCGTTATTCTCAAAATCTGACTCAGATTAAGAATAACCGCAAAATCAAGCATCTAAATGACGAAAAAGAAAAAGAAATCTATCAGGCTAAAATTGACTTTTTTACAAACGTAGCGCACGAAATCAGAACGCCTTTGACTTTGATTAAAGGCCCTTTAGAAAAGCTTTTGGGAATGAAATACGAATCGGAAGAAGTGCCTCAGCATCTTTCGATTATGAAGAAAAACACATCGCGTTTACTGAAACTGGTAAATGAATTACTTGATTTTAGAAAATCTGAAATTGGCGGTTTGAAATTGACTTTCGTCGAAGCGAATATTTCTTCGATGGTTCGAAATTTCCATTTGAGATTCAGCCAATTAATTGAAGAGCGTGAATTGGAATTTGACTTGGAATTGGGAGAAAAAGACATTCATGCTTTTGTCGATAAAGAAGCATTCAAAAAAATTCTAAGCAATTTGATCAACAATGCAATTAAATATTCGAATAAAAAAGTCTCTATTTCATTGTTCAGAGATGAAAAGAAACTACATTTGATTGTAAAAAATGACGGAAATGTGATTCCAATTCATTTAAAAAATAAAATTTTCGAACCATTTTTCAGGGTTGATGACAGCAGTACAGCTTCAGGAACAGGCATCGGACTTTCATTAGCACATTCTCTTGCGCAATTGCATAACGGAAGTTTGGAATTGATTGAAGATTCTCAATTCAATATTTTCGAATTGACCGTTCCGCTACATCAAGAAGAAGAATTTATGCTTTATGCCGATTCTGAAAAAGAACAAACGGAAAATGAAACGCCAAAAGAACCAATTGAAATCAAAAACGAAAAAGCACAAGTTTTGGTTGTTGAAGATAATGAAGATCTCTTGAATTTTATCACTACCGAATTGGCGGGGACTTACACTGTTTTAAAAGCCCAAAATGGCGAAGAAGGCATCAAAATCATTCATAATGAAAACATTCAGCTTGTAATTTCAGACGTAACCATGCCAATTATGGACGGATTTACAATGTGTAAAAAAATCAAAACCAATCTTGAAACGAGTCATATTCCCGTTATTTTATTGACGGCGAAAAACTCATTAAAATCACAAATCGACGGACTTGAAGTTGGTGCAGATGCTTATGTCGCAAAACCTTTTTCTATGGATTATCTGAAAGTGCAGGCCAATAATTTGATTGAAAACCGAAGACAGATCATGAATTATTATGCCAGTTCACCGCTTTCGCATATTAAAAGCATTGCGCATAACAAAACAGACGAAAAGTTCTTGAAAAAACTGGATGACGAAATCCTTAAAAACATTACCGATCAGGATTTAAGCGTAGAATCGCTTGCTGAAATTATGAATATGAGCCGGTCGACTTTATACCGAAAAATTAAAGATATTACCAATCTGAGTCCGAACGAATTAATCAATATTGTACGTCTCAAAAGAGCTGCAGAATTGTTACTAAATGAAAACTATAAAATGTATGAAATCGCAGAAATGGTAGGTTATAAATCACAAACGAGCTTTGGTCGAAATTTCCAGAAGCATTTTAATATGTCTCCAACGGATTATATCCAGAAAAATCGTTGATTATTTAACCGCAAAGTTCGCAAAGGATTTTCGCAAAGAAACGCAAAGTTTAGTTATTGCATTTTATTTTAAGTTCACAAAGTTTTTCAAGTTCAGCCTTTGTGAACTTAAAATAAAATGTATTGGCTTAGAAATACTTCGCGAGCTTTGCGAAAATCCTTTGCGAACTTTGCGGTTAAAAAACTTATCTAATTCCTAAAAGTGAATACAATTCCTCCTTTTTATTCAAAGCAACAGAAATATTTTTCCCATCAATCAATTCTACAACATTTCCGTTAAGACTTCTCACCGCTTCGAGATTTAGAATAAAAGAACGCTGCACGCGAAAGAAAATGGGTAATTTCAGCACTTCTTCCATTGACTTTAAAGTTCCTAAAGTGGTATAAGAAGCGCCATCAATTACAAATTTCAAATAATCTCCTTGTGCTTCCACATATAAAATTTCACTCAAAAGAATCTTAATCAGTTTTCCTTCCGATTTGATAAAAATACGATCAGAATTGATCTGATGAACCGAAGCTGTTTTCTTTAGCGAAAGATATTCTTTGGCACGATTTACCGCCTTCAAGAAACGATCAAAACGAACGGGTTTCAAGAGATAATCGGCTGCTCCGGTTTCAAAACCTTCTAGCGCAAAATTGCGGTGTGCTGTGATAAAAATGATGACTGGAGCGTTGGTAAGCGATTGCGCCAATTCTAAACCATTAAACTTAGGCATTTCGATGTCGCTGAAAACAATATCTATTTCATTTTCCTGCAGAAACAATAGTGCTTTTGAAGCTTCTGCAAACGAACCTTTAAGTTCCAGAAACGGAATTTCGGCAATAAAAGATTCGATAATATCTCTTGCAATTGGTTCGTCGTCAACAACAATGCATTTCAACTTTTCCATTATTTTCTTAAAACTATTTTTAAATCGACTCTAAACGAGTTTTCAAGTCTTTTAATTTCTAATTCGTATTGGTCTGGATATAGCAATTCTAAGCGTTTACGGGCATTCTCCACTCCTATTCCGCCAAAGTCAGAATCTTTTGCCGTTTCTTCCAAATCGTTCTCTAAACTAAACCAAAAAGTATTGTTTTCAATCTTTATATTTAGTTTTATAAAGGCATTTTGGCCTTTTAAACCATATTTAAAAGCATTTTCTATAAAAGTAAATGTCAGAAGCGGCGCAACAAAAAGTCCAGCGGCTTGTCCTTCAATAACAACTTGAATATCCGTTTCATCAGCATATCGCATTTTCTCTAAAGCGATATAGTTTTTAATGAAATCCAATTCTTTTTCCAAACGGACAATTTCAGTGTTCGATTCGTAGAGCGTGTAACTCATAATATCTGAAAGGTTCAAGATGACTTCTGGAGCCAGATTGTCTTTTCTAACCGTTAATCCGTACAGATTATTTAAGGTATTGAATAAAAAATGCGGATTCAGCTGTGCTTTCAGAAAGTCTTTCTCAATTTGAATATTCTGAATTTCCAAAGCCGTTTTCTCTCTTTCTATTTGAAATTTCTTGTTGTATAATTTCGTGATTTCGACCAATATTTTAGCAAAGCAAAAAGGCGAAAGCAATGAGATAATAATTATGGTTTGAGAAAGCATTCTTTTTGGAGAAACTGCTTCCAGAAAAGTTTGGTTTGCACTCATTTTAATGACGCCTTTCAGTTCTCCAAAAGTAACTTCAATACCTAAAGCATAATAAAAAAGTGAAATAAAATACGTTGCCGCCATCCAAACAAATATTGAAATTGGAAAAACCAATATTATCAGTATTACAATTCTGGTTTTGCTTCCTGAAAATATCTTTGGCAACAAAAGGTAAAACAGCATATAAAACACAATCATATTGACCAATGCCATTCTTATTGTTAGTAAAACAGCATCAAAATAGACTAATTTATAGCCAATTACATAACTCAAAAAAAGCAAAATAGAAAAACCTAACCACATGAAAACGTGCAGTAAAACTCGATTTCCTTTGGTGAAAAAGTGATCAAAATTCAGCGAAGCGATTCTATCTAAAAAATATCCCGAAGTCGATGTGGTATTTGGCATGTAATTCAGTTGTAAAGCAGTTTCAAATATAATTTATTTTTTTTCCATTGAGTGCGAAAATATATTTAACACATAGAAGCATAGATTTTCTTTGCGCTTAAAGACGTTTCACTTTGTTATAATACACATAGTCGTTTTGAAGATATTTACAAAGGTTTACATCTATGTGTGAGAAACTAGTTTCTTTCTCTCTTCTTTTTCGAAATAAAAAAATCTATGTTTCTATGTGTTTTAAAATTAATTAGATATTGAATTCCTTTTTTATAAAATTCTAATCACCGCATTGATCAAATTAATCGTATTATGCCCTAGAATAGAATAAATAAGATTTCCCGAAAACTGTCTTAAAATTCCAACGCTTAGAGAAGAAATCAAGGTTAAGTACAGCATGGTAATAATATCAAACTTCAAATGGAAATCCTGATCCAAAACTGCTCCGTGAGAAACTCCAAACAAAACCGTTACAATAACAAACGCCCAGCCAAATTTAATTCCGCGATAATTCCATGTTGGCGCAAAAGCTTTGTCTAAAAGCCATAAAGAGATCCCTCTAAAAAGTATTTCTTCTGTTAATCCTGGCATTGTAGCTTGAAAAAGAAAAGTTTCTAAATAGAAAGGATTGCCTTTTGGAAATAAAATCAGTTTGAAAATAATATCAAATACCGTAAACCCGAAGAAAACCAATAATCCGAATTTCAAGCTTGCTAGCGAATTGGTTTTAGAAGTAAATCCGATTTTGATTCTTTCTTCTTTTGAAACTGAAAAGATAATAATCAATCCTAAAACTAGACTCAAGATTTTCCCAGTCCAATTAAATTTTAAATCAAGATCAATCAATTGTTTTCCTGAAGCCTGCAAAAACACATCGGCTAGAAAATATAAAATAAAAAATGCTAAATATTTTAAGTTTGGTTTTTCCGATTTAAAGCATGCAATAACAATAATCGGAGCGATTAACAAAATCCAAAGAAGAGGCGTAAATAATGACATAATTTTGATTTTTAAGGTTTTAATTTAAGCCAAAAGTATATCGAGAGTATATCAATTAAAATTATGATCGGTAGAACACAGCATCCGCTCGGTGAAAATGTAATTTTAAACGATAAGAGATAAATGTTCCTACGGAACATCTCATCGGTAGAAAAAAATATGTTTTTAAATTGTTTTTACGGAACGTAAATTGGGCTGGATACCATTTTTTTCTACCGACGAAACATTCCTACGGAATGATAGCACCTGTTAAATATGGAGAGTTCGATTCAATTCAATTCAATTCAATTCGATTCAATTCAATTTAAAACAAACCACTAATTAGAAAATGTGCCAATTAGATAATTTCTCGCATTATCTAATTGGCACATTTTCTAATTGCCACATTAATCAATTTCTACCACATATATTTCAAAATCAAACGCGCATTAAACGGTGTTCCTGCCGTAAAATGAATTTCTTCTACAGGATCTGTTTCATTTGCCAATCTTGATTCGGTTAAGAATTGTGTTTCTTTCCATTTGGTATTGAAAATATTATCGATGTTTACACCAATTGACACTTTCTTAATCTGATAATTCACAGAAAAATCGGTAATGCAATACCCTTTTGCTACAACCGAATTGTCTTCGTTTGCTGGTCTGTCGCCTAAGAAACGAGTTCTTATACTTCCTGAGAAACATTTTAAATCTTTTACCGAAAGTCCGCTCATCAAAGTGTTTTTTGGAGCAAGCGGCAAATAATCATTACCTTTTGTTTCGTCAATTGCTCTTGCGTGTGTATAGGTATAATCCGCATTCCAGAACAACCAATTGGTCAATTGATATCTAATTCCAAAATCGAAACCTTTTCGTTCTGTTTTTCCGCTTGGTTCAACAACAGCTTCGTCTCCTACGTACACAAATTCCTGAGCTAGATATAAATACCAAAGAGCCGAATTGACAATCATTCTTGGAAATGGTTTCCAGTTTAAACCTAAATCTGCTCCGTACGTTTCTGGAAGAATTTTTTCTCCTTTTTGCGCCACAACTACACGGGTATCATTACTGTGAAATCCTTTTCCTAACTTCAAGAAATAGTTTAATTTGTCATTTTGAGTATACAAAAAGTTTAGTTTCGGGCTTACAATTGCTTTGGTCTGCGTCTGATTACTATAAGTTGCAGCCAATTGATCTTCATATCCAAATTTGAAATAATCTAAACGCAATCCTCCGTTTACTAACCATTTTCCAGCTGTAAAATCAAGACTTGAATAGGCAAAAAGATTGGTTTGGTTGACATTTCCTAAACTCAAATAATCTAAAACTGTTTTTCTGTTTAACGTATGAGACAATTCTACATCTTTATTATTGTCATTTCGAAGTCCAGCGCCTAGTTTAAAACGCCATTTTTCATTTAGTTTCTGATCGTATTCAGATTGAAAGCCTACAATAGTTCTGTTTTCTTTCTGCTTAATCTGATCTCCATTTACAGGATCGTTTAAGAAAAAAGTAAAATTAGAATACAATTCAAAATCATATTTGCTTAAATAAGCACTGCTTTTAATATGAGTATTTTCATCCATTTTGGCATCGTACTGCAGATTGAAGTTCGTTCTATCTGTATTTCCTCCTTCATTCGGATCGATTGCTCCGAAATGCGAAATTGTTCCGTCATTTACTGCACGGTCAGGAATCTGTCCGCTCGCATCCCACTGGCTTTTAAAATGTGAAACCGAAATAGCTAAACGATCTCCATTTTCCATTTTAGCATTGTATTTTCCAAACAAATTAATTCGGTTAAAATTCTGAGGAGCATCAAAATAACCGTCGGTCATCATGTATTCTCCTGCAAAATAAGCCGATTGGTTTTCTTTATTCAATAAATTAAACATCGCAACCGTACGAAAGGTATCAAATTGCCCGCCTTCAAAAGAGATAGAACTATTTTGCAAAGCGTTTTTGGTATTAAAACCAACATATCCTGCAGTTGTAAAATCGCCTTTATCTACAAAATAAGCTCCTTTATCAAAATCAATATTATCTACTGTTTCTGGAATTACAAAGTGCAGATCAGAATAACCTTGTCCATGCGCGTGTGAAACCATATTTACTGGCATTCCATCAACGGTGATATTAATATCGGTTCCGTGATCGCAATCAAAACCTCTTAAGAAGATTTGCTCTGCTTTTCCTCCACCCGCATGCTGACCAATGAAAAGCCCTGGAACTTTACGCAGTAAATCCTGAGAATTTGAAATAGGCTGAATTTCAAAATCGATTTTAGAAATGGTATTTAGGTATTTTAGATTATTGTCAATCTTAACCTCTTCCAACAAAAATGGTTTTTCTTCTAATTGAATGGAAAGAAAATCTAAAGAGGCTAATTTTATTTTTTGAGTTGAAAATCCTTTTTTGGTAATAATCAGACTATCATTTATCTGTGTTCCTTCTAAGGTAAATTTTCCATTTGCATCGGTATGTGCATGTGTTTTTGAATTTAGATTTCGAATTAAAACTTCTGCTGATGCTTTTCCATCAGAATCCTTTACGATACCATTTACTGATTGTGCATTAATAGAAAAAGAGAGAATAAAAAAGATAAGTGCTGATAAAGATTTCATTGCTATTTTGGTAACTTATTGGAATAATTTGAGCGCAAAAATAGCATAAAAAAGCATTTTTCAGGTTTATTCCAGAGAATCTGAGATATTGTTGCTCTTAGGATCGTAGAGCATGGCAGTACACAAACAATTCTTTCTTTCTTTGCTCAATAATATTGGACAATTGATACAGCTTTTGCAGTTTTCCCAAAAAAGTTCATCATTTGGTAATTCAGAATAAGTTACGGGTTCAAAACCGAGTTCGTGATTCATTTTCATAACGGCAAGACCTGTCGTCAAGCTAAATATTTGTGCTTTTGGATATTTTTTACGGCTAAGTTCAAAGATTTTTCTTTTGATTTTTTTGGCTAAACCTGTATGTCTAAACTCAGGTGCGACAATTAATCCAGAATTAGAAACATATTTACCGTTTTCCCATAAAGATATAAAAGCAAAACCTGCCCATTTTCCGTCTGGTGCAAATGCGATAATGGCTTCACCTTCTTTCATCTTTTTCTCAAGCAGTTCTGGCGGTCGGCCTGAAATGCCTGTTCCTCGAGCTTTCGCAGATGATAATGTCTCTTCACAGATCTCATTTATATAGAAAATATGTTTAGCCGTTGCTTCTTCAATAACGAAATCATAAGATTCGCAAACTTTTTCATTTAAAGAAAAAACAGCCGTATCTGTTCTGTCCTGAATGGTTTTCATACTATAGCACTAAACTATTTTAGCGATTAGCATAACCGTAATAAAAAGAACAACTGTAAATACCATTAAGTTGACGAATCGATCTTTGTTTCGTCTAGATTTATTTGAAAAATACGTTTTTGTGATTTCTTTATTTCTTTTGTTACTTGTTTTCATATTCTTTACATGTTTTACAATTAAGGGCTTGTTTAATAATCCTCAACATAAAAACAAAAGGCGTGCCACAGCAACTCATTATATAATAAACCATTCATTATAAAACAAATAATAAAAAATCAGTTTGAGTTAATTTAGAAATGGCTATCAAAATGATACGATGATTTTCAAAATGAAAGGGATTTAAATAAAAAAGCCCTAAATCGAAATTTAGAGCTTCTTTAATTTATTATAATTGATTTGCAAATTAATCCCACTGATTGTTTTTGGAAACGGCAAATTTACCTGCTCCAGTAAAAAACAATGCAAGAGCGCCTAAAAAATACAGCATTAATAATTCTAAAGCATATCCTCCATGCTCACTAATTGAGAAAATTTCCTGACTGTGCATTGTTGCAACTGCCACCACACAAGTTATTGCCAAAAGAACTGCTGCAATTCTAGTTCTGAATCCTAATAAAATGGCAATTGGCGCCAAAACTTCTCCGATGTAAACCGCATATCCAAATGCACCCAAGTTTTCTACAAGGAACGAAACTCCATGAATCACTTTAGAAACACCGTGAAAAAGCATTAACCCGCCAGTGCTGATGCGCAACAGTAATAATCCAAGGTCTGTGTTTTTTGAAATCATAAATAATTTTGTTTTAGGTTAAAAAATTTATACTCAATTTGGTTTGTAAGCCGACTAAAATACAAAAATTTCTTATTTAAAAACAATATTATTTAAAACTGTTCCAAATAACTATTCTAAGCTATCAGAATGCCGATTTTATGTTTTAGAACTTAATCGCAATTTTTCCAATTGTCTTTCCGGATTCTAAAAGTTCATGTGCTTTTTTAAGATTTTCGGCTGTAAGTCCGTTTAAAGTTGTGTTCAATGTAGTTTTCAGAATGCCGTCGTCTAACAAGTCTGCTACAATATTTAAGATATTATGCTGTTCAATCATATCTTCTGTCTGATACATTGATCGAGTGTACATTAATTCCCAAGAAAAAGAAACACTTTTGCTTTTCAGTTTGTTCAAAACTACAGGCTCAGCGCTTCCGGTGATCGAAGCGATATGTCCCTGCGGTTTAATCAATTCAACCATCGTGTCCCAATAAGCATTGGTGTCTACGAAATCTAGAATAAAATCAACATGTTCAAAGCCTGCTTCACGAACAGAAGAAATCAGATTTTTATGATCTACCACAAAATCAGCTCCTTGCTGTTTGCACCATTCAATTGTTTCAGGACGAGAAGCTGTTGCAATAACAGTTAAACCTGCAATTTTCTTGGCCAATTGAATGGCAATCGAACCTACTCCGCCAGCACCGCCAATAATTAGAATCGATTTCCCTTTGTCTTTGTCAGCATTAATTCTGATTCTGTCAAATAAAATTTCCCAAGCCGTTAAAGCAGTCAACGGAATCACGGCCGATTCTTCAATGCTTAATGATTTTGGCTTTCTGCCTACAATTCGCTCGTCAATAATCTGATATTCGGCATTGCTTCCTTGTTTGGTAATATCTCCAGCGTAATAGACAGGATCGCCTACTTCAAATAAAGTAACGTCTTGTCCAACAGCCTGCACAATTCCTACAGCATCCCAGCCAATGATTTTTGGGGTATCTAAAACGGTTTCTTTTGCCGAACTCTGACGAATTTTAAAATCGACGGGGTTGACTGAAATCGCGTCAATTTTAACTAATAAATCGTGTGGTCCAGGGACTGGTTTTACGGTTTCAAATTCGATAAAACTTTCTGGGTTTTCTATGGGTAATGATGTTTTAAATCCTATTGCTTTCATTGTTTTAATGTTTAAATTAAAATTGTTATACAAATATAAGGCGAGTTAAAATCTCCTGATTGGTATATATTGAGCGTATATTTGTACATTTTTTTCAAAGATTCTAAGTTTCTTTCTCCCGCAGATTTAGCGATTATGCAGATATTTCAAATATTAATCTGCTAAATCTGCAGAATCTGCGAGAGAAAATATTTAAATGAAGTAAATTTGTTTGCACTAAAATCTTCCACATGAATATCAGAAAAGCCGAAAAATCAGACTCAAAATATATTGCACCTATATTATTATTAGCAATGGAAGATATTATCTACAAGTTTATTGCTAAGAAAGATTACGCTTCCGCGAAAGACTTTCTGGAATATTTCGTTGAAAGAGAAAACAACCAATATTCGTATCAAAATTGTTTTGTGGCTGAGGAAAATGGAGAAATCATAGGCGCAGTTAATATTTACAATGGTTCTGATATAGAAGCTTTACGAAATCCGATTGTGGAATATGTTAGAGCACATTATAATCCAGAATTTGATCCCGAGTTTGAAACACGTGCTGGAGAATTTTACATTGATTCATTAGGCGTAAATCCAAATCATCAAGGAAAAGGAATTGGTTCTAAACTGTTGGTTTTTCTAATTAACGAATATGTTCATCAAAACAAACAGACATTAGGTTTATTGGTGGAAGAAGAAAATCCGTTGGCGAAAAATCTTTATTTAAAACTCGGATTTAAAATTGTGGGCGAAAAAACTTTGGTTGGCAAAAAACTGGAACATCTTCAAATTGGCAATAAATAGTACTGCTTTCGCTAAAGAAAATCATTAATTTTAAATCCAAAACAAACCGCAATGAACCTTAATAATGTATTTGAATCAAATTATAAAAAACTGGGATTTCTGGTTCTGAATCAGGAAACTGTAGAAGCAATAAACAGCGACGAATACAAAGCGTATATTAAGGTCTTATATCTTCCGGAAGATTATCAGGTTACTATTGATTTTAAACAATATCAAACCAAAAGTCCTTCTCTGTTTTTTATCAACAGCAATCAATATCTACAGATTAATAAGGAAGGGAAAAAGCAGGGGTATTTTATGTATTACAATCGTGATTTTTACTGTGTGCAGATTCACGATGCCGAAGTAGCCTGCGACGGATTGCTATTCAACAATATATTCGAAATGCCGATGACCACTTTGCCCGATAAAGAGGTTTTGTTTATTGAAGACATTTTCAATCAGATTCAGGAAGAGTTTGTTTCGCCCGATTCGTCTCAGGAAGAAATGATTCGAACGTATTTGAAACAGCTTATCATTAAAGCGACGCGAATCTGGAAAATTCAGCAATTAGGTGTTTTAAACGAAGAACCTTCTAAAGAAATGGATTTCTTTAGAGATTTCAGCCGATTGGTCGAAATTCATTTCAGAACCAAACATACCGTTGCCGATTATGCCGATATTTTAGGCGTTGCTCCTAAAACCCTTTCTAATAAATTCAATCGTCTGGAACTAACACAGCCAAACGATATTATAAAAGACCGCATTATTCTGGAAGCTAAAAGGCTTTTGGGTTATTCATCATTAAGCGTAAAAGAGATTGCATACCAGCTCGGCTATGAAGATCCAGCTTATTTTAACCGACTTTTTACCAATAAAGTTGGCGACACTCCGTCTAATTTCAAGAAAAAATACCTTCAAGGGAAAAATGTACAATTAGAATAGACTTTTATCCATTTTCAGAGCTTTACTAGCGCCATATCTTTGTCCTATCAAATTATAAATGATTAAAACATAAAGGATATGAAAACTATTAAAGTATTACAACAGAGTTTATTTATTGCAACATTATTAATCGTAAATACAGTTGCTTCAGCACAAGAAAGACCTTATAAAGGGCAAAATGACCCAGAAATCTTTACAGAGGTTCGCAGTTTTTTAAATGCATTAAATTCAGGTGACGGAAAACCATTAGAACAATTATCTGTTACAGATGCAAGAAACGTTTTAGTAGGTGCTCAAAAATCGGTCCAAGTAGATTATTCTGGTATCGAAGAAACTGAAAAAGTAATTTCACAAAACGGCTTAAAAGTAAAAATTCATATTACTAAACCTAAAGGAGCAAAAGCAAATGCGCCGGTATTTATCTTTATTCACGGTGGCGGATGGGTTTTAGGAGATTATCCTACTCATAGAAGATTAGTGAGAGATCTGGCTGTAGAAAGTGGTGCCGTTGCGGTTTTCCCAGATTATACGCCATCTCCTGAAGCCAAATATCCAGTAGCGATTAACGAAATTTACGCTGCAACACAATGGGTTTCTGAAAACGGAAAAGAAATTGGCGTAGATGGTAAAAACCTTGCTGTTGTTGGAAACAGTGTAGGCGGAAATATGACTGCTGCGATTACTTTAATGGCTAAAGATAAAAAAGGGCCACATATTAAATTACAAGTTTTATTATGGCCTGTAACCGATGCTAATTTTGAAACTGAATCTTATAATTTATATGCTAACGGACGTTTCTTAACTAAAAACATGATGAAATGGTTCTGGGATAATTACTTGCCTGATACTGCAAAAAGAACTGAAAAATATGCTTCTCCATTGCAAGCTAGTTTGGCTGAATTAAAAGGCTTACCTCCTGCTCTAGTGCAAACTGCTGAAAATGACGTTTTAAGAGACGAAGGTGAGGCTTATGCCAGAAAACTTAATGAAGCTGGAGTTCCTGTAACCTTAACAAGATACAACGGTTTGATTCACGATTACGGACTTTTAAATCCGATTGCTAATGTGCCAGCTATTCAGACTGCGATACAACAAGCAGCAATTGTGATCAAAACGACATTGAAATAAGAATTTCAAAACAAAAAAAGCTTTCCATTTTGGAAAGCTTTTTTTTTAAGCTTCAGAGAAGCGGCATATTTATAGAAAAGAATAAACGGTTACAATATAAAGCTCCGGAGGAGCTACATATATTATAGAAATATATTGCTCCTCCAGAGCTTTTACCATATATTACATTGAAATTCTATAAATATTGTGCCCCGCTGAGGCTTTACCAATAAAATAATTTTCGTTCCCAACATCCATTCAAAAAAGCTATTCTTTTGAAACAACCCCTTTTTTATGCATTTTGTCGTTTATTTTAAACAATTTGCCGATGATTCTGTCGTTATTAAAAAAAACAGTTCGACAATTTTTGTCTTTTTTGAGATAAAATTTGCAGAATGAAATTGCAATAAAAATTAATAATCAGAATGAAAAACATAACCATATTAGAAGCAGGTTTAATTTTAAGAATAGTTTTAGCCATCACGATGCTTTCGGCCGTAGCAGATCGATTTGGAATCTGGGGAGCTCCAGGCTCAAACGGAGTCGCATGGGGAAATTGGGAGAACTTTGTAGTTTACACTAACACTTTAAATCCTTACGCAAATAAAGCAACAGCAGAAATTTTAGGCGCGATTGCCACTTTCTTTGAAGTTGTGTTGAGTCTGCTATTATTGTTTGGCTTTAAAACCAGACTTGCCGCTTTAGGAACTGTTTTTTTATTGTTCTTTTTTGGATTTGCAATGGCCGTTTCGGTTTCAGTAAAAGCGCCTTTCGATTATTCGGTTTGGACAAGTGCGGCGGCGGCTTTATTATTGGCCAATATCGGGAAAACAGCTTTTGCTGTTGACAATAGGATATAGTTTTTGGTTGATGGTTGATAGTTACGGCTCTCTATAGCTTTGACAAAGCTATAAACTTCAAAAAGTCAAAACAAAAAACACTAAAACAAACAACCAACCAAAAACTACAAACCATCAACTATAAACATTTTTAAGGTATATTTAAGTTCGTGAACAAATTTGTATTCGTAAATTAGCAGATACAAAAACATATCTTAAATGACAATACTTACCTTTACGCTTATAATGATTCTCGGAGCCTTTTTGGCTGGATTTATCGGTTCATTATCAGGCTTAGGAGGCGGTATCATTATTATTCCGCTTCTTACGATTATTCTCGGTGTCGATATTCATTATGCCATTGGAGCTGCTTTAGTCTCTGTTATCGCCACTTCTTCAGGCTCAGCCGCAGCTTATGTAAAAGAGGGAATTACCAACATGCGAATGGGAATTTTTCTCGAAATCGCCACTACAATCGGAGCAGTTTGCGGAGCATTGCTTTCTACCATTGCGCCGACTTCTTTTATAGCCGTACTATTCGGTTTAACGCTGATTTTCTCTGCTATTAATTCGCTTCGAAAAAAAGAAGAACATATTGTTTTAGAATCTAGTCCTTTGGCTAAAAAACTAAAATTGGACGGAACTTATCCTTCTCACGACGGTGAAGTCATAAAATACGGAACTAAAAACGTGCTTGGCGGTTTCAGTATGATGGGCGTTGCTGGAATGATGTCTGGTCTTCTCGGAATTGGTTCTGGCGCTTTTAAAGTGATTGCAATGGACAATATTATGTGTGTTCCCTTTAAAGTTTCCACTACAACCAGTAATTTTATGATGGGAGTTACAGCAATGGCGAGTTCTGTAATTTATATTCAAAAAGGATATATCGAACCTGGAATCTGTATGCCGGTTGTAATTGGAGTTTTGTTTGGTGCCATGGCTGGAGCCAAGATCTTAGTACGAACAAATCCGAAGAAATTGAGAATATTTTTTGCCTGCCTGATTTTTGTTTTGGCAATAAACATGATTTATAACGGACTAAATGGAAAAATCTAATATGGTACAGGAAGAAAAATTTGGAGAAAAAGATTTTCAAACTATTATAGGAAACTTACTTCGCTACGGAGTTTGGATTTCGCTATCAGTAGCTTTTATTGGCGGAATTGTTTATTTGATTCACAATGGAAGCCAGATTGAAGATTATTCTGTTTTTAAAGAAAATAATAGAAATATATTTGAAGTAATTGCGGCTGTTTATAATGGTGCAATTCAAGGAAATGGTGAATCCTTAATATTTACTGGTATTATTTTGCTTTTCCTTACGCCAGTTTTACGTGTTTTGCTTTCGCTATTTTCGTTTTTATTAGAAAAAGATTATTTATATGTCGGCATTACATTAATTGTTATTGCGATTATTATTATCAGTATTTCATTTGGATTCTCACACTAGATAATTGTAGATTTTAGATTTCGGATTTTAGATTTTAGATTTTGAAATTTGGAATTTGGAATTTCCCAATATTGGAATTTAAATTAAGCTTATGGAAATAGGAATAGACAGTTTTGCTTCGGCAATGTATGGCGACAACAACACTCTGAGCAGTGTTGATGCCATGGAACAGCTATTGCAGAGAATTGAATTTGCAGATCAGGCTGGTCTAGATGTTTTCGGAATTGGTGAACATCACAAAAA
Source organism: Flavobacterium sp. F52 (assembly GCF_000278705.1). Classification (NCBI taxonomy): domain Bacteria; kingdom Pseudomonadati; phylum Bacteroidota; class Flavobacteriia; order Flavobacteriales; family Flavobacteriaceae; genus Flavobacterium; species Flavobacterium sp. F52. The sequence continues at coordinate 1,092 of NZ_AKZQ01000018.1, read as the reverse complement.
AGAATTTTTAGATTCTGCTACAGCTGTTATTTTGAGTGCAGCGGCGGCAAGGACAAAAAATATTCGACTCTCAAGTGCTGTAACCGTTTTAAGTGCAGCAGATCCTGTTAGAGTTTATCAGAGTTTTGCGACTTTAGATTTAATTTCAAAAGGAAGAACTGAAATTGTTGTGGGAAGAGGATCTGCCATTGAAGCTTATCCCCTTTTTGGATATGATTTGAGAGATTATGATGCTCTTTTTAAAGAAAAACTCGAGCTATTGCTTCAAATCAGAGACAATGAATTTGTTACTTGGGAAGGAAAATTTCGTCCTGCGCTAAATAATTTACCGGTTTACCCAAGAGCTTTACAGGAAAAATTGCCTATTTGGCTTGGCGTTGGAGGAACACCCGAATCTTTTATTAGAGCAGGTTCGTTGGGACTTCCCTTAATGGTTGCCATAATTGGCGGGCAAACACATCGTTTCAGACCTTTAATCGATTTATATCGCGAAGCTGGAAAAGCAGCTGGCTATAAACCTGAAGAGTTGAAAGTGGGCTTGCATTCACCAGGTTATGTTGGCACTACCACAGAAAAAGCAATTGAAGAATACTATCCTGGATATGCTGAATTATGGACCAAATTAGGCTATGAAAGAGGTTGGCCTCCTGTAACAAGAGGAAAATTTGACGGGTTAATTGATGATTTAGGCGTTTTAATCGTTGGAGGTCCAGAAAGAACTGCAGAGAAAATCCTTCGTCACAGCGAAGCACTGGGCGGTGTTGACCGATTTACTTTTCAGATGGATAATGCTGGATTGACACACAAACAATTAATGAATGCCATTGAATTGATTGGTACAAAATTGATTCCGTTGATTAAGGAGGCATAATTATATTCTTGCAATCCCGATAATATCGGGAGCAAAGACGCAAAGATTTTTTTTAAAGCCACTCCCAATAGCTATCGGGATACACAGATTAAAAAGGATTTTTTAGAAATTAAATAGCGTCCAGCTTTAACTGGATGAAATTATAAAATAAAATTAAAGGCTTTAGACAAACATCTCTAGTTTGGCTAAAACCTTTATTCCTTTGTTACTTTGTTACTTTG
>NZ_AKZQ01000017.1:0-4018 GCF_000278705.1 Flavobacterium sp. F52 | reverse complement strand
CAGAACCTTAGCGCCTTTAAAACTTATAAGTAACCCCAACTCTAAAATTTCTTGGCGCTTCAGCCTGCCAGTAATAAGCATTTAACCAACTGTAGAATGAACCGCTATATAAATATTTATCTAAGATGTTGAATACGTTTGCAGTAACTTTGACTTTACCAGTTTCATAAGATAAACCTCCATCCAATTTAAAGTAAGAAGGTAATTTTTGAAGACCTTCACTCCAAGTATCCGTCTGACGTCCGTCAAGGAAAGTTCCTCCTATAGAAGCGCCAAAACCTTTCAGTTTACCATTTTGAAGCGTATAATTTAACCATGCATTTGCTGTATGTTTTGCATAACCAGGCACAATATCTCCAACATTAATACCATTAGCTTGAGAAACAGCTGGATCAACTTTAGTTACCGTTGATTCTGTAAAGGCATAATTTGCAATAAGATTTAAGCCATCAAAGATTTTTCCTCTAACATCAAATTCAACACCGCGAGCTCTTTTTTCACCCAAAACAATTTTATACTGTTCGTTTGGCTGATTACTAGGATCTGCTGTTAACTCATTCTTCTTTAAGATATTGTAAACCGATACACTTGTATTCCAAGAACCGTCAAACCAATCTTTTTTAAGTCCAAATTCAACATTATTTCCAGTAAGAGGTTTTACATCGCCACTTCTTACTACACCAGATTGAGGTGTAAAAGCTTGATCATATAACCCGTAAACTGCAAAATCATCAGTAATAGAATAACTTAAACCAGCACGAGGCGTAATATGGCTATCCTCAATTGGTTCTGCCTCGTAGCTGCTAGTTTGACTAATCCAAGTATATCTTGCAGCAAGGGTCAATCTTAATCTATTTTCTAAAAAGCCAAGCTCATCTTGAACATAACCTGCCGCATATTTCGAACCGTAAAGTCCGCCAGCTCTTTGGCTTAAAGGAGTATCGTGATCAAATTGCGGTAAACCATTTGATGGCGTACCATAATTTGGATTATAAACATTAAACGGATTATCAACTGTATCTAAATCATGAGACTGTCCCCAATCTGCCATATAATCTTTGTTTCCTAAATCTACTCCACCCAATACTTTATGAGAAACATTTCCTGTATTGAATTTTCCGTTTACGAAAATCTGTCCTAGATACATATTACTTTCTGCATCCCAAATACCAACATTTCTGATAATCTCACCAGCTGCAAGGTTTCCTTCCGGAATGCCATCAAAATTTCTATCAACTGGTCCAGGACCAACAACACCTGGCCAAGAGCTATATCCCTGCTGAATGTATTTAAAATAAGACGTTTGCGCTGTAAGTTTCCAATTTTCGTCAAACTTATGTTCAAACTGCAGATAACCACTATGATCTTGAATATTAGTATCTGGCAATCCAGGCTGTGTCATGGTAAAATTGCGAGGCAAAGTTGCATAACCTCCTGATTGTGGTCCAAAAACATAGTAAGAACCTACTTCGGTCATATTTGCATATTGAAAGTTGTATTCAAATGTCAATTTTGTTTTATCATCAATCTGATAAGAAATTACAGGCGCAATTACGTAACGGTCGTTATGCTCAAACGGACGGAATGATCCTTTCTTTTGTGCAGCTCCGTTAAATCTGTATAATAATTTTCCTTTTTTATCTAATTTTCCGTCAAGATCGAGGCTTACTCTATAAAAATCATAGCTTCCGCCAAGTACACTTACTTCGCCTTTTGTTACTCCCGTAGGCTTTTTAGTTACCACGTTGTATAATCCGCTTGGGTCACCGCTTGAAAGCATGAAACCAGCAGGACCTTTTACAAACTCGATATGATCTACAAAACTCATATCTTCAGTTAATGGTCCCCAAAACGAAGAAACCACGTTAAATCCGTTCCTAAAAGCTTGAATTTGAGAACCTCTCATTGTAATATTCGTATACAAATCTCCCCAATGCTCCAAACGTACAGCACCACTCACGTTACGAATCACACCGTCACTCATGCTCGTAATCTGCTGGTCTTTTAAAGTCTGTCCGCTTACAATTTGTATGTTTTGAGGAATTTCTAAAACTGGAGTCTGAAGACGCAAAGACAATGAAGGTTTGTCTTGCTTGTATTTATTCTTTTTAATTACCACTTCTTCTAGATCTTCTTGGCTTTCAGAAAGAGAAAAATTCTTAGTTGTGGTTTGTTTTGAATTGACTACAATTTTATCCTCAACAGGCTGAATTCCCACACCCTTTAATACAATGGTATATGTTCCTGGCTTTACATTTTTAATTTCATAATGTCCTGAAACACTAGTAATATCTGAATATTTTGTTCCTTTTAAAGCGACAGCAATATTTTCAGCTGGTTTATTGCCACTCAAAGAAATTTTCCCATTTACATTTCCAAGCTGTTGTGCCATTAAATTTAATGAGCTTAAAAACAGCATAAAAAAATAAACTTTTGGATTTAAAATTATTTTCATTTGGTTTTGATTTTAAATTGAGCGACAAAAGTATACGCAAATCTCAACTTTTCCAAATTATTTTAATTCATTCTAAATAAATACAACAAATTATACTAAATCAGTAATAATAAATTTTAAATCAGACATATTTAAGTTATTTCTTGATAATATTAATCTAGATTAAGCATCAAACCGAAATCTATTTCTATCTTTATAGTTCTAAATTTCAAAAACCAAAAACAAATAACTTCCTGATATGAAATCAAATACCATAAGAAAAGTTGCCATTGTCGGCTATAACAGAATTCCTTTTGCAAGAGCTAATACGGCTTATTCCAATGTAGGAAACAAAGAAATGATGACCGCTGCACTCAATGGTCTTATTGATAAATACAATCTAAAAGGGAAATTATTAGGCGAAGTTGCAGGAGGCGCCGTAATCAAACATACTTACGATAATAATTTAATTCGCGAATGTGTCATGCAGACTAGCCTCGACCCCGCTACTCCTGCTTGCGATTTACAGCAAGCCTGCGATACGGGAATTGAAAGCGCTATTTATATTGCAAATAAAATTGCACTCGGACAAATCGATTCTGGAATTGCGGGTGGTGTAGATTCTATCAGTGATATGCCGATTGCTGTGAGCGAGAAACTTCGAAAAATATTGCTAGATGCCCGAAAAGCAAAATCATTGGGAGAAAAAATCAAAACCTTTCTAAAACTTCGTCCGAAAGATTTATCTCCATTAGTGCCTCGAAATGAAGAATCACAAACGGGACTTTCTATGGGCGGACATACTGAAATCACTGCAAAATATTATAAAATTTCCCGCGAAGAGCAAGATCAATTTGCTTTAAAAAGTCATTTGAATATGGCTAAAGCGTATGATGAAGGCTTTTTTGATGATATGATTACGCCTTTCAACGGCTTGGAAAAAGATAATAACCTTAGAAGAGACAGTACCATTGAAAAATTAGCCAAACTAAATCCTGCTTTTGATAAAGTAAACGGAACTCTTACCGCAGGAAATTCAACTCCATTGACAGACGGGGCTTCTTGTGTGCTTCTAGCTAGCGAAGAATGGGCAAAAGAACAGGGACTTCCTATTTTGGCTTATATTACTTTTGGTGAGATTGCGGCTATAGAATACGTCAAAAATCAGCAGAATCTATTGCTTGCGCCTTTATTTGCAGTTTCAAGAATGCTTGAAAAAGCAGATTTAACTCTTCAAGATTTTGATTACTACGAAATTCACGAAGCTTTTGCAGCGCAGGTTTTAGCTACTTTAAAAATTTGGGAAAGTCCAGAATTGAGTGCCGAAATTGGCTTAAAGAAAACTTTAGGCGCTATTGATCGAAATAAATTGAATGTAAAAGGCAGCAGTTTGGCGGCAGCACATCCTTTTGCAGCAACTGGAGGAAGAATTATTGGCGTAATGGCAAAACTGCTTAACGAAAAAGGTTCCGGAAGAGGATTAATTTCTATTTGTGCCGCGGGCGGACAAGGAGTAACGATGATAATTGAGAAATAATTCCTCTTTCACAATTTAATTTTATAATCTGCTAAATCTGCGGGAAA
>NZ_AKZQ01000016.1:0-3933 GCF_000278705.1 Flavobacterium sp. F52 | reverse complement strand
ATCTGCTAAATCTGCGGGAAAAGAAACCACGCAGATTTAGCTTTTTTTTTAAAATATCCCTAAAATGGATGATATAAAATTTGGAAGGAAGAGATTATCCATCAGAAAAAAATGCAAAATAAATCTTCGTCAGTAGTTTTTTCCAACAATTCAAAACACTACAAAAACTTTACAAAAGAATTCTAACTGTCAAGTATTCCTAATCCAAATCAGGCTGTTATTCTGTCTAAAAAAAACATAACATTAGAATCTTAAATAATTATACAGAAAAGGGGTAAATTTGAGTACCCAAACCTATAAAATTTCTGAATAATTATGAGAAAAAATCTACTACTTAAAATTCAAAAACGATTTAGGCAATTCTTATCTATTGCTGTTTTATTTATTTACTCCCTATCCTATTCGCAGTACATTACCCAAAACCTTGCTCCAACAGCTGTAATAAAAGAAGGACTTGCGCTGGAACAATCTTCTGACGGAAGAATTTTCATAGCAGAAAGAGCGGGTATTGTAAAAGTATTCCAGAACAATGCAGTGTCTACTGTTTTTACCGTCACTACCGTTACAGACAAAGAACAAGGTTTGCTTGGACTAACCTTGCATCCAAACTTTGCTGCAAATGGTTACGTTTATGTTTTTTACTCTATAAATGAAGCAAATGTAATTCGACATAGAATTGAAAGAATTAAGATTGACGCTAACAACCAAGTAATCAACAGGCAAGAAATTTTGCTTTTGGAACCCATTGGTGAGGGTTTTCATAATGGTGGCGACCTGAAATTTTTTAACGGCTATCTTTATGTAACAGTCGGTGATAGTCAGCTGAATACCAATTCACAAGATTTGGATACTTACAAAGGAAAAATTCTCCGCTTGACTGAAGACGGACAGCCAGCGCCAGGAAATCCTTATTATGGAAGCGGTTCTATACAAAGACAAAGCATTTGGGTGTACGGTTTTAGAAACCCATGGAGATTAGTTGCCAACGAAACTGCCAACAAACTATTTGTCTTAGATGTTGGAACTTCATGGGAAGAAGTAAACGAAATCAGTAATCCGACAATACGCAATTATGCGTGGGGTCATCCTCAAGGAGGCGACGGAAAACAAACCGAAACCAACTTATTTACCAATCCAATCTTTACATATGCTACTGGAAGTATCGGAAATGCTTTGACTAATGGCGTACTTTATAATCCTGCCATATCTCGTTATCCAAATCTTCAAGGAAAATTTATCATTAAAGATTTTGTACGAACAGAAATTAGGTCTTTTGATCCAAACGTTGCCGATCCTGTTTCGACGGTATTTTTTACCGCTCCGCAACAGCAGGCTCTTGGAATGATGTTAGGCAATGACGGTTATATTTATTATTGCGCATATGGAAATAATGGTTCGCTGATTAAGCTGGATTATATAGAAACTGCAGCACCAACAATAGTAAATCATCCACTTTCACAATCTATAATGGAAACCAAACCTGTAACTTTTACAGTTTCGGCAAGTGGAACAGGTTTAACCTATCAATGGCAATATAATAATGCCAATATAAACGGGGCAACTGGTGCAAGTTATACTATTCCAAACGTAACAACGGCAAATGCCGGAAATTATAGAGTAATAGTCACCAATACCGCGGGAAATGTAACCAGTAATCAAGCAGTATTAACGGTAACGCCATTTAGCAATGCACCTACGGTTTCTATTGTTTCTCCATTACCAACATTAAAATGGAATGCTGACGATGTTATTTATTTCGAAGCCACAGCAAACGATGTTGAAGACGGAGCACTACCTACAAGTGCTTTTTCGTGGAGCATGGATCTTTTTCACGAAGACGTTCCAGGAGCAGGACATTCGCATCCAGGAGCAAGTCCGCAGGGTGTAAAATCAGGCAATTTTACGGCTTCTAACCAAGGCGAAAAAACACCAAATGTTTGGTATCGCTTTACGGTAAAAGTAACCGATAGCAACGGATTGACAGCAACAAGTTTTGTAGACATTAAACCGAATTTGGTTGACGTTACGGCAGCAAGTTCGCCAGTACCCCTTAATTTAGAATTCAACCAAAAACCAGTTACTGCGCCTTCTACAAAACAGGTTGTAGCCAATGCTGCTTTACAGACTCTAAACGCTCCAACACCCCAGTATGTAGGCAATATCCGTTATGATTTTGATCATTGGAGTCAAGGCGGAACGGCCAATCAAACCTTTAAGGCTCCAGCCTCAGGAGCAATTACCTATACCGCATTTTATACCCCAACTACACTTCAGAATGCACCTTATCAGGGAATAATTGCGCAAATACCTGGAACTATAGAAGCCGAAAATTATGATATTGGCCCAGAAGCTATTTTCGATATCAATGCTGGAGGAGATACGGCTTACAGACCAGGCGACCGTGTTGGAACTGAAGCTTGTAACGAAGGCGGATTCAATTTGGCTTATGTCGTAAAAGATGAATGGCTGAAATATACCGCCAAAGTAAATACAACAGGAAATTACACGATAAATTTAAGAATTGCTACTCCTTACAACACCAGAAAACTACATGTAAAAGTAGATGGCACAAACCTAACTGGAACTGTCAATATACCTAATACAGGAGGTTTTCAGAACTGGCAGACTGTCGCAATTCCTAATATAGCTTTGACACAAGGAACTCATGTGATCACTTTATATTTTGAAGAAAATGATATCAATGTCAATAAAATGGAATTTGTCCTTTCAGGAAGCACCACTGCTCCTATTGCCGATTTTGAATATAGTCCGCAAATGGGATGTTTGAATACTGCTGTAACCTTTACTTCAGTTTCTGTAGGCACTGTTGATTCTTATTCATGGAATTTTGGCGCTGGGGCACAACCGCAAACTGCAACTGGAATTGGTCCGCATTCTGTTATTTTTTCTACAGAAGGAGATCGAGAAATTTCTTTAACTGTTACTAATTCAAATGGAAATAATACTAAAAAAGTTAGCTACGAAGTTCATAATTGTAATCTTGGAGTAGAAAATCCGGATGCAGAATCCAATAAAATTATCGTTTATCCAAACCCGTCAAAAGGAATATTTCATTTATCAAAAGAGCTAGAATGGACTATCTATTCAGTTACAGGAAGTAAAATTAAACAAGGAGCAGGAAATATTATTTCGATCTCCGAATATCCTTCAGGCATTTATTTCATAAAATCTAACACAACGAGTAAAGCCATGATAATCAGTAAACAATAATTTCATTTTATAAGATTTTTATAGTATATTGGAGTCCCTAAAGTATAGTTGCTTTTAAAGTTTTGCATCAATTCATTTTAAAACAATAAAAATGATGGAATCAAAAATACCCGAAGGACCACTTTCAGAAAAATGGAGTACTTATAAATCGAAAGCTAAACTGGTAAATCCAGCAAATCGGAAAAAACTTAATATTATAGTCGTGGGTACAGGTCTTGCAGGAGCTTCATGCGCTGCATCGCTGGCAGAACAAGGCTATAATATTAAGTCTTTTTGTTTTCAGGACTCTCCTAGACGTGCGCATTCTGTTGCTGCACAAGGAGGTGTAAATGCTGCCAAAAACTACAAAAATGATGGCGACAGTACTTTCAGAATGTTTTACGACACTATAAAAGGCGGCGATTTTAGATCTCGTGAGGCCAATGTTTATCGCTTGGCCGAATGTTCTGCTGCTTTAATTGACCATGCTGTCGCACAAGGAGTTCCTTTTGCAAGGGAATATGCGGGATATTTAAACAACAGATCTTTTGGAGGCGTTCAGGTTTCTCGAACTTTTTATGCTAGAGGACAGACAGGACAACAGCTTTTATTAGGAGCTTATCAAGCCTTGGAACGTCAGGCAGCTTTGGGAAAAGTATCTTTGTACACCCGTCACGAAATGCTCGAACTTGTGGTCATTGATGGCAAAGCCAAAGGCATAAT
>NZ_AKZQ01000015.1:0-1379 GCF_000278705.1 Flavobacterium sp. F52 | reverse complement strand
ATGGCAAAGCCAAAGGCATAATTGCACGAAATCTTGAAACTGGCAAATTGGAACGCCATGCTGCAGATGCTGTTGTTCTGGCTTCTGGCGGTTACGGAAAAGTATATTATCTGTCTACTTTAGCTATGGGCTGTAACAGTTCTGCCATTTGGCGCGCGCACAAAAAAGGCGCATTTATGGCTGGTGTAAGCTGGATTCAATTTCATCCTACTTCATTGCCGCAGCATGGTGAAAATCAATCCAAACTGACTTTAATGTCTGAATCGCTTCGAAATGACGGACGAATCTGGGTTCCAAAAAAAGCCGCAGATGACCGAAATGCAAATGCCATTCCCGAAGAAGAGCGTGATTATTATTTAGAGCGTCGTTATCCTTCATTTGGAAATCTGGCTCCAAGAGATATTTCGTCAAGAGCCGCAAAAGAAAGAATTGATGCCGGCCATGGCGTTGGACCTATGAAAAATGCCATCTATCTCGATTTCTCAGATGCCATAAAAGCGCAGGGTAAAGATAAAATTGAAGCCAAATACAGTAATCTTTTTGCTATGTATGAAAAGATTACAGGCATAAACGCTTACAAAGAACCGATGCTGATTTCGCCTTCGGCTCATTTTACCATGGGCGGACTTTGGGTCGATTATGAGCTTATGACTACGATTTCGGGCTTATTTGCTTTAGGTGAAGCTAATTTTGCGGACCATGGAGCAAATCGTCTTGGGGCAAATTCACTGCTTCAAGCTTGTGTCGATGGTTATTTTATTGCTCCCTACACTATTCCGAACTATTTGGCAGGCGAATTGAATTTGCCTAAACCTGATATTTCGCATCCCGCATTTGAAGAAGCTGAAAAAACAGTGAGAAGACAGCTGGATCGTTTTTTACATACCAACGGAACACTTTCTGCAGATTATTTCCATAAAAAAATCGGACGTCTTTTGTATGAAAAATGCGGTCTTTCACGAAGCAGAGAAAAACTGGAAGAAGCAATAGTCGAAATTCGAGAACTCAAAGCTTCATTTGAAAAAGATCTCAGAATTACTGGCGATAACACTTTAAACAGCGAACTTGAAAAAGCGGGACGAATTGCAGATTATATAGAATTGGCCGAATTAATGTGTTACGATGCCTTACAGCGTGAAGAATCCTGCGGAGCTCATTTTAGAGAAGAATATCAAACCGCTGATGGAGAAGCTGTCCGTAACGACGATGAATTCTGTTATGTCTCGGCTTGGGAATGGAAAGGTTTAAATAACGAACCTGAACTTCACAAAGAACCTTTAACCTTTGAATCGGTAGAACTTGCAGTGAGAAGCTATAAATAAAATGGTGAATTGTTAATTGTAAATTATTAATTAACAATTCATAATTCATAACTCATA
>NZ_AKZQ01000014.1:0-799 GCF_000278705.1 Flavobacterium sp. F52 | reverse complement strand
TCATAACTCATAACTCATAATTATCTATGAAACTTTATCTAAAAATATGGCGACAGTTTAATTCTTCTACAAAAGGAGAAATGACCGATTATGAAATTGATGGAGTATCAGAACATATGTCGTTTCTAGAAATGCTGGATCTTTTAAATGAGTCTCTTATTCAACAGGGAGAACGCGTGATAGAGTTTGATCATGATTGCCGTGAAGGAATCTGCGGACAATGTGGGGTCATGATTAACGGCCGTGCTCACGGACCTCTTAAAAACACTACAACCTGCCAGCTTCACATGAGAAGTTTTAAAGATGGAGATACTATTTATATTGAACCGTTTCGAGCAAAAGCTTTTCCCGTTTTACGCGATTTGAAAATTGACCGCAAAGCATTTGATTCCATTATTGCTTCAGGAGGTTTTATTGGCGCTTCGACGGGTCAGGCGCCCGAAGCCAACAGCATTCCGATTTCGTATGAAACCGCCGAAGCTGCTTTTGACGCTGCTGCCTGCATCGGATGCGGAGCCTGTGTTGCTTCATGCAAAAATGCTAGCGCAGCTTTATTTGTTGGCGCCAAAATAACGCATCTAGCGCTTTTACCGCAAGGAAAATTAGAAGCTCCTAAACGCGCTGTTTCAATGGCAAAACAAATGGATGAAGAAGGATTTGGAGCGTGTTCGGATACTAGAGCCTGCGAAATAGAATGTCCGCAAGGAATTTCGGTACTTTCAATTGCTAAAATGAATTTGGAGTATATGAAGGCTTTGACTTTTAGGAAATAAGTTATTTTGCCACAAAGACGCTAAGG
>NZ_AKZQ01000013.1:0-1611 GCF_000278705.1 Flavobacterium sp. F52 | reverse complement strand
CCTTAGCGTCTTTGTGGCAAAAAAACTTAAACCGTAAAATAAGGCGTCAGGATATCTTCAAAATTATATAATCCTTTTTCTTTCTCTTTAAGATTTTCAGCCACAAAAATAACTCCGTTTCCAAAAGCTTCTCTAGAAATCGATTCGTGAATTAGACGCACGGTTTGAAAAGGAAAACCAAAAATAACTTCATGTTTACCTACAATTCCTCCTGCCCTAACCGAATTGATGTTTTCTTTATCAACATCTAGCGCTTCTGCTATTTTTACTGCTGTTCCAGATGTTCCTTGTTTGGTTTTAAAATGCTCTTCGTTCACTTCAATATCGACCCAAGGTGCAATTTTCTTTAAAAACTTGGCTGCAAACAATAAATAGTTCACTCCCAAAGTAATATTTGGTGACCAAAATACAGTAGTTTTTTTCGAAAGCTTTTTCAGGAAAGCCAACTCTTTATCTTTATAATGTGAAATAGCAGAAATAATTTTTACTTGCTTTTTTGCAGCTACTTCTCCATATGTATATATTCCTTGATGTGACGAAAAATCAATAATGACATCAACAGGATGTTGTTCTAATAATTCTTCTATAGAAGTTTTAGAACTAGAGTAGATTAAGCCGGGTTCTTCTGACTGCACTCCAAAAAATTCTGGAACCGATCTGTGTTCTAAAACCGTACTTTGGCGTAAAACCCATTCTAAACAGAATTTTTTATTTTCTAATAATATTGAAGCTACTGATTTTCCAGTTTTTCCGAATCCGATTAATCCTATTTTCATAAGCATTTATTTTTTTATGGGCGAAGCTTGCCCGGTTGAAAATATTGATATTGTAAGATGGCCAATATCAAGTCTAATTTTATTTTTTCGGACAGTTTTTAAACCGTCTGTTTATAAAAATAGAAAAATCATAACAGAACCACCAATTAAAAATGCTTTTTATAACAATTAAAAAATTAATTAATACAACTTTATCTGTTAATGTACTATAAAAGCATAAAATTTTACAGCAAATTGCTTTTTTAAATTATCTCATTTAAAATGTTAAAAATTGGCTCTAAAAAATAAGTTTCGCACTATACAAGTAAACATATTTTGACTAGATTTATGACCTGATATCCCCAAATTAATATCGTAAATAATGGATTACAATAACAATGGATTACTTCGTTTTTTAGATGCTCAAAACAAATTGTACTTAACAGCTCTAGACGAAATTAAAAATGGCAAAAAAGAGTCTCCTTGGATGTGGTTTATTTTTCCTCAAATAAAAGGAATGGGTTCGAGCGATACATCTAAATTTTACGAAATCAAAAATGCCGACGAGGCAATTGCTTTTCTTGAACATCCCATTTTAGGAAAACATCTTTTAGAAATTACTTCTGAATTAATTAAAAAAGAAGAAAACGTATCAGATATTTTTGAAAGCATAGATGTAGAAAATCTTCAATCTTGTATGACTTTATTTGCCAGCGTTCAAAATACAGAACCTATTTTTCAGGAAGTGCTTTATAAATACTTTGACGGTTCATCTGATTTTCATACACTGCAATTATTATATAGCAATCTTTGATATTTAAACGCAAAGAGCGAAATCCCGATAGCTATCGGGATA
>NZ_AKZQ01000012.1:0-7993 GCF_000278705.1 Flavobacterium sp. F52 | reverse complement strand
TATTTAGAATTAATATAAATAAACTTTTATATTTGCCGCTTTCTGAGCAAAATTGAGTTGTTTTTAAAATTTACTTAATATTGCTTTTTCCAAAGTAAATTTCGTTTAATGAATAAGAATGTCCGTTTCGAATTAGATCTTTTCCATTCCTTTAAGGAAGGCGACGAAACTGCATTCAAGTTTTTTTACGATAAATATTTTAAGAGAATCCAGTCTTTCAGCATTCAGTTTATTTATGATCAGGACGAAGCTGAAAATCTGGCCCAGGAAGCTTTACTACACCTATGGCAAAACAGAGAAAATGTGGAATCTATAAACGGAATTCAAGCTTTCTTGTTTACTTATGCCAAATCAAAATGCTTGAATTTGATCCGTCACAACAAAGTGAAGAACAAATTCAAAAATAACCTCTTAAACCACAAAGAAAGAGAATTGAATATTGAAGTTTTAAATTCAATTCAGTTCGACCCTCTAGAATTAACCGAACTAGAACGCATTATTCAGGAATCTATCAGCTATCTGCCTCCAAAAACCAGAGAAGTTTTTATAAAAAAACGCTTTGAAAATAAAAAAAATGCAGAAATCGCCGAAGAATTGGGAGTCTCACTAAAAGCCGTAGAAGCCCACATGACAAAGGCTTTAAAAATTCTAAAGACCAGATTATCTGATTATTTGTTCTTAATTTTTATCCTTATTTATAATAATTAAGAATAAAAAGATAGGGTATTTTAATTCTGAGGTGTACTTATAATGTGAGAAGTTTAAAAAAGCAAACATGACATCGGAAATAATAAGCAAATACCTTTCTAATGAAGCTTCGGAACAAGAAGTTCAGGCACTTTTTGACTGGATCGAGGCATCTGACGAAAACAAAAATCAATTTATAAAGGCTAAGAAGATCTGGGCATTAACCACTCTTTCTTCTGATTTATCTATTGAAACCGCTCCGGTAATCCAGATGCAACCCAAAAATAAAATCAGACAATATGTACAGTACGCTGCGATATTTTTAGTATTTTTGGGCTTAGGAACGACTATTTTCTTATTGAACAAAACAACTGAAAATCCAAAAGAAATTGTTCTGGAATTGGGCGACGGCCGTCTGGAATATTTATCTGGAAAAGCTCAGACTGCTTTGCTAAATGATAAAGGCGAATTGATTGCCAAAAAATTTCCGAATGAAATTGTTTATTTTGGTAAAGTCGCAGATCAAAAAGTGATTTACAATACTCTCTCTGTTCCGTACGGAAAACGTTTCAAACTTAAACTCTCAGATGGTACTATTGTGAGTTTAAACTCGGGAACAAGTTTACGTTATCCAGAACAGTTTGGTCTAAATGGAAACCGAGATGTATACTTAACCGGTGAAGCATTTTTTGAAGTGGCAAAAGATAAAATGCATCCGTTTATCGTTCATGCAAATCAGGCAGATATTGAAGTTCTCGGGACTACCTTTAATGTGAGCGCATATCCTGAAAACCCTACAGTTAATAGTACATTAATTGAGGGAAGCATTCGAATGTCTGAAGCTGCTAATTCTACTAACGCTATTCTGTTAGAACCAAATCAAATGGCAACATGGCAGAATAACTCGAAAAAACTGGCTGTAAAAGAAGTCGATACAGCCTTTTATGTTGCCTGGACAAAAGGTGAGCTTGCTTTTAAAGACACGCCATTTTCTATAATCGCTAAAATTATTCAGCGTACTTATGATGTTGAAATTATCAACGAAAATTCTGATTTGGCCAAACAGAATTTTACGGGTACAATTAAAATTAGCGAATCTAGTGTCGAAAACATTTTAGATCTTCTAAAGCGTGACACGCCTTTTAATTATTCAATTGACCAAAAAACCATTACAATTACCAATCCGCGATAAATACATAACCATGACATTTACGATACAGCCCTTTTTAAGAAAAATTCTGTTTTTCTTAGCCATTCTCTTATCTGGATTTAAAGGATTTTCTCAGAATAAACTCATAACATTACACGTAAAAAATAAACCTATAAGCCTAATTATCAAATCTATTGAAGAACAAAGTGATTTTAGAATCATTTATAATGCAAAAAAAATAGATACCGATCAATTAGCTGATTTAGATGTCAATAATGCCACCTTAGAAACAGCTTTAAAGAAGTTGCTGAAAGGTACGAATATCTCCTACTACATTCAGAAAAAGCAAGTTTTATTGACAGATGCGACTCGAGTTGATAAATCTAATTCTGGTAACCAGGAAACTGAACGGATGATTAAAGGAACAGTTTACAGCGCAAAAGACAAACAGCCTCTTTCTGGTGCCACTATTCGCGTAAATGGAACTGGAATGGGTGCCATAACCGATTCAAATGGAAAATTTGCTTATGAACTAAAAGGCGAAAACATTAAGGATCAGATTCTTGAAGTTGCTTATTTAGGAATGGAACCACAATCGCAAACAGCGGGATACAAAAAAGAATTTGTTTTTTATCTTCAAGAAGTTACAGATGAATTGAATCCTGTTATCATTACTTCTTCTTATGGAACTACAAAATTAAAAGAAGAAATTGTCGGAAGTATTTCGACTTTACAGGCAAAAGACATCGCAGTTGAACAGGCTTCTGAAAGTTTTGACAAAATGATTACAGGACAAATTGCAGGGGTTTTGGTCGAAAATACTTCTGGTGTTGGCGGACCAGTTAAAATCAATATTCGCGGGCAAGGAACTTTATCTTCTTTAAGCGGTGCCATTTCAGGAACTTCTTCTCAGCCTCTTTTTATTGTTGACGGTGTTGTAATGAGTGAGGAATATGCTATTGACAGCGCCAATTTTAACGGAAGTGGTGATTTTGCCGAAAATCTGGCAAATCCTTTAATGAAAATTGCACCAGAAAATATCGAAACTATTTCTGTTTTAAAAGATGCCGCAGCAGTTGGAATTTATGGTGCTGATGGAGCTAATGGCGTGATTTTGATTACAACTAAAAAGGGTAAAAAAGGAAAAACACAATTTGGTTTTTCAAATCAGCTTGGAGTTTCTTCTGCCATTAATCAGATTAAATATTTAAACGGAGAGCAATACACAGAACTGCGAAATGAGTTTATGAAGAATACTACACCTGGTTATGTTCCCGTTTCTTACAACGGCATTAACACAGATTGGTTCAATATATTAAACCGCGCAGGAATATACAATAAGTATAATTTTAATGTTTCGGGTTCTACTTCTAAATTTTCGTACCGTACAAACATAAGCTATACAAAAATTGACGAACCGCAGGTTGGAAATGAAACCAAACAGCTAAATGCTGGAATAAACTTAGGTTATAATTCTGGCAAATGGGATATTAATTTAATGCTAAACCCAAGTTTTGTACAAAAAGATGCTCCAAACATCTTTTATAGTTTTGCCTACCTTCCAACCCTTGCCGTTTATAATGCTGATGGCTCTTATGCCGATTTGGGCGTAAGCGGTTCTACTAGGGGAAATCCTTTGGCAGCAATTGAGCAAAACAAAAACGAAGCGCAAACTTTTGGTCTTTTAGGAAGTCTGAATTTATCTTATAAACTTAGTAAAAACATTAGATTCTCTACTCTTTTTGGTATGGATTATACCGATAAAGAACAGGATCGATACTTCTCTGCAGCAAATGAAAGCGGACAGTACAATGGCACTTTTATGTTGGATGGAATTTCACGTCCAGCTTGGGGGCGCCGTCTTATCAATCAGAGAAATTCTACAAAATGGAACTGGCAAGGACAAGCTTTATTCAATAAACAATGGAACGAAACTCATGAAATTGATGGTATAATTGGTTTTGAACTTGCTGAAGATAAAACCGATTTCAATTACAAATCTGGAGTTGGATTTTTGAATCCAGAATATATTCATAAAGTGTCTGAAGCAATAAGAGACGACAATCCTGATACACCTGAAAATGAATCTACGAGCGGACAAAGCTACCGAAGCGAAATAAGCTATAACTCCAGAGTTTCTTTGTTTTCACAGTTAAATTACAATTACAAAAAACGTTATTTCTTATTGGCCAATTATCGTCGCGATCAGAGTTCTGTTTTTGGAGATGATACTGATGTGGCTCATAACGGAGGTTTAGGCGCAGGATGGATTATTAGCAACGAGAACTTTTTAAGCTCTAATTCTTGGATCGATTTCTTAAAATTAAAAGCAAGTTATGGTACAACAGGAAATTCAAAAATTGGTTCGTACAGATCTAAAGGATTATACAATGTAAGTCAAAACGGATACAATGGCGGTACTGAAGCAACGCCTGGAGCAGCGCCGAACGGAAGATTAAGCTGGGAAAAAAACACAAAATTCAACGCTGGATTTGATTTTAATGTTTTCAAAAGAGTCGAATTGACTTTAGAATATTACTATGACAATAAAAGCGATTTGATTACAGCCAGAGATATTCCTACCGAAACGGGTTATGGTTCTATACAATTAAATGCTGCAAGCATGTACAACAAAGGTTTTGAACTTACTACTAGAATTAAATGGGTAAAAAGCAACGCCTTTAAATGGACAACGGCATTTAATATTTCTACAGTAGACAGCAAAGTAACCGATTTAAAAGGTTTAGGAAGCGACTATTCTGTAGCAAATCTCGCATTGGCACAAAAAATTGGCTACAGCACTACAACACTATGGGGAGTCAAATGGGTAGGTGTAGATCCAGCTACAGGAAGAGATCTTATTCAAAAAAATGGTCAGGTTTACGATGCGAAAACGTATGGCGAATTATATACGATTGCCGACTGGGAACCCATTGGAGACAAACAGGCAGATGCCTATGGTGGTTTCTATAATAATTTCACTTTCTACAATAATCTAACTTTATCTATTAGAGGTGATTATCAAATTGGCGGTGATCTTTTAGCATCAAATGTTCTTATAGATCAATATAACGTAACATCAAATAGAAACCTTTCTGTAAATGCCTACGATTACTGGAGAAATCCTGGTGACAACGTTACACAATCTGCTGTGACGCTTTCTCCAATAATAACCAACTTAAGCAAGTATGTTTATGACGCAACTTACATCAGAATCAGCAATATTAATTTAAGTTATAATGTGCCGTTAAAAAAGACTTTTCTGGATGCACTTTCTGTATTTGCTGATGCTACAAATGTGGCGTATTGGTACAAAGAAAAAAGTCCAAAAGGATTGAACGGCGTACGAGAGTATAGTTTTATTTATCCGCAGGCAAGAACAATTTCTCTAGGGGTTAATGCTAAATTTTAAGAAAATGAAATATTCAAAATACTTATCAATATTCTTTCTATTCCTTTCATTGCAAAGCTGCAGTGACTTTTTAGAACAAGAACCTGGAACACAAACTTCTATTGACGAACTTTTGCAGAATAAAACAGGTGTTTTACAAGCGCTTAGAGGACTTTATTCTTCGTTGGAAGCCAATGTTCGAACAGAACGGTACGCCGTTTATGCTGATTTACAAGGCGGAAACATCAAGTTTACGCCAATTGCAACAGGAAGTCTTAGAGGACAAGTTTCGACTCCCTCAAATGTTGAACAGGTTTATTCTTTTGATGATCAGGCGCTGACCAGTAATTTCAAACTATTTTACGATGATAGTTATGATATCATAAATCAGGCAAATCTAATTTTAGAATACACTCCTTCCCTAACCGACGCTACTGATGCAGAGAAAAATCAGATAAAAGCAGAAGCCTTGGCCATAAGAGCTTATACGCATTTTCTTTTATCGCTGGTTTACAGTCAGGATTATAACTATACTGCCGACGCTTCACATCTAGGAATCGTTTACAGCACTGCATCTATAAAAGGAGGCGTGCAATATCCAGCAAGAAAAACTGCTGCAGAAACGTATGCTTTAATTATTAATGATTTGCAGACAGCTATAGCCAATTATTCAGATAGTTCTTTGCTTTCTGGTGCTGCGTATTCTTTCTTTAACCAAAAAAATACAAAAGCTTTATTGGCTAGAGTTTATCTTCAAAAAGGAGATTGGACAAATGCTTACGAAACAGCAAATGATGTTATTACCAATTCTGGAGCTATATTGACCAGCAAAGAAAGTTTAATTGCAGAATGGGAAAAACCAGACCTTCCTATTTCAGAAATTTTGCTTGAATTTGCTATTCCTAAGGATAATGAAAACAATGTTGCAGGATCAATGTCAAAAGTTTTTGGCTACAATACAGATCAAAGTTTTGAAAAATATACGGCTTCAAATGATTTGATTAATTTATATGAAAGCTCAGATTTAAGAAAACAATTATTCTTGATAAAACCGCTTTTTACATTGGTTGAAGGCGTACAAACTTACGTGAATTACAGCTTTACAAAAAAATTTCAAGATAATGCTGGTTATGTAGCATTTAGACTTAGCGAAATGTATCTAATTCGTGCCGAAGCCGCTTTAGAAACCAACAGAGCAGATTTGGCAATGGCGGACATCAATACGATTCGCGCCCGCGCAAATGCTTCATTATTAACCAATACAACAAGTCTAAAAGAAAATATCTTTTTAGAAAGAAGGAAAGAATTATGCTTTGAAGGCTTTTTATTCTTTGATATTGCGAGAAACCATAAAAACGTTTCAAGAACTGACGGCTGTCTTGCAAATGTATGCAGTTTGACGTATCCGTCTCTAAAATACGTATTGCCAATACCAACATTCAACACAAATCTTAACCCAAACTTGCAGCAAAATGACTCGTATTAAGATATTCAGCCTATTATTAACAGCGCTATTATACATTTCGTGCTCAAAAGATGATTATAAATTAGGTTCTGATATAGATCCCTATATAAGATTCAACTTTTTGGTTAAAGCAGATAACACTCCTTTAGAATATCCAACTATAAACGGAAGTTTAGTCCCGCAATCTACTTATGAAAACAAGTCTGTAAAAACATTAAAAGTCCCTGTAACCTTAACGACACGTTCGTTAAAAGAAACGGTAACGGCTAATTTCAGCGCTGAAACATCAGGCGTGAGCGATAGCTTTAGTGTAAATCCGGTAAATCAGCTTTCGTTTCAAGGCAGTAAATTAACAGATACCATTTATGTTTCTTTTGATAAAAGATGGGCTGCAAACCAAAGCATCAATCTAAAACTCGAAACGGTTTCTGATCCTGATATTCATATAGGAAATTTAAACACAGCATATCCAAACAATACTTTCAAAATTGATTTGGGAACAATTGCAACTAACTACACTTTTCCTGTAACGCAGTATAATGTCAAAGGCGAAGTAGGCGAAACAATTGATTTTGAAGTGAACTTCCCTAATGGCTTTTTCCCTGAAGAAATTAAAAATGCTAATTTTTTCAAATTTCAAAACGGTTTTGAATATTCTTTAACGCACGATGATTTTGGCGATAACAGAAGTTCTGTAACATATCATTTAACTCTTTTGGAAGATCTGCAAAATGATGATGCCCGTTACGAATCAAAAATTACTTTAATAAATATTCCTAATTACACTGCTACAGGAAACACCAATCTGACAATTGTAAAACCAATAAAATCTCTAAGAGATATTCAGGCAAATCCAGCATCAAAATTTACCGATCCTACAAATGCGTTTTATTTGACTTATGGAGAACATTGGTTTAGCAACGGAACCACTTGTACTTGGCAAACTTTCAACGCTCTGACTTTTCCTGTTGTAGTTACAAAAGATGATCCGAATGCTATATTATATAGCGATAAAGGAACAACAAATCCTAATGACGATGTGTATCACGATGCTTTCAAAATCGGATTTAATGTTGCGAGCGGAACCAATACAGTAAATTCTTTTGGTTTAAAAAGATGGTTTTCTAACGAAAGCAACTCTGCTGCAATTTCTCCTGGATTCAATATTAAATCTGCTTTGGAATTTTTCCCTGCAAACGGAAACAGCAAAACCGAAGGAACTGTTTTAGTAATTCCACAAGACATTACAATCGGATCAAGTGCAACAAATACTCATGTTATTGCCATTTCTGGCGAAGGA
>NZ_AKZQ01000011.1:0-312 GCF_000278705.1 Flavobacterium sp. F52 | reverse complement strand
TTGCCATTTCTGGCGAAGGAACATACAAAGAAATCAGCAATGGCTTATATGAAATCTCATTTGAATTAAAACTGACAAATGATAAACTATTTGGAGGAACAGTGTCAACTCAATACAGAATGTACAACAATAGAACATATCCAAAACCAAATGCATTGAGCATTCCGTGTCCTAAAGAAGTTACGTTATAATTATGAATTGTGAGTTATAAATTATGAATGTTTTACCTAGTGAACTTTGTCAAAATTTAAAACTTTAACAAAGTTCCGTGACAACTTGAAACCTGTCCTGATAGCTATCGGGATGAAACAA
>NZ_AKZQ01000010.1:0-262 GCF_000278705.1 Flavobacterium sp. F52 | reverse complement strand
GCTATCGGGATGAAACAAAAACCAAAAAGAATTGAAAAAGCTAATCTTCCCTCTCCTATTCCTGCTATGCTTGACGGCATACAAAAGCGTGGAAAATCCCGATTACATTGATATTCAGGAATTACGAAAAATCTATTCCGGCGGAGACTCATCAAAATGGCCTGCTGCAGAATTACACGAAAGTGTAGACAAATCTAAATTTCAGGATATTGGCGTTTTACCCGCTGTTCCTTATCCTGCTTATAATCCGTATTCAAAAGAA
>NZ_AKZQ01000009.1:0-505 GCF_000278705.1 Flavobacterium sp. F52 | reverse complement strand
TTATAATCCGTATTCAAAAGAAAAAGAAAGTTTGGGTAAGATTTTGTTTTTTGATCCAAGATTATCGCAAAGCGGACAAATTGCATGCGCTTCGTGCCACAATCCTGAACTGGGCTGGACAGATAATTTAACGCGTTCATTTGGCCACGACAGGCAAACCGGAAAACGCAATTCGATGACCATTTTAAATTCGGCGTATGCCACTTCCCTGTTTTGGGATGGACGTGCGTCAAGTCTTGAAGATCAAGCGCAGTTTCCTGTTCAGGATCCTTTAGAAATGAATGAAAAATTGACGATTGCTGTTGACAAAATTGCAAAAATAAAAGGTTACAATTCTTTATTCACGGAGGCTTTTGGAGACAAAAAAGTGACTTTAGAGCGAATTCAATACGCTATTGCTACTTTCGAAAGATCGATTAATAGTCCGAAAAGTAAATTTGATCAGTTTGTAAGCGGAAAATCAGACATTTATACCGATCAGCAAGTAAATGGAATGCATTTGTTT
>NZ_AKZQ01000008.1:0-6444 GCF_000278705.1 Flavobacterium sp. F52 | reverse complement strand
AGTAAATGGAATGCATTTGTTTAGAACCAAAGCACAATGTATCAACTGCCACAATACACCTTATTTTAGCGACAATCAGTTTCATAATGACGGGCAGACTTTATTCGGAACCAAAAATGAAGATTTCGGACGTTACAATGTTACTAAAGATGTAAAAGATATTGGCAAATTTAGAACCCCAACTCTTCGTGAAGTTGTAAACACAAGACCATGGATGCATCATGGACATTTTCCAACTTTATTGGACGTGGTCGAATTATATAATTTAGGAAATCCATCTCCTGTTCAGAAAAAATATCTAGGAACTGCTCGCGATTCTTTGATTCCAAAAGTGGACCCTGCACTTAAAAAATTAAACTTAAGCAAAGAAGAAATAAGTGATTTACTAGCTTTTATTGAAACTTTAAGTACTCCAACAAGAAGAATTATCACTCCAGAAATGCCAAAATAAATTAGTTATACAATTTGTATTTTGCCCCAAAAAGTGCAAATCTTCCAAGCCCTTTCTTTATGAAACGGGCTTTTTTTATTTTTAAACTTCATCTTTTGAATATATTTGTGGTCAACCAAACTTATACGCCATGCAATTATTAATTATTCCAAAAACCACAAGTTATGAAAAGAAGTTTCTTCTTGCTCTTTCTTTCGGCAATCACTTCTTTAGGCATTGCTCAAAGTAAAGACTCAAATTCTAAACCCAATATTATTATCATCAATATGGATGATATGGGTTATGGTGACACAGAACCGTACGGAATGACGGGAGTTAATACTCCACATTTCAATCAAATTGCCGAAGAAGGAATGCGTTTAACCAATTTTAATGCTGGACAAGCTATTTGTACAGCTTCTCGAGCTGCCTTACTAACAGGCTGTTATCCTAATAGAATTGGCATGTCGGGCGTATTACTTCCAGGAGCTAAACACGCTTTGAATCCGAATGAAGAAACGATTGCATCGCTTTTAAAGAAAAACGGTTACAAAACTGCCAATTACGGCAAATGGCATTTAGGCAATGTATTGCCTTACTGGCCTACCAATTATGATTTTGATGAGTTTTTCGGGATTCCGTATTCGCACGATGTATGGCCAATTGATTATGATGGGTACTCAAAAGTTACCGATTCTAAAGACATGCGTTCGAGCTTTCCTCCGCTTCCTTTAATCAGTAATACAACCGTTATTGATACGATTGAAAACATCAAAGATGCTTCAAAACTAACCACGCTTTTTACCGAAAAAGCAATAGGTTTTATCAAAAAAAACAAAAAAAATCCTTTCTTTTTATACCTGACTCATCCTCTGCCTCACGCTCCTTTGGCGGTTTCAGACAAATTTAAAGGCAAAAGCGATTTAGGCCTTTTTGGTGATGTTATTATGGAACTGGATTGGTCTATTGGCGAAATTATAAATACGCTCGATAAAGAAGGAATTGCTAAAAACACCGTTTTAATCATCACCAGCGACAATGGCCCTTGGCTTGTTTTTGGTGATAATGCAGGTTCTTCGGGAGGTTTTAGAGAAGGAAAATCTACCACTTGGGAAGGCGGCACAAGAGTTCCTTTCCTGATTCGTTGGCCTGGCAAAATAAAAGGCGGTTCTGTAAACAGTTCGCTTATGACCAATATGGATTTATTACCTACAATTGCCAAAATAACAGGAGCTTCTTTACCTAAAAATCAAATTGACGGTTTAAATTTTCTTCCTGTCTTAACTGGAAAAACAGCTTCTGGTCCGAGAGAAATTTTTTATTATTATTTTGGAGTTGGAAGCAATAATCTAGAAGCTATTCGCTACAAACACTGGAAATTGGTTTTTCCGCACAAAGGCATAACCTACAACAAAAAGCTACAAGGAAAAGATGGATATCGCGGTGAAGGTGCGTCTGCAGAATTTCCTATGGCACTTTACGATTTAGCGCACGATCCGGGAGAAGTGCGTGATGTGCAGCAATTATATCCCGAAATTGTAGCCGAAATTCAGAAAATTGCAGATACTGCAAGAGAAGATCTTGGTGATGATTTAAATCAAAAGGTTGGAAAAAATATTAGAAAACCTGCTACATATTAAAATATAAGAGCCCGACCACAATCGGGCTTTTTAATTGAAAATCAATTATAAGATGAAAGTTTTTTCGATAATCTTACAACAATTGGTATCTATCTTTTTTTAGCTTTATAGATTATTTAAAAATGCCATTAAGCGCCAATCCATAATTATTTACTATCATTTTATTGACACATAAAATACCTCTTTAGCCTTGAATTTATTGGCATTTCTTAAATTTGACTAGAACTCAAAAGGAGCTTTTTCTTTTATAAAAATTTACTGCCATGAGAATTGATCAGATACAAATTAAAACAAACGATATTCAAAAAACGAAAGCATTTTATCAGAACATTTTTGGCCTTTTCATTTTAGAAAGCGATCAAAAATCGATAACATTTCAGGCTGGAACTTCCATTTTAAAATTTGTTGAAGATTCAGATTTTAATTCCATATATCATTTTGCTTTCAATATTCCTGAAAATCAGCTTGAAGAAGCCATTCAATGGTGCAAGGACAAAGTTTATTTAATTGTTCTAGAAGATAAAAGCGTGGTTACTAATTTCGAAAATTGGAATGCACATTCTATATATTTCTTCGATCACAACGGAAATCTACTCGAATTCATTGCTAGACATGATCTTAATAATGAACAAGTTGGCGAGTTTAATTCTGCTTCAATTTTAAATATAAGCGAAATCGGAATTGTTACAGATAGTCCATTACAATTAGGAAATCAATTAATCGAAGAACACGGATTGCATTTCTTTTCTCAAAATACCAATACCGATAAATTTGCCGCAATTGGCGATCATGATGGTTTATTGATTCTGGTACAGCCTACTCGAAATTGGTATCCAACTCAAATCCCTTCTGAAAGTAATCCAGTGAAAATAACTTTGGAAAATAATGATAACATAATTGAACTGGAGTTTTAAAACACTTTGTTTCAAACATATAAAAATATAATTTGTATTTTCATCTTCCAAAAAGCTGAAAAATGATTTTAAAATATCTGAAACCATTTGGACTTGTCTTGCTGTTATTTAGTTTTTATACTTGTAAAGGACAAAACAATCTGAGTAAACAAGTTTTGCTTGCAGAAGCTTCGTTATTGCATCTTCAAAAAGATTATAAAAATGCTATTCTGAAACTGGAGAAAGCATTTTCAATCCAAAAACCAGATGCTTTAAATGCCTACAAAGCGGCTGGAATGTATTCGCTTGACGAAAATAAAACTAAAGCTTTTCAGTATTTAAACTTATCGCTAGATAAAGGCTGGACAGAAGCCGATCAATTACTGATCCATATTTTGATTTCATTAGAAATAATTATTCTGAAGAATGGAAAATCATTGTGCAAAAAGCGCATTTAAAAGAACAAGAATATGAAAAGACACTGAAACTGCCAGAACTTCGAAAACAAATTAACGCAATGGGAATTGAAGACCAGAAAGTCAGGTATTCTAAAATTCAAACTTCAGATCCCGAAAAATTGAATGCTTTACAGCAGAAAATTAACGAACTGGATTATAAAAATCTTTCTACGGCAAAAGAGATTCTAAGAAGCAACGGCTGGCCAAAAATATCTCAAATAGGAAAAGATGGCGCTCATAATTTCTGGCTTATTGTCCAGCACTCAGATCAAGATATTTTGTTCCAAAAAAAGGCTTTGGAAGAAATAGAAAAATTAAAAGGGACAAAAGAACTTGAAATTGAAAATTATGCATTTTTGTATGACAGAGTTCAATGCAATTTAAATTACAAACAAGTTTACGGAACACAAGTAAATTGGACGCAAAATGGAGAAGCTTCGAGTTTTCGAAGTATCATCAAAGAAAATGAAACCGATAAAAGAAGAGCCTCTTTAGAACTTCTTCCTTTAAGAATTTATGCTTTGAATTATGGTTTTAAATACATTCTTCCAACAGCAGCAATTGCTTCAAAAAAGGATCAAAAAGACAAAGAAGATACTTTAAGTCTCATCAACTCCGCTAAAAAATATTATGAATCAAAAGAATTTCAGAATGTCTATGAAAATTATAATAACGCTTCAATGATTTTAGGAGGAATGACTAGCGCTCAAAATTTTGAAGCAGCAGAACTTTTTGCGAAAACTTACAATCAAACGAACGAAGAGCAATATCGAAGTATTGCTTTAGATTTTTTAAGTTTAAACCATCTTAGAGGCGATTTAAACTTAAAATCATTATTGTCGAATGCTGCATTTCAAAAATTCTATTCTGAAAATAGATGGAAAGATATTGTCGGCAGTTTATAATCTCTTAAAACCTCATCCTCTGAATCCTAACCGCATTCAAAATCGCTAAAAGTGCTACTCCCACATCTGCAAAAACAGCTTCCCACATGGTTGCAAGTCCGCCCGCGCCAAGAATTAAGACAAAAGCTTTAACTACGAATGCCAAAGTAATATTCTGCCAGACAATCTTTTTGGTTTGTTTCCCAATATTGATTGCCATTGCAATTTTGCTAGGTTTATCATCTTGAATAACCACATCGGCAGTTTCGATGGCTGCGTCGCTTCCTAAACCTCCCATTGCAATTCCAACCGTACTTAAAGCAATTACAGGAGCATCGTTTACGCCATCGCCCACAAAGGCAATTGTTTCGTTTTTGGCTTTAATTTCATTGACTTTATTGACTTTATCTTCTGGAAGCAAATCACCAAAAGCTTTTGTGATTCCCAATTTATCAGCAACAAATTGAACCACATTGGTTTTATCTCCGCTCAACATGGTCAATTTTACTCCTAAAGATTTTAGTTTAGAAACCGTTTCTTTAGCATCTGCTTTAATTTCATCTGCAATAGTTAAGTAACCAGCAAATTTACTTTCGTAAGCGATAGCAATTGTCGTATAAATGATTGAAGATGGATCAATGTCATACGAAATCGAATATTTATCTAAAAGTTTAAAATTCCCAACAAATAATTCTTTTCCGTTGTGAGTTGCTTTTAGTCCATGCCCTGAAATTTCTTCGATTTCTTTTAATTCTACCGAAGAGTCAATTGGTCCAACATGATTGTGAATAGCTGTAGCCACGGGATGCGTGCTTCTATTTTCAAGAGCATTGACTAATCTTAAGATTTCATTTTTATCGAATTCTGGTTTTATGATAACTTCTTGAACTTTAAAAACGCCTTCGGTCATAGTTCCTGTTTTGTCTACCACAACATTCTGAATCGTCGAAATACTGTCAAGAAAATTACTGCCTTTAAACAGGATTCCGTTTCTGCTTGCAGCGCCGATTCCGCCAAAATATCCCAACGGAATGCTTATAACCAAAGCACAAGGACAGGAAATAACCAAGAAAACCAAAGCTCTGTACAACCAATCAGTAAAAACATAATCATCAACAAAAAACATCGGAATCAAACAAATTCCAATGGCGAGAAATACCACAATTGGCGTATAAATTTTCGCAAACTTTCTAATAAACAATTCCGCTGGCGCCTTTTTGGTTGTGGCATTTTGTACGAGTTCCAGAATTTTAGACAATTTACTGTCGCTGTAAGCGGTTGTTACTTTTACTTCTGCAATCGTATTGCCATTTATCATTCCTGCCAAAACAGTTTCGCCTTTCTTCTTAGTATCGGGCTTACTTTCTCCCGTTAAAGCCGCTGTATTAAAGGAAGCGAAGTCTGATAACAATTCACCGTCCAAACCTAATTTTTCTCCAGCTTTAAGCTGAATAATCGCTCCAATCTGTACCTCTTGAACTTTTACTTTTACTGCGACATTGTTTTCTAGTATGTGAACCTCATCGGGACGTTGATCCAAAAGGCTTTTAATACTCGATTTTGCTCTATTAACTGCCATTCCCTGAAAAGTTTCTCCAATCGTATAAAACAGCATAACAGCAACACCTTCTGGATATTCTCCGATGGCAAAAGCTCCTATTGTGGCAATGCACATGAGGAAAAACTCAGAGAAAATGTCTCCTTTTACAATGCTTTCGTAAGCTTCTCTTAAAACTGGAAGTCCGACTGGAAGATATGCAATTGCATACCACGCAATTCTAACATATCCTGTAAACCAATCTTGCGGAAAATAATTATCTAAACCAATTCCGATAATCAGTAAAATAAAGGATATAATCGAAGGCAAAAACAGTTTAAACCAACTGCCACTTGCATTGTGTTCATGATCATGTCCACCGTGATCATGAACCTCATTATCAGAATGCACGGGTTCATCATGCGAACAGCAGCAGGAAGATTTGGCTTTATTTTTAGCGTTTTTTACTTCTTTATCTTGATGTATCATTTTTTTAAGTTTCATGCTTCAGGTTTCATGTTTTGAATGCCTGAAGGTATGTTTAAATAATGTTCTAAATTTAAGCATTTTGTGGGAAAGTTTATTGCCACAAAGGCACCAAG